>JAEWJH010000008.1 GCA_023386635.1 Pseudomonadota bacterium
TCACCGTGCCGCTGTGCCGGACACACCATCGTCAGCTTCATGACAGCGGCAACGAAATTGCTTGGTGGATCGACATGGACATTGATCCGTTACCGATCGCGCACGATCTCTGGGCGGAGTCGACAGGAGCACAGCGCCACCAAAAGGCGGAAACGGCGAGTGAGAAGAACTGATGGCATCGCCCCGTCAAATTGCGGCTAACCGTAGGAACGCGAAGCAGAGCACCGGTCCAAGAACCCTTGCGGGAAAAATGCGCTCGCGTTCCAACGCACTTAAACATGGCATGACCGCGACGGTTATCAATGGCATCGAGGATCCCGACGAATATCGCTCGTTTCAATCGCGAATCCGCCGCCACTATCTCTCGCAGGGGCCAGCGGATGAGGAGTTGATCGGCCGACTCTGCTCGTTGCTCTGGCGGTTACGGCGATCGACTGCGATCGAAAACGGACTGCTATCCATCCACGTACCATCCCCGCTTCCGCCCGAGCTCACCCTCGTTCCAAACGGCGATCAGCTCATCGTTGTCGAGAAACACGGCAGTCGCGAGGAGCGCGCCAAGGCCGACATCGCGGAAACATTCATCAGATTATCGAACCGCAGCGGTCCAGTATTCGATCGACTGCAGCGATACGAAATCACGCTCTGGAGACAGGTCGCGCAAATTATTCACATCTTAAAGCAGGGAGAAACACAACCTGAATAATGTTGTCGGCTCCGACACTAATTTTCCTCTCAAAAGCTTACCTTTGTCGCCACCCGGCCAACAGTCTATACTTCAGCACACCTGCGAACTGGATTAGCATTACTTTACAATGCGACACTTCGAATTCGTCGCGCCTGGGGCGTTTAAGGACAGAACACTTATATAGGCAGTTTGACCAGCATCAATTTCACTCGCTCAACTTCGCTTTGCCGCGAGCAGTTCGTCACCACGAAAGAACCCAAACTCTATTTTCGACCGAATGAATGGTCGTTCCGGAGTTTGTGACCCCTATCGGTTGCTCTGCATAGCGGCCTGACCGCGACAGCTTCAAAGTCCCTTGTTGGATGTTCACGCTGCTACCGGGATTTGATGTAATCGCATCCGGGGGACGTTTCATTGGCGACAATCCGATCGAATGCTGCAATTCGTCGCATTCTGCTTCGGTAGGCGCCTTCCAATTAGACGGACGCACCGCATAAGGATTGACACCCAAACACTCTATCTATCAGCTTTACTTTCTTTGGGTCTTTCAACGCATTTTGGGCTGCTACCTCCGCACGCCGAATAATTCGGCATCAGATTTCGCATAAGCAACCATCGAATTGCCGCAAGAAATATAGTCGCTAGAAAAAATCGTTTGAACACACCATCAGAATCCGATTTATTGACGGATGAATTTTCAGGGCGATCAATACTGTTTGTCTTTACAAACGGCCCGTTCGATTGCTCCCATCATTGATCGCGGCGCGATATTCGTCGATGTTGATGGGAAGAACGTGATAACCTTCCCGTGGCAAGTAAACCGAAATTCGAACAGATCATCGTCCGGCCCAAGAACGATAACATCGACCATATCGACTTGGATTCCGATTGGCTTATAGCCGTCAACAGCGCTTCCCCTGGCGTTTGGGTCGGTCCCAAACGGGTGCTGAATCGACTTCATGTCGATGCGAAAGATCGACCCCACATCAGATTCGATTTCGAACCACTCCGGGACGTGGCCGCGTATTTTATTATTGTTATAATATTTTCCATAATATTGGGCCGAAGCTGGAAGCGTTATGACAGCCGCGCCAATTATTCCCGCCATAAGATTTTTGAAAAGTAGCATTACACCGCTCCCCCGCCTGGTGATCGGGGAGTTGAGAAGCCTCGGTTAGGAGAGCCGCATGCGCCTTTGGGCTTTCGCCTTGGACATACGCACATGCCTCCCCGACCATAAAGATCGAGGAGTGCTTCACGGCGCACTTCAGGCCGCCAACCGAGGGGTTCTCACGCCCCAGAACGGTCTTTCCGTTCCAGAAACGACAATATCAATCCAACGTCGGGAGTAAAGAACAACCAGACTAAAATCGGATGGTTCGAACCGGCGGTTGGTGCTTCCAAGAGGTCGGCGTATGCCAAATTGGCAAATTGCGAAACGAAGCCAAATCAGCACAAAAGCCCCCATGCTCTTTTTTCAAGGCTGCAAGTCTCAGCCCCTATCATGGTCCAAGCTAGAGCGAATGCGGACGTAACGTGAGCTAGATGAACGGAATCGTCGAGCGAAAGATCAGCTAGAACACCAAGTAGCCCGCTGGCTTGCGAGCGCTCCACAATCGAGACGACTTTCCGTATGAAAAAGCGTCAGCCAAAATCTTTCAGTCGACTTGAAGTGATCAATCGCTTCGAAAAACTCGTAAAAACAGTTCTGAGAACGCCCGCCGCTCCCATTAAAGGACGGCGCATCAGAAAAATCCTGTCAAAGATCAAAAATGGCAAAGTGCGATAATCAGTCTTTCGGCTTACCGCTGTTTCGGTTTCCAAATCCCCGGGTATATCGCCGAGCGTATCGGCTGATCTGTCTCAGCTGGGAGAACCGGCTGAGAAGGGCGAACCTTGCGCCGCTCACCTTTAGGCTTAGCAGGGAGCCGACTACGTTGTTTTACCTCTAACAGACGATCCGCCAGATACCAGGCTGATTTGTAACCGATGGCTAATTCCTGCTGGAGATACTCGGCAGTCAGCTTGTCACGGGATCCTGCTGCAAGCCATAGCGCGGCGAGCCACTTATCGATCGAAATGTGACTCCGTTCCATCAGCGTCCCGGATAGGACTGTGAAGTCCTTCCGACACCGCGGCCGTGCGCAGCGATAGAACCCGAGCTTCGCCTTGTTTGTGTACGCCTTTGCAAAACGGCAGTACGGGCAAACCGGACCATCTGGCCAGCGCCGCGCCTCTAGCCAAGGCCTGCTGGCCTTAGCATAGGCAATGAAATTTGGGGTGCCATAAGGCGACTGCACGAGCATAGAAAGCTCCCAAAAGCGCTGTCTGAATAAACACTCAATTCGTGTGGAGTCAAAGACAGAGCCGCGGGAAGACCGGCGCGTTTGAAAAGCGGGGATCATCAAACGTTGATTTGCGGAGAATCAAGCCAGAAAATCCTTTATTATGGGCCGTTTTTGAACCGAACTAGGCAACCTCCGTTTTTTTGAATAATCAAACCGTTGGGGCATTTTTGGACTTTGAATCGTGATATTGAGTGCCCGCCATCAGCGCCAACTTTCTCGAAATTTGAAGATTTTATGCCCACCATCACCGCCTATATCATCGCCTACAACGAAGCCGAGAAGATCGACGCCGCGGTGTCGAGCGTGCTCTGGGCCGACGAGATCGTCGTGGCCGATTCCGGCAGCACGGACGGCACGGCAGAGCGCGCCACCGCGCTCGGCGCGCGGGTGGTGCAGATCCCGTTCCAGGGCTTCGGCGACCTGCGCAACAAGGCTATCGCGCAATGCACAGGCGACTGGATCTTCAGCCTCGATTCGGACGAACGGTGCACCGCTCCCGTGCGCGACGAGATCCTGGCGCTGATCGCCGGCCATCCGCCAAACGACGTCTATCGCGTGCCGCGTCGCAGTTTCATGATGGGCCGCTGGATCAAAGGTTCCGGCTGGTACCCGAACTTCCGCCAGCCGCAGCTCTTTAAAAACGGCGCGATGCGCTACACGCTCGAGCCGGTGCACGAGGGTTACGAAAACCTGAGCGGCAAGCCGATCGGCGTGCTGCAGAATGCGATCTGGCAGTTCCCGTTCCGCAATCTCGAGGAGGTCATACACAAGATGAACCGCTACTCCTCGCTCGGCGTGCCGAAGATCGCGCACAAGAAGGTGTCGATGGCGAGCGCCTTCGGCCACGGCCTGTGGTCGTTCATCAAGCACTACATCTTCAAGAAGGGCTTCGTCGACGGCTGGGCCGGCTTCGTCATCGCTTTCGGTAATTTCGAGGGCACGTTCTACCGCTACGCCAAGCGCTACGAGCAGACTCAGAACTGGCAGCCGCCGCAGAGCGAACCGCTGCGGCGGGAGACGAAGTCCTAGCCTTTCCGCATTGCGCGCAATGCATTGCGGATGATGCGGAACGGCAGCGCGAGATAATATTTGCGCACGATTTCCCAACGGTCGCCGGAGGCGATGCGCTGCGGCGCGTCCTCGGGCACGTACCAGCCATTGTTCTCGTAGCGGCGGATCAGCCGATAGCCCATCGCCCGCACGGCCCGGTGCCTGGCGAGATTCTCGACGTGATCCTCCAGCAGGATCAGCCGCGGCCGCCAGCGTCGCGCGTCGAAGCCGGAAAGCACTTCGAGCTCATGGCCTTCCACATCGATCGAGAGAAAATCGAAACCCGGCTCCGCGCCGCCTTCCGCCAGCACGCGGTCGAGCGTGCGCACCGGCACGGCGATCGTCCCATCCGGCACCGTCCCCGGCGCCATCCGCTCGCGGTTGAGCGACGACAGCGGCCCGGCCACATGCAAGGTGAGCGTATCGCCATCATGCGCGGGGCTTGAGCATGCCACCGCGAACACCTTGGCGCGGCGGTTCGCGCGCAGCGCATCGGCGAGGTCAGGCTGCGGCTCGATGAGCAGACCGGTCCAGCCGCTCTGTTCGAGATGATAAGTCTGCGAGCGCGCATGCGGATCGTTGGCGCCGACCTCGACGAAGAAGCCGGGCGTGTCGCCAAAGAACCGACGGATCAGTTCCTGCTCTTCATTAGGCGGAAATGCGCGGGCCACGGTCTGCTTTCGTCTGCTTGGCTACTTGATCTTGTCGCCGTTGACCCGCGTGCGCTCGACGATGCGCGTCGTCGATTGGCCGGGCACCAGTTCGATCAGTACGACCTCGCCGCCATTCTTGCGCACGACATCGCCGCCGACCACTTCGTCTTCCTTGTAGTCGGCGCCTTTGACCAGCACCGTCGGGCGCACGCGCTCGATCAGTTTCAGCGGCGTGTCCTCGTCGAACACGACGACGAGATCGACCGCCTCCAACGCCGCCAGCACCTCGGCGCGCGATTGCGCGTCCTGCACCGGCCGGCCCTGCCCTTTGAGCCGCGTCACCGAAGCATCGCCGTTCAAGCCGACGATCAACCGGTCGCAGGCGCCGCGCGCGCCGGCGAGGATTTTCACATGCCCCGGATGCAGCAGATCGAAGCAGCCGTTGGTGAAGCCGATGCGCAGGCCCGCGCGCCGCCAGTCCGCCAGCCGCTCGTCGATCAGCGACCAGTCGAAGATGATCTTCTCCTCGGCGGCCAGCGTGGACGCCGGCAGGATGCGCGAGCGCAACTCCGCGACCGTCGCGGTCGCCGTGCCGCGCTTGCCGACCACCACCGACGCGGCGGCGTTGGCCGCGCGCATCGCCGCCTCGAAATCCGCCTTCATGGCGAGCATCAGAGCGAGCACCGCCACCACCGTGTCGCCGGCGCCGGACACGTCGCGAATGCGCACCGGATAGGCCGGCACATGCACCGGCGCGGCCTTGTCGGTCACCAGCGTCATGCCCGCTTCGCTGCGCGTCACCAGCACCGCGCGCGTCGCCACCGCCTGCATCAGCGATGCGGCGGCCGTAGCGACATCGCCGTCCGTGATCGCAGCCATGCGCGTCGCGTCGGCAAGCTCCTTGCGGTTCGGCTTGATCAGCGTCGCGCCGGCGTAAATGGAATAGTCCTTGGCCTTGGGATCGACGATCACCGGCTTGCCGGCTTTGTTGGCGGCGTCGATCACGGCGCGGATCAGGCCCGGCGTCAGCGCGCCCTTGGCGTAATCCGACAACACCACCGCGCCAACCTTCGGCAGCACGTTGAGCGCCAGCTCGATCAGCTTGCGCTCGTTCGCGGGCGCGACCGGCTGCGCCATCTCCCAGTCGGCGCGCAGCAGATGCGTCGAATGATGCTCCGACACGAAGCGCACCTTGCGCGTGGTCGGGCGCGTCGCATCGATCACAAGATGCGCTTCGATCTTCTTCTCGCCGTTGAGCGTTGCCGTCACCATCTGGCCGCCCTCGTCGTCACCGACGACGCCGACGAAGATGCAGCGCGCGCCGAGCGCGGCGATGTTGCGCGCGACATTCCCGGCGCCGCCGATCACAGTCTCGGTACGGTTGACCGCGATCACCGGCGTCGGCGCCTCGGGCGAGATGCGCGACACGTCGCCATAGACGAATTCGTCGAGCATCAAGTCGCCGACCACCAGGACAGTCTGCCGTCCCAGCGCCGACAAGTGTTTTTCGAAATCGAACATCAGCGATACCGGTCGGTGCGGTCGAGATACCGGGTGACGTAGCGCGCGACTGTATCCTCCAGCGGCTGGAAGCCGCCGTTGTAACCGGCGCGGCGCAGGTTCTCCGCGCTCGCCTGCGTGAAGTACTGATACTGATCGCGGATCGACACCGGCATGTCGACATATTCGATATTCGGCGCGCGGCCGAGCGCCGCAAACATCGCGGTGATCATCTCGCGGAAGCTGCGCGCCTGCCCGGTGCCGACATTGAAGAGCCCCGACACCGAAGGCGTCTTGAGCAGCCACTGCACCACCGCCACCGCGTCTTCCACATAGATGAAGTCGCGGCGCTGATCGCCATCGGCGATGCCGTCACGATGCGACTTGAACAGCCGCACCGGCTCGCCCGATTTTGCGCTGTCGAACACCTTGGCGAGCACGCTCGCCATCGGACCCTTGTGATATTCGTTCGGCCCGAACACGTTGAAGAACTTCAGCCCGGCCCATTGCGGCGGCAGCGGCTGCTTCTTCACCACGCGATCGACCAGCGCGAGATCGAACAGGCTCTTGCTCCAGCCGTAGAGATTGAGCGGCCGCAGCTTGCGCAGCGCCTCGAGCGACCAGTCGTCGACGAAGCCCTGCTCGCCCTCGCCATAGGTGGCCGCCGACGACGCATAGATAAACGGCGTGCGGTTTTCCGTGCACCAGTCGAGCAGCCGAAGCGACAACCGGAAATTGTTTTCGATCACCTCATCGGCATCGTCCGCCGTGGTCGAGGAGATCGCGCCCATATGGATCACGGCGTCGAGCTTGCGGCCGTCGAGCCAGGACATCAGCGCCGCGGGCGGCACCACATCGGCAAGCTGGCGCTTCGCCAGGTTGCGCCAGCGCGAGTCCGCGCCTTTGCCGAGCCGGTCGTTGACGACCACATCGGTCCGGCCGGCCTCGTTCAGGCTGGCGACGATATTCGAGCCGATGAACCCGGCGCCGCCGGTGACGAGCAACATGCGCTATCCTTTGTCCGAAATCCTTTGCCTAAGACTTGCCGAATGCGCAACGGTCCGGCAGGTGTGCGGTGAACGGTCATCCCCGGCCAAATGGCGGTTACGGCCTATAGTAAAGAATCTCAGTTCAACTCATCAATGAATTTAAGTTCGAACCTATCCACGCCTCCCCCGGTTCTGCTGATCTCCTACGTGTGGATCGGCGATTTCATCCGCGCGCATTCCATCGTGAAACTGTTGCGCCAGCAGCAGCCGAACCGGCCGGTGGACATGGTGTCGAGCACATTGTGCGCGCCGCTGGCGGATTATATGCCGGGCCTGCGGCAAGCCATTGTCTGGGACCTGCCGCGACGCCGCCTGGCGCTTGGCCGCCACCGGGCGCTGGCAGCGCGGCTGCGGCAAGAGCACTACGGCCAGGCCATCGTCATGCTGCGCACCTGGAAGTCGGCGCTGGCGCCGGCGCTGGCCGGCATTCCGGTCCGCACCGGCTTTTTCGGCGAGGCGCGGCTCGGCCTGCTCAACGACATCCGCCCTGGCGAGCGGCAGGTGCCGCGCATGATCGACCAGATGGGCGCGCTCGCGTTACCGAAAGGCGCGCCGCTGCCGGCCGGCTGGCCGCTGCCGGAATTGATCGTCCCGCAGGCCGAGATCGACGCCTGGCGCGCGCGCAACGGCCTCGCCGATGCGTCGCGGCCGGTGATCGCCTTCGCCCCCGGCGCGGTCGGCGCCGGCAAGGCCTGGCCGCCGGAGCACTATGCCGCGCTCGCCAAGGCGCTCACCGATGCCGGCGCGTCGGTCTGGGTGCTCGGCAGCCCGGCGGAAAGCGCCGACGCGGAACGGATCGCCGCCACCGGCGGGCCACGGGTGAAAAACCTCACGGGCACTGATTTGCGCGATGCCGTGCTGGCGCTCGCCGCCGCCGACGCTGCCGTCACCAACGATTCCGGGCTGATGCATGTCGCCGCGGCGATCGGCACGCCAACCGTCGCGATCTTCGGCCCGACCAGCCCGTGGCACTGGAAGCCGCTCAATCCCGTCGCCGCGATCCTCGAACCTCCGGGTGACGACGCGGCGCGCGAGCGCGCGCGGCAGGAGGGCAATCCCGCCGTTGCCCACCGGCGCACCGCCGACGTCACGCCCGCGCGCGTCTACGACGCGGTGCGCGGATTGCGGCATATCTGGCCGCAATCCTGATGGGCCAAAAGCGTGAGCGACCTGCCGTTGACTCTTGCTGCCGCTATTCGCGACTGTGTCGCCGCCTATTTTGATCGGGGAATGTTTCATGTCCGGAAAGCCTGATGTTCTGCTGGTGGGTCACAAGAAGCCCACCATCGTCAATGGATTGGCCAATGCCGTCACGCTGCATACGCTGATCGACGCCAAGGATCCGGACGCTTTCCTTGCCCCGCTCGCCGACAAGATCAGCGGCCTCGCCGTCGCCTACACGGCGAACAAGATCGACGCCGCGTTCATGCAGCGGTTTCCCAAGCTGAAGATCATTTCGTCGTTCGGCGTCGGCTACGACCATATCGATGCGAAATGGGCCGGCGCGCACGGCATCACCGTCACCCACACGCCGGACGTGCTCAACGAGGAAGTCGCGGACACCGCGCTCGGCCTGTTGCTGATGACGGTGCGCGAACTGCCGCAGGGCGAGCAGCATCTGCGCGCAGGCAAATGGCCGCAGGGCGCGTTCCGGCTCAGCCCCGGAACATTGCGCGACCGCACGGTCGGCATCGTCGGCATGGGCCGCATCGGCCGCGCCATCGGCAAGCGGCTCGAAGCGTTCGGCGTGCCGGTCGTCTATCACAGCCGCAATCCGCAACAGGGCGTGACCTATAAATACTACCCCAACCTCCTCGACATGGCGCGCGATGTCGACACGCTGATGCTGATCGTGCCGGGCGGCGCCGCCACCAGGAACATGATCAACGCCGAGGTACTGAAGGCGCTCGGACCGAACGGCATCGTCATCAACATGGCGCGCGGCTCGGTGATCGACGAACCGGCTCTCATCGAAGCGCTGAAGAACAAGACCATTCTGTCCGCAGGGCTCGACGTGTTCGTCAACGAGCCGCATGTGCCGGCAGAGCTGATGGCCATGGAGAATGTCGTGCTGCTGCCGCATCTCGGTTCGGCGTCAGCGCATACGCGCCGCGCCATGGATCAGCTCGTGGTCGACAACCTGCTTGCTTATTTCGCTGGCAAGCCGCCGCTGACGCCGGTGCCGGAAACGCCGTGGCCACCGAAACACGGATGAGCGCGCTCCGGCCCGCGGCGTTCCTCGATCGCGACGGCGTGCTCAATCACGACGAGGGCTATGTCGCGACGCGCGAGCGCTTCCGCTGGATCGAGGGCGCCGTCGATGCCGTGAAGCGGCTCAATGCGGCCGGCTATCTGGTGTTCGTCGTCTCCAACCAGTCGGGCATCGCGCGCGGCTATTACACCGAAGACGATCTCGCCGCGATCGACCGCTACATGCGCGAGGAAGTCTCGCGCGCCGGCGGCCGTATCGACGATGCGCGCTATTGCCCGTGGCTCGCCGACGGCGAGGTCGAGGCCTATCGCCGCGATTCCGACTGGCGAAAGCCGAAGCCCGGCATGCTGCTCGACCTGATGCAGCACTGGCCGGTCGATCGCGCGCACAGCTTCCTGATCGGCGACAAGCACACCGATATGCAGGCGGCCGATGCCGCCGGCATCGCCGGGCATTTCTTCACCGGCGGCAATCTCGACGATTTCGTGAAAAACCTTCTGACTTAACAGCTGTCATTGCCGGGCTTGACCCGGCAATCCGTTTTAAAACAACGAAAGAGAAAGATGGATGCGCGGGTCATGCCCGCGCATGACAACAACTAAATCTGTCGACCTCGGAAGCGCTACCGCACCGCTTCAGCCTCAACCAGCGCCAGCGCCTTTTCCACCTCGCCGACCGACGGCACCAATCCCTGCGCGCCCACCACGGCGAGCGGCGCGATGCCGACCGGCCCGGTCAGCGCCGGCACGCTGCCGGTGAAAATCGCCACCAGCGGCACGTTCAGCGCCGCCGCGAGATGCACGAGTCCCGTATCGACGCCGACGACGAAGCGCGCGCCGGCGAGCATTGCCGCCACCGCATCGAGCGGCTGACGTTCCGGCACGCGCGCATTCGGGATCGCGGCCGCCAATCGTTCGGCGCGCGCGCATTCGCGGTCATTGCCCCACGGCAGCAGCACTTCGATGCCGCGCGCGGCGATCCGACCGCCGAGCGCGATCCAGTTCGCCTCCGGCCATTCCTTGCCGGCTTGCGCGGTCGCATGCAGCAGTACGGCGTGATTCCCCGGCGTCTGCGCGACCCGCTCCTGCAATCCGTAATCCGGCGGAAACCGCATCGTGTAGCCGAGCGCGAGCGCGGTCAGCACGCGGTTGCGCTCGATCGCATGGAGCTGCCGGCCGACACGGAACGTCTTATCGTAGAACCACGCCGCCGCGCGCTCGCGCACGCTCGCGGTGTCGTAACCGTAGCGCGGCCCATGGGCGAAGCGCGCGATCAGCGCCGTGCGCGCCAGTCCCTGGGTGTCGATCACCGCGTCATAGGTGCGCGCGCGCAGCACCGCGCGAAACGCGCCGATCTCGCGCCAGGTCGCCGCCGCGAACGGCGCGTGCCGCCAGCGCCGCGACGCCACCGGAATGACGGTGTTCACGCCCGGATGCAACCGCGCCAGCGGCGCGAACGCCTCCTCCACCACCCAGGCGATATGCGCCTGCGGGTGCTGCCGCCGCGCGTCGCTGACGGCCGGCATGTGGTGGATCACGTCGCCCAGCGACGAGGTTTTGATGAACAGGATGTCGGTCATTCGCATCCCTGTCATATACGTCCTGTTAAGGATGTCGAACGCAATTCGGCAGGTCCCGCCATCACTAACCGGACATTTATATCGCGGCCCCTAGCGTCGTCCTCGTACTCACGTGCGAAGGGATGCAGACCATGACCGTCCTGGTGACCGGCGGCGCCGGCTATATCGGCAGCCATACTGTCCACGAGCTCACCGATGCGGGCGAGCCGGTCGTCGTCCTCGACAATCTGAGCACCGGTTTCCGCTTCGCGCTGCCGTCGAGCGTGCCGCTGATCGTCGGCGAAGCGGGCAACCAGGCGCTGGTCGGCTCGCTGATCGAGCGTCACAAGGTCGATTCCATCATCCATTTCGCCGGCTCCATCGTCGTGCCGGAATCGGTCGCCGATCCGCTCGGCTATTATCTCAACAACACCGTCACCTCGCGCGCGCTGATCGAGAGCGCGGTGAAGCACGGCGTCAAGAACTTCGTCTTCTCCTCCACCGCCGCGGTCTACGGCGAGCAGGATAATGCACCGGTGAACGAGGACGCCAACAAGGCGCCGCTGTCACCTTATGGCTGGTCCAAACTGATGACCGAGGTGATGCTGCGCGACGTCTCGCGCGCGCACGGCCTCAAGCACACCATCCTGCGCTATTTCAACGTCGCCGGCGCGGACCCGAAGCTGCGCACCGGCCAGTCGACGCCCGCGGCGACGCATCTCATCAAGCTCGCGGCGCAGGCGGCGATCGGGCTTCGCCCCGAACTCAAAGTGTTCGGCACCGACTATCCGACGCCGGACGGCACCTGCATCCGCGACTACATCCACGTCACGGATCTGGCCCGCGCCCACTGGGCGGCGCTGCGGCATCTGCGCGCCGGCGGCGCCAGCGATACGTTCAACTGCGGCTATGGCCGCGGCTCGTCGGTGCTGGAGGTGATCGAGGCGATCCGCCGCGTCAGCGGGCTCGCCGTCGATGTGGATTATGTCGGCCGCCGCGCCGGCGATGCGGCGAGCCTCGTCGCAGACACCACCCGCATCCGCGCGACGCTCGACTGGGAACCCCAGTACGAAAACCTCGACACCATCGTCTCGCATGCGCTCGCGTGGGAAATCCGCCTGGCTGCCGATCCGGAAGACCCGCGCCAGCAAGAGACCGCGGCCGCCTGAGACGAGACACCGCTCTCTCCACGTCATGCCCGGGCTTGACCCGGGCATCCACCTTTCAAGGAAGATGGATTACCGTGTCTCGCCGCTGCGCGCCGGCCCGGTAATGACGGCAGGCTGGGCAAACCCGGCCTAACCGCTTGAAAAATCCCACCCGGAGGGGCATGTAGCCCCGACCCGGCCGCGCCGGATTAACCCTTTCCGCCCCGGTTCCGGACGCGAGACCTCAATGGCCGACCCCATTCCGCCCGTCGCGCCGCTGGCCGGCACCGACGCGGACTACCGCTCCGGCCCGCTGATCCGCCGGCTGCTGCTGGAGCAGCTCCGCGTCCACTGGAAGATGTACGTGCTGGCGCTCATCATGATGGGCATCGCCGCCGGCTGTACGGCGCTCAGTGCTTATCTGATCGGCGACGTCATCAATCAGGCTTACATCAACCGCAACTTCCCGGCGGTGCTGTGGCTCGGCATCGCCACCATCGTTTTATTCACGGTGAAGGGCATCACCACCTACGGTCAGGCGGTGACGCTGTCGCGCGTCGGCAACCGCATTGTCGCCCATAACCAGCAGCGGCTGTTCCGCAAGCTGCTGCAGGAAAATCTCGGCTTCTTCGCCGGCCGCCACACCACCGAGTTCACCGCGCGGCTCACCAGCGGCGCGACCGCAGTGACGCAGGTGATGAACCTTCTCATCACCGCCGTCGGCCGCGATGCGCTGTCGCTGGTCGGCCTCGTCACCGTGATGGTGGTGCAGGACCCGACGCTGTCGCTCTTGAGCCTCGTTGTCGCGCCGCCGGCGATGATCGTCATCCGCAAACTGGTGAAGCGCGTGCGCAGCATCGCCCGCAGCCAGTTCCACGGCAGCGCCGCGACCATGGAGACAATGCAGGAAACGCTGCAAGGCATCCGCATCATCAAGGCGTTCAATCTCGAACCGGCGATGCAGGAGCGGTTCGACGCCAATGTCGCCGCGGTCGAATACGAATCCAACAAGATGGCGCGGGTGGCGAACCGCGCCAGCCCGCTGATGGAGACGCTCGGCGGCTTCGCCATCGCCGGGGCGCTGATCTATGGCGGCTATCGCGTGATCGAGACCGGCGCGACGCCGGGCGAGTTCTTCTCGTTCTTCACCGCGTTCCTGCTCGCCTACGAACCGGCGAAGCGCCTCGCGCGGCTCAACATCGAATTGAACGCCGCGCTCACCGGCGCGCGCATCCTGCTGGAGGTGGTCGACACGCCGGCCGGCGAACCCAACGACGACGAAAAGCCGGCGCTCGCGACGAAGCAGCACGGCATCGCGTTCGAGAACGTGTCGTTCCGCTATCGCGCCGACGAGCCCGTGCTGCGCGGTCTCACGTTCAATGCCGAACCGGGCAAGATGACCGCGCTGGTCGGTCCGTCCGGCGGCGGCAAGTCCACCGTGTTCAATCTGCTGCTGCGGTTCTACGAGCCGGAAAGTGGAACCATCCGCATCGGCGAGCAGGTGATCGGCGGCGTGTCGCGCGCTTCCTTGCGCCGGCAGATCGCCTATGTCGGACAGGAGATTTTCCTGTTCCGCGGCTCGGTGCGCGAGAACATCGCCTTCGGCAAGCCGGACGCGACCGAAGCCGACATCGTCGCCGCCGCCAAGGCCGCTTACGCGCACGACTTCATCACCGCGTTCCCGCAGGGCTACGACACGCCGGTCGGCGAGCACGGCCTGCAGCTGTCCGGCGGCCAGCGCCAGCGCATCGCCATCGCCCGCGCGCTGATCAAGAACGCGCCGATCATCCTGCTCGACGAGGCGACCGCGGCGCTCGATTCCGAATCCGAGCGGCTGGTGCGCGAGGCGATCGACCATCTCTGCGCGGGCCGGACCACGCTGGTGATCGCCCACCGCCTGCACACCGTCTCCCACGCCGACCGGATTCTCGTCATCGAGGGCGGGATCGTCACCGAATCCGGCCGCCACGACGACCTGCTCCGCCAGGACGGCCGCTATGCGGCGTTCTACCGGCTGCAATTGCGGGACGAGGAGCAAACCGCCGCGCCTGTGTCCTGACAAGCGGGACCGGTCAGCGGCGGCGCATTCGGCCCTCGGCCATCAGTGCTCCACCCCTGTACGCCTGCGGCAAAATGCGTTACCGGAAACCCGGTCCCGCTTTTTCAGCGAACGGATAGTCATGAGCAACAACGACAAGAAATACGTCATTCCGCCGGCGCCGCAGGCCTATATCGAGGTCGCGGGCTCGAGCGAGGTTTTCCCGGTCCGCCGCATCTGGTGCGTCGGCCGCAATTACATCGAACACATTCGCGAAATGGGTCAGGACGAGCGCGCGCCGCCGTTCTTCTTCGCCAAGCCCGCGGACGCCATCGTCCATGACGGCCAGACCGTGCCATATCCGTCGCTGACCAAGGACATGCACCACGAGGTCGAACTCGTTGTCGCGCTGAAGTCGGGCGGGCGGAACATCCCGGTCGCCAAGGCCAACGACACGATCTACGGCTACGCCGTCGGCATCGACCTCACCCGCCGCGACCTGCAGATCGCCTCGCGCGACATCAAGCGTCCGTGGGAAGTCGGCAAGGCGTTCGACGGTTCGGCCCCGTGCGGCCCGATCATGCCGGCGAGCAAGATCGGCCACCCGACCAAGGGCAAGATCACCCTCAAGGTGAACGGCCAGCTCCGTCAGGACGGCGACCTCAACCAGTTGATCTGGAACATCCCCGAGACAATCTCGAAGCTCTCGGAGATGGTTGCGCTCGAAGCCGGCGACATCATCATGACCGGCACGCCGGCCGGCGTCGCCGCCACGGTGGTGGGCGACAAGATCGAATGCGAATGCGAGGGCGTCGGCAAGCTGACCGTCACCATCGGCCAGCCGCTCAAATAATCGGCGTTTCGGATATCGACGAAAAGCCCGCCCTCACCGGCGGGCTTTTTGTTGTGCAGCGGGAAGAGGAACCGGAGCCCGGACGCGCCGTTAACGAACCGGTAACCGGCGCAGGCCGACATTGGGGATGCCGCATGAAGGACACCACCATGACGCTCGCGACTCACACCGATCTCCTGCCGTATCACGAGTCGCCTCCGCTCGCCGGCTATGTCCGTCCGCAGCAATCCGCCGATCTCGCCTCGACCATGGCCGAGCGGATCATGGCGTTCCATCCGGCGTCCGACGCGGAAGCGCTGAAACTGCTGCGCGCCAGCTTTCCGCATTCTCCCTTGAGCCTGCGGGTGACGGCGCTCGATTTCCTCAACCGCCGACGCGCGCGCTGAAGCTCGTCACAAGCCGAGATAGGCCTGACGCACGCGGTCGTCCGCGAGCAGTTGGTCGCCGCGCCCCGTCAGCGTGATGCGGCCGTTCTCCAGCACATAAGCGCGCTGCGCGAGCTTGAGCGACACCGCGACGTTCTGCTCGACCAGCAGACATGTCAGCCCGTCGCGGTTAAGATCGGCTACCGTCTGCAAAACGGCCTGCACTACCGCCGGCGCGAGGCCGAGCGACGGCTCGTCGAACATCACCAGTTCCGGCTCGCCCATCAGGCAGCGGCCGATCGCCAACATCTGCTGTTCGCCGCCGGACAGCGTACCCGACGCCTGACCGCGCCGCTCGGCGAGCCGCGGAAACATCGCGAACACGCGGTCGAGGTTGCGCGCCTTCGCCGTCCGCGCGCGCGGCAGCATCGCGCCCATGGCGAGGTTTTCCATGACGCTCAATGTCGGAAACACCTGCCGGCCTTCCGCCACCTGACCGATACCGAGATTGCAGACCTGATGGCTCGGCCGCCCGCCGATATCCGTGCCGTTGAACACGATGCGGCCGCGCGAGGGCTTGTGCATGCCGGCGATGGTGCGGATCAGCGAGGTCTTGCCGGCGCCGTTGGCGCCGACGATGGCGACGATCTCGCCGCGCGCGATTTCCAGTGCGACGCTGTCGAGCGCCTGCGCATCGCCATGGAATACATCGAGATCGCTGACGGAGAGCATCAGTGCACCGCCTCCGCGCCGAGATAGGACTGGATCACCGCCGGATCGCGCACCACCTGCTGCGGCGAGCCTTCGGCGATGGTCGCGCCATGATGCAGCACGAGAATGTGCGAGGCGAGCGCCATCACTGCGCGCATGACGTGCTCGATCAGGAGGATCGTCAGCCCGGTCTCGCGGTTGAGGTCGCGCAGGATGGCCACCATGCGGTCGGTCTCGGTCGGCCGCAAGCCGGCCATCACCTCGTCGAGCAGCAGAAGTTTCGGATCGGTCGCGAGCGCGCGCGCCACTTCGAGCCGCTTGCGGTCCGGCAGCGTCAGCGCGCCGGCCTTCTGCGCCCGCTTGTCGAAGAGATCCAGGCGGCGCAGCACCGCATGCGCGTGATCGCGCGCGACATCGACGTCGGGCCGCCGCAGCAGCGCGCCGATCACCACATTGTCCTCGACCGTGAGGCCGGGGAACGGCTTGACGATCTGGAACGTGCGGCCGATGCCGCGGCGGCACACCTGATCGGGCGGCAGGCCGCCGATCGCTTCGCCATCGAAGATGATGCTGCCGCTGTCCGGCTTGAACACGCCGGCAATCAGATTGAACAGCGTGGTCTTGCCGGCGCCGTTCGGGCCGATCACGGCGAAGATTTCACCCTGCGGCACCGCGAACGACACGCGATCCACCGCCAGCAGACCAGTGAAGCGGCGGCTGATGCTGTCAACTTGCAGCAGCGGTTTCGCGGCCGTGCCCCCGGTCATGGCCTGCGCTCCGTGACCTTGAGCTTGCGCGCCAGCCACGGCCACACGCCGTCCGGCAGCGCGACGACGACGAACAGCAGGCAGATGCCGTAGAACACCGCCTTCGCGCCCGGCACGTCGAGGCCGAGCCACGACAGCAGTTCGTGCATCGTTTCCGACAGCCCGGTCAGCAGGAACGCGCCGAGGATCGGCCCGAACAGCGTGCCGACGCCGCCGATGATCGGGCCGAGGATGATCTCGATCGAGCGGCCCATATTGAACACCTGCTCGGGGAACAGGTTGTTGTAATAGAACGCGGTGAACACGCCGGCCGGCGCGGTCAGCCCCGCGGAGATCATCACCGCGATCATCTTGCAGCGGAACGTGTCGATGCCGAGCGCGCGCGCCGCGTCCTCGTCCTCGCGGATCGCCTGCCAGAAATAGCCGATCCGGCTACGCAGCAGCCATCGGCACAACAGCCACGCACCGAGCGTCATCGTCAGGATGACGTAATAGAACATGGTCGGATTGCCGCGCAGATTGATGAGATCGTTGCTGGTGTATTGCGACACCGGCAGGAAGAAGCCGCCGGAGCCGCCGACATAGCTGAAATGATCGAAGCCGACGCGGGTGAACTCGGCGAAGGCGATGGTCAGAATCGCGAAATAGACGCCGCCGACACGGAACCGAAACGCGAGGAAGCCGATGATCGCGCCGGCGGTCACCCCGACCGGGATCGCCGCCAGCATGCCGATCCAAGGGCCGACCCCGAAATGGACGAACAGCGCCGCCGACACATACGCGGCCAGCCCGACGTATAGCGCATGGCCGAGCGACAACTGCCCGGCGAAACCCATCATCACGTTCCAGGCCTGGCCGGTGAACGCGAAATAGAGGATCAGGATCAGAACCGTGAGCAGATAATCGTTGGCGAGGAACGGCGCGGCGAGCATCAACGCCAGCAGCAGCACCAGCAACACGGCGCCGCGTTTCGACAGATCGGCGAACAGACCCGTCATCGCTGCCGTTTCCCCATGATGCCCTGCGGCCGCAGCAGCAGGACCAGCACCAGCGCGGCGACGGCGAACATGCTCTTCGCCGACGGCGTAAAGAACAGACCGGCCAGCGCCTCGGTCAGACCGATCAGCACGCCGCCGAGCAGCGCGCCAGGCATCGAGCCGAGCCCGCCGATGATCACGATGATGAAGGCCTGCAGCGTATAGGACGGTCCCAGCGCCGGCGTCACATCGGTGATCAGCACAAGCACCGAGCCGGCGGCGCCGACGCAAGCCGCGCCGATGCCGAAGGTCAGCGCATAGAGCCGCTTGACGTCGAGGCCGACCACCAGCGCGCCGGTGTAGTTGTCGGCGCAGGCGCGGATCGCCTGCCCGATCAGGGTGAAGCGGAAGAAGGCGAACAGAACGATCGCCACCAGCACCGCCGCGAGTGCTGCATAGGCCTTGGTGGCGTCGACGATCAGCGTGCCGACCTCGAAGGAATCGAACGAATAGTCGGTCTGCACGCCGCGCGCATCCGGCCCGAAGATCATCAGCAGCACGTTGACGAGGATGATCGCCACCGCCACCAGCAGGATGAACTGGGTGTACTCCGGCTTGTTGACGAAGTCGTTGATCAGGCCGGCCTGCATCGCATAGCCGAACGCGAACAGCAGCGCCGCGATCGGAACGAGCGACAGCAGCGGATCGATGCCGAGCGCTGTGAAAGCGCTGAAGGCGAGAAACATCGCAACCGTCATCATCTCGCCGTGGGCGAAGTTGACGACACGGACGACGCCGAAGATCACCGACAGGCCGAGCGCCATCAGCCCGTAGACGAGCCCGGTGAGGATGCCGCCGACGGCAACGTTCAGGATGAGGTCGATCGGCGGCATCGTGTCCTGGGTTAGATCATCGTTCTTTCAGATTGAAGCGCACTCTCTCGCCGATCATTCCCGCGAAAGCGGGAATCCAGTTCTTTGGCTCAGGACTGGGTCCCCGCTTTTGCGGGGACGAACGGTGGAGAAAGCTGATTCAATTTAAGTCAGTCTGCTTTAAAGGCGAGCGGATCAGCCGCGCTTGCCCCAACCCGGCATCGGGAACACGACGTTGCCGGCGGAGGCTTCCTTCGGCAGCACGACCGTCGGCACGCCCTTCTTGTTCTGCAGGACGACCGAGGCGATGGTGTTGCACTGGCCCTTCTCGTCGAATTCGATCGGGCCGCCGACCATCACGCGCTTCTCGATCTTGGTCTTGCGCATGGCGTCGGCCAGCGCCTGACCATTGGTCGAGCCGGCGCGCTTGTGCGCATCGGCACAGACCAGCAGCGCCTCGAAGGTGAAGCCGATGTTGAAGATGTGGCCCGGCAGCTTGTCCTTCGGATAGACCTTCTTGAATTCGGTCTCGACCATCTTGGTCATGTCGGCCTTCGGGTTCGCCCACGGAATCGTGGTGATGATCTCGTCGCCGTACTTACCCATGGTGTCGAGGAACTGCTGCTCGTAGAGGCCCGGCGCGCCGGGGCTCATGATGCCCATCGGCTCCCAGCGCTGCTTGACCATTTCGCGCACCAGCAGGATCGCGTCGTTGAGGCGCGTCACGGTCATCAGCAGGTCGGCGCCGGTCGCCTTGGCCTTCGCCACCTCGACCGACAGGTCCTTCGCCGCCGGATCGTAAGCGATCGACTCGACGATCTTGAACGGCATGTTCGCCTTCGGGAAGATCGCGT
This sequence comes from Pseudomonadota bacterium, assembly GCA_023386635.1. GTDB lineage: Bacteria > Pseudomonadota > Alphaproteobacteria > Rhizobiales > Xanthobacteraceae > Pseudolabrys. Next base: position 19,644 of record JAEWJH010000008.1, read on the forward strand.
CGATCGCCCGCTTGTTGGCCTGGCCGAACGTGTCGTTGATGTGCATCAGCACCGCGCTCTTCGGCGTCTTGCCGGTGGCGGCGAACACCTGCGGGAACAGCGCGAGGCCGCGCGAGATAATCTGCGGCGCGGTCTGGAAGTTGCGGAACGTGAACTTGTAGCCCTGCTCGGTGATCTGCGGGGCGGCGGCGATGTTGATCATGAAGGGCACGCCCTTCTGCTCCGCCACCTGGGCGATCGCGGCGGCGGCGCCGGAATCGAACGGACCGGCCAGCATATGCACGCCGTCGGCGATCAGCTTTTCCGCCCGCGCGCGCGCCACGTCCGGGTTGGTCTCGAAGTCCACGGTGGTGAGCTCGATCGGCTGGGTGTAGCCGAGCTGCTTCAGGAGCGCCGGCGCGATGTCGACGCCGCGCTTGCACGACTGGCCGATGCCGGCCTGCACGCCGGACAGCGGCAGGATCACGCCGATCTTGAGCGGACCGCCCTGGGCGCGCACGATCGCCGGCGCGGCGAGGAACGAGCCGGCCGCGGCGGCGCCCGCCAGCAACTGGCGGCGGGACACGGCGGAACGTGGTGTGGTTTTGGACATGGAAGCTCCTCCCCCGAGGGTTGCCGGCCGCTTGTCGAGCCGGACGTTTGATGACGATCGTCGCTATTGTTTTTCCCCTAAGGACGGGTTGCAATAGCGGTCGCGGGCAGCCGGACTCCGGCCGCCTTGGTTCTGCGCTATTGTTGATGATGACAACAGTCGTCGTCAACAACAATATCGGTTAGGATGCTGCGACCCAGGGAGCACCCAAGGGGCAGCAAAGGCCGATGCGACAGGACAGGGCGGACGAGCGCGCGAGACGAATGGCAAGCCGCAAACAGGACGCGAGCGGACAACGCGCGAACGGACAACACGCGAACGGACCTGCCGCGACCGGCTCGGACGCACGCGCGACCCGCCGCCGGCCGATTGATCTTGCCGCGCTCAACGACCATCTCGGCTATTCGATCCGGCGCCTGCAGATCTGGATCTTCCAGGATTTCATCCGCTCGCTCGCCGAAGTGGATATCCGCCCGGCGCAATATTCGGTGCTGGTGGTGATCGGCGCCAATGCGGGCCTGTCGCAGGCGGATCTCGCGGAATCGCTCGGCATCGAGCGCGCGCGCATGGTGCATCTGCTCGACCGGCTGGAGCAGCGCGAACTGATCGAACGCCAACCGTCGAACACCGACCGGCGCAGTCATGCGCTGCATCTCACCAAGGAAGGTCAGCGGCTGCTCAAGCGCGCCAAGGCGCTCGCCGCCTCGCACGAGGAGCGGCTCTCCGGCGTGCTCGGTGAAACCGAACGGCTGCATCTGCTCGATCTGATGCGACGCACCGCGCTGCCGCAGGGGTGAAATCCTAATCCGCGCGGGAGAGGTCACACACGAAGCTCTCTCTTCTCGTCATGCCCGCACGGAGCCGTTCGAAGAACGGCGTTCTTTCGAACGCCTATGTTGCGGGCATCCACGTCTTGCTTTGCCGCATGAAAGACGTGGATGGCCAGGACTTCGCCCGGCCATGACGGACAGCGAGTTGCCATTCAACCGCTACAAACGATACGGCCTTTCTCACCCCAACACCCGCTCCGCCGCGGCGGCGAGCGCCAGCAGCCGGCGATCCTGTCCGTGCCGCGCCACCAGCATCAGTCCGGTCGGCAGCGCCGAGCCCGGCATCGGCAGCGAGATCGCGCACATCCCGAAGAAGTTGACGATCGAGGGATTGCGCAGCAGCAGCGCGTTCTTGCGCGCGAAGCCCTCGTCGCTCGCCACCTCCTCCATGGTCGGCGCGACGATCGGCACCGTCGGCATCGCGATCAGGTCGAAGCCGTCGAGCCGCGCCGCCATCATCCGGATCAGCTCCTGCCGCTGCGCCAGCATCCATGCATAGTCATTCTCGGAGATGACGCCGCCGCGCTCGATCCGCTTGCCGATCTTCGGATCGATATCCGCCAGGCGCCGCTTAAGGCGATCGCGGTGCAACTGATACGCCTCGAACGGCACGATGCCGCCGCGGCCGTTGACGTCGGCCATGGCGTCGAGCGGTTTCAGCGTCTCGTCCTTGAGCACCGCGCCCGCCGCCGAAAGGCGCTTGCACGCCTCCTCGAACGCCAGCGCGACCGCGCCGTCCATCGCCTTCAGCGGCAATCCCTGCGCGATGCCGATGGTGACGCCGCCGAGCGAGACCTCCGGCAGCGGCGCGGCCTCCTCACCGGCCATCACCGCATCGGCGTCGGCGCAGCGCTGCACCGTCATCGCCAGCGGGCCGATGGAATCGAGGGTCGTCGACAGCGGAAACACGCCGTCGGTCGGCACGCGCGGCTTGCTCGGCTTGAATCCCACCGTGCCGGTGAGCGCCGCCGGAATGCGCGTCGAGCCGCCGGTGTCGCTGCCGATGGACATCTCGCTCATGCCGTCCGCCACCGCGACCGCAGCACCGGACGACGAGCCGCCCGGCACGCGGTTGCGGTCCGCCGGAATGCCGGGCGTGCCGTAGTGCGGATTTTCTCCGACGCCGGAGAACGCGAACTCCGTCATATTGGTCTTGGCGACGATCACCGCGCCGGCGGCGCGCAGCCGCTCGACCACCACCGCATCGCGCGCGGCCGGCGTGCCTTCTTCGGCGAGGATGCGCGAGCCGGCGCGCGTCACCTCGCCGGCGACGTCGAACAGATCCTTGATGCTGACGATGGCGCCATCGAGCGGACCGCGCGATTGCCCGGCGGCCGCGCGTGCATCGGCGGCCTCGGCCTCGCGTGAGGCGATGTCGCGATAAACGGTGAGGCAAGTGTAGCGGCCCTGCCCGGCCGGATCGTCGATGCGGGCAAGCGCTTGCGTGAGACGGTCGCGGGCAGAGGTCTTGGTCGTCATGAAACCGGCATCCAGCAAGAGGGAACCGACCGCAGGGGCCGGACGTTCTTACGACTATACAGTTGCAACCCTGGGAGGATGCAGTGAAATCCATGTTGATGGCGGCAGTCGTTGCGGCTGCATTGGCGATTCCTTCGATCGCACCGACCAGCGCATCGGCGCAAGGAGCCACGGTCGGCGGTGCGATTGTCGGCGCCGGCACCGGCGCGGTGATCGGCGGCGCGGTCGGCGGCGGTAACGGTGCGGCTGCAGGTGCCGTGATCGGTGGCGTCACCGGCGCTGCGGTTGGCGCGAACGCGGAGACGCGGCATCGCCGTGGCTATCGCGAACGTCGGGTCTATCATCGCGAGCGCGTGTGCTTCCGTGACGACTGGGGCCGCCGGCACTGCCGCTGGCGTTAGTCCACCGGATCTATACGAACGAAAAAGGGATGCGCCCGCGCATCCCTTTTTTCTCGCGCGGTGAATGCCCTCAGCCGTTCGGGATGTCGAACAATTCGTTGACCGTCAGCCGGCGCGGAATGAGCTGCTGCTGCACGGCGTAACCGATCAGCATCTCGAGGCAGGCCCGGTTGGCGTCCTTGCCGAACGGCACGGTATCGACGCCGCCTTCCAGCTGCGGACCGGCAGCGGCCTTGCCGGCTTCCAGCAGGCGATAAAGTTTCGCCACCGTCTCCGGCTGTTGCCGCGCCAGTTCGCCCTTCACCACCACCATGTGGTTGACCGGCACGACGCCGTGCTTGCGATACCACGCCTGCGCCGCCGCGTGCGGATCGGGCACCACGCTTTGCAGCCGCGCATCGTCCGGCATCGCCGCGCCGTAGATCGCCGCGTCGATCTCCCAATCGATCAGCATCTTGGTCATGTCGGATCCGGCGGGCGCGCGCTCGGCGAACGGCGGATCGATCGCCTCGGCCACATGGCCGTCCTCATAGGTGATCCAGCGCACGCTGTTCATGTCGATATCGTAGTCGTTCTGCAGAATGCCGCGCAGCCAGACCGCAGTGGTCTGGCTGTAGGAGCGCACGCCGATCCGCTTGCCGGCGAGATCGCCGGGCCGCAGCGTGCCGCGTTCGGCGTTGAACAGCATGCAGTGGTGCTGGAAGCGGCCGAGCATCGCCGCCGGCAGCAGCGCGATATCCTTGCCGTAGGCGCGCGCCTGCAGATACGTCACCAGCGCCATCTCGCTCGCGTCGTAGGCGAGCTGCCGCACCATCGGCTTGAACGCCTTGTTCATCGGTTTGACCTCGACGAACTCCAGCGCGAGGGCCGGTTCGGCGATCCGCCCCTCCTTCAACCCTCTGGTATGCGGATAATCGCCGATGGCGATGCGAAGCGGAGCGGCAGCGGACATGGTCACAACCCGGATATGCACAGCGACGGGCCGGAAGCTTGACCCTGCTGACAGGATTGTCAACAATCCGGGTGACAGTTTTCCCGTCGCGTTCCGCGTCCGAGTTCTGCATGCCCGCCGCACGCTCCTCCACCCGAGACGATCTCACCGCGCAATTGCGCGAGGCGATCGCGCGCGGACGCCTGCTGCCGAACGAGCGGCTGATCGAGACCGACCTCGCCGCCACCTACGGCGTCAACCGCGCCAATATCCGCCTGGCGCTGGCGATGCTCGATCAGGAAGGGCTGGTGGTGCGCGAGCGCAATCGCGGCGCACGCGTGCGCGCCGTGTCCGACGACGAGGCGCTGGAGATCGCCGAGACGCGGCTCGCCATCGAGACCATGATCGCCGGCCAGGCCGCGCGCCGCGCCGCCGATGGCGACCGCAAGGCGCTGCGCGCGATCCTCACCCGCATGCGCGGATGCGTCGACGCCGAGGACTACGCCGGCTTCTCCGACGCCAACGTGGCGCTGCATCGCGAGATCCAGCGCATCGCCGCCAACGCCACCGCGAGCCGCATCGTCGCCTCGCTGAAATCGCAGATCGTGCGGCTGCAATATCGCGTCATCCTGCTGCCCGGCCGCCCCGCCCTCTCGCTCGCCGAGCATCGCCGCATCGTCGAGGCGATCTGCGCCGGCGATCGCGCCGGTGCGGAAGCGGCGATGCGCGCGCATCTGACAAGTTTCCTGCGCCTGCTCAAACAGGCGATCGCCGCCGCGCACAGCGGCGGCTTCTGACGACACCGTACAAGCATAAAGAAGAAGGATTATCCCGATGGCTGCCACCAAGACCGGACTGGTCGTCACCGCGCATCCCGGAGATTTCGTCTGGCGCGCCGGCGGCGCCATCGCGCTGCACGCCAAGGCGGGCTACCGCATGAAGATCGTCTGCCTGTCGTTCGGCGAGCGCGGCGAGAGCCAGTTCGCCTGGAAGGAGAAAGGCGCGACGCTGGAAAGCGTGAAGGCCGGCCGCAAGGACGAGGCGCAGCGCGCCGCCGACCTGCTCGGCGCCGAGATCGAATTCTTCGACTGCGGCGACTATCCGCTCAAGCTCAATGAAGAGCACTTCGACCGCATGGTCGATATCTACCGCGAGGAAAACCCCTCGTTCGTGCTGACGCACGCGCTGGAAGACCCCTACAATTTCGACCATCCGAACGCCGCGCATTTCGCGCAGGAGACCCGCGTCGTCGCGCAGGCCATGGGCCACAAGCCCGGCGCGCAGTACAAATACTCCGCCCCGCCGGTTTATCTGTTCGAGCCGCACCAGCCGGAGCAGTGCAACTTCAAGCCCGATCTCATTCTGAAAATCGACGACGTCTGGGAGACCAAATACAAGGCGTTCCAGATTCTCGCCGCGCAGAAGCACCTCTGGCACTATTACGAGCGCGTGGCGCTCAACCGCGGCATCCAGGGCTCGCGCAACACCGGCATCCCGATGACCTACGGCGAGGCCTATCAGACGCTGTTCCCGCGCGTGGCGATGGAATTGGGTTGATCCCTCACCTGCGCGTTTCAATTTCGGAGAACTGACATGAAAACCGTCGTGGTCCGCAACATTCCGCGCGCCGATGCGAAAGCCTGCGAGGTGTTCGCCAAACGCGGCGTCTCGACCGTGCATGAAGCCTATGGCCGCATCGGCCTGATGAAACCCTATATCCGGCCGATCTGGTCCGGCGCGTCGATCGCCGGCCCCGCCGTCACCGTGCTGGCGCAGCCGGGCGACAACTGGATGATCCATGTGGCCGTGGAACAGTGCAAACCCGGCGACGTGCTGGTGGTCGGCTGCACCACCGACAACACAGACGGCATGTTCGGCGATCTCCTTGGCACATCGCTGAAAGCCCGCGGGGTCGCCGGCCTCGTCATCGACGCCGGCTGCCGCGACGTGCTCACGCTCAAGGAGATGGGCTTCCCGGTCTGGTCGCGCGCGATCTCGGCCAAGGGCACGGTCAAGGCCACGCTCGGCGCGGTCAACGTGCCGGTGGTCTGCGCCGGCGTGAACGTCACGCCGGGTGACGCCGTGGTCGCCGACGAGGATGGTGTCGTCGTCGTCGCGCGCAACAGCGTCGCTGACGTGATGGCCAAGGCGGAAAAGCGCTTCGCCGACGAGGACGGCAAGCGGCAGAAGCTCGCGTCCGGCGTGCTCGGCCTCGACATGTACAATATGCGCGAGCCGCTCGCGAAAGCCGGGCTGGTCTATGTCGACAAACCGGAGGACGTGTGACGCGCGCACCGGCATTCACCGTTGCCTTCGGCCGCGCCGCCGATCCCGCGGCTGTGGACGGACGGCTCGACGCGGCCGCGTTCCATCGCAACCGCGCGGCGATCGGTGACGCGCTTGCCGCCGATCTCGCGGCGATGCAGGGAGACGTGCTGGAAATTGGCAGCGGCACCGGCCAGCACGCGGTCGCCTTCGCGCAGCAGGCGCCGCACCTCACGTGGTGGCCGAGCGATCCCAACGCCGATCACCGCCGCAGCGTCGACGCGTGGCGCGCGCACACCGGTCTCGCCAATCTGCGGCCGGCCGCCGACATCGACGTGTCGCAGCCGGACTGGACATGGGGCAATAAAACTCCGCCGCCGCCGCTCGCGGCGATCTTCTGCGCCAATGTGATCCACATTGCGCCGTGGAGCGTCGCGCAGGGCCTGTTCGCCGGCGCGGAACGACATCTGCGGTCAGGCGGCAAACTCTATCTCTACGGACCGTTCAAGATGCACGGCGAACACACCGCGCCGAGCAATGCCGCGTTCGACGAGAGCCTGCGCGCCCGGGACCCCGCCTGGGGCGTGCGTGACATCGACGACGTGAACGCGCTGGCGCGCCGTCACCATCTGACGCCGGACAAGGTTCACACCATGCCTGCGAATAACCTCATTCTGGTCTTCACTCGCGACTAGTTGCACCGCTGGCCGCCAACAGCAAAGACGCACGTCATGTCCGATTTCCCGCCCGAACCGATCCTGGACATCGCGCATCTCGCCCATATCGAGATGTTCACGCCGAAATTCGACGAGAGCCTTCGCTTCTTCATCGACGTGATGGGCATGACCCAGAGCGGCGAGAAGGGCGACAGCGTCTATCTGCGCGGCTGGGACGATTATGAGCGTTACTCGCTCAAGCTCACCGCCTCGAAGACCTCCGGCATGGGCCATGTCGCGTTCCGCACCCGCTCCCCGCAGGCGCTGGAGCGCCGCGCCGCCGCGCTGAAAGGCTCCGGCTTCGACATCGGCTGGACCGACGGCGATCTCGGCCACGGCAAGACCTTCGTCTGCCACGACCCGGACGGCCATCGCATCGAACTCTATTACGACACCGAATGGTATCAGGCGCCGCCGGACAAGAAGCCCGCCTTGAAGAATCAAGCGCAGAAATTCCCCGCGCGCGGCGTCAATGTCCGCCGGCTCGACCACTTCAACGGGCTCGCCGCCGACATCAAGGCGAACCGCGAGTTCTTTGAAAAATATCTCGGCTTCCGTCTCACCGAGCAGATCGTGCTCAACGACGGCACCGAGGCCGGCATGTGGATGACCGCCACCAACAAGAGCTACGACTTCGCCTATACGCGCGACCACACCGGCACCAAGGGCCGCTTCCACCACGTCACCTATGCGCTCGACAGCCGCGAAGAGATTTTGCGCGCCGCCGACATCTTCCTCGAGAACGGCGTCTACATCGAGACCGGCCCGCACAAGCACGCGGTGCAGCAGACCTTCTTCCTTTACGTCTATGAGCCGGGCGGCAACCGCGTCGAGGTGGCGAACGCCGGCGCGCGGCTGATCCTCGCGCCCGACTGGAAGCCGATCCGCTGGACCGAGGAAGAGCGCAAGAAGGGACAGGCCTGGGGCCTCAAGACCATCGAGTCGTTCCACACCCACGGCACGCCGCCGGTCGACAGCAAAGGTCATTGATGGCGACGATCCCGCAGCTCACTTTGCCCGCCGGCCTGCCGATGCCCCGTTTCGGCCTCGGCACCTGGCGCATGGGCGAGGCGCGCGGCGAGCGCAAGGCCGAGACCGCGGCGCTGCAGCACGGCTTGGCGTGCGGCATCACGCTGATCGACACCGCGGAGATGTACGGCGACGGCGTCGCGGAGGAGATCGTCGGCGACGCCATTGCCGGGAAACGCGACGGGCTGTTTATCGTCTCCAAGGTCCTGCCCAGCAATGCCTCGCGGCGCGGCACCGTCGCCGCCTGCGAGCGCAGCCTTCGCCGCCTGCGGATCGACCGCATCGACCTTTATCTGCTGCACTGGCGCGGCAGCGTGCCTTTGGCGGAAACCATCGAGGGGTTCGAGGCGCTGCGTGCGGCCGGCAAGATCGGCGCGTGGGGCGTCAGCAACCTCGACCTGAGCGACATGCAAGAACTGATCGACGTGCCGCAGGGCGATGCGGTGCAGACCAATCAGGTGCTCTACAACCTCACCCGCCGCGGTATCGAATTCGATCTGCAACCGTGGTGCCGGGCGCGCCACATTCCGCTGATGGCCTATTCGCCGATCGAACAGGGCCGCCTGCTCGGCCATCCGGCGCTCGCTAAAATCGCTGCCGCGCATGGCGTCTCGCCGGCGCAGGTGGCGCTGGCGTGGCTGATGCGGCAGGACGACGTGATCGTCATCCCGAAATCGTCGCGCGTCGCGCATATCGACGACAATCTCGCCGCGCTCGATCTGACATTGACGGATGACGATCTTGCGGCGCTCGACCGCGCCTTCCCGCCGCCGCGCCGCGCAACGCCGCTCGACATGCTGTAACCGCCGAAAGACCTGCCATGACCAACAGCAACACGCCCCGCATCGCCTTCATCGGCTTCGGTGAGGCCGGACAGGCCATCGCCATTGGCCTGCGCGAGAGCGGCGTCGCGCGCATCGCCGCCTGGGATATCCTGTTTCCGGACGCCGATGGCGCGGCGCTGAAACAGGCGGCGGACAAAGCCGGCATCCGTATTGCCACCTCGGCGGCGGATGCGGTGCGAGACGCGGATATCGTCATTGCCGCGGTGACGGCGGCGTCGAGCGTCGAGGCCGCGCAATCGGTGAAGGATCACCTCGCCGGCGCGCCCTGCTACCTCGACATCAATTCGGTGTCGCCCGGCCGCAAGCTGGAGACCGAGGCGCTGCTCGGCGCGAGCGCGCGCTATGTCGACGTGGCGATCATGGCGCCGATCCATCCCAAGCGTCACCAGACGCCGATGCATCTCGCCGGTCCGCACGCCCGGGCGATCATGCCGGTTCTGGAAGGTCTCGGCCTCAACCTGACCCTGGCCGGGCCGGACACCGGCGCGGCGGCGGCAATCAAGATGATCCGCGGCGTCATCATCAAGGGCATCGAGGCGCTGACCGAGGAGTGTTTCCGCGCCGCCGCCAAGGCCGGCCTGGTGGACGAGGTCGCCGCGTCGCTCCGCAACAATTATCCGACGCTCGATTGGCCAAAGATCGTTGATTACAACGTCGAGCGCATGGCCAATCACGGCATCCGCCGCGCGGCGGAAATGCGCGAGGTCGCCGACACGCTGCGCGAACTCGGCATCGCGCCGCTGATGACCGAGGCCATCGTCCAGCGGCAGGACGCCATGGGCCGGATCGGCAAGCGCCCCGATGTGCAGCGCACGCTCGACGCCGGCGGCGCGGCGATGCTCGAGGCGGTCAACGCATCACACGAATAGAGACGAAAAGCGCAGTATGTTTTTCTTGGCGCTGTCATATCGCTGCGCGTACACTCCCGCCGTTCCATGGTTGGGAGGAATATCCATGTCCAGAACGTTCAAGCTCGCGGCTCTTACGGCCGCTGTCGCGGCAACCTTTGCGTTCGCGTCCGTCGGCGCCAGCGAAGCGGCGGCCAAGAAGAAGGCAAAAGCCGGCCCGGCGGCCATCACCGCGCCGATGTGCGGCCTCGGCCTGCTCGACGCGAGCGGCAAGTCGGCGGCGCCGGTATGCGGCACCAAGGGCGGCATGAAGTTCACGTATAACAACGCCTGCTTCGCCGAGAAGGACGGCGCCAAGAGCATCAAGGCCGGCGCCTGCGCCACCAAGGGCAAGGCTGCGAAGAAGGCCGGCAAGAAGGCCGCCAAGAAGAAGGGCTGATCGCTCTTTCGCCAATGACAAAGGGCCGCTGCACGCAGCGGCCCTTTTTTGTTGTTTGCGAAGCACCAGCCGCGTCATGGCCGGGCGAAGTCCCGGCCATCCACCTCTGTCGTCCATAAGGCAAGGTAAGACGTGGATGCCCGGCACAAGGCCGGGCATGACGGGGTGAGAGTGTGCAAAACGGCGAACACCGACTCCGCGTCATCCTGAGGAGCCGCGCCGTAGCGCATCGCGCGAAGGCGGGGCGTCTCGACGGACGAGGCGGCCACAGCATCGCACCCGCCTCATGGTTCGAGACGCTCCGCCTTCGCTCTGCGAGCTTCGGCGGAGCTCCTCACCATGAGGCTCAACAAGCCTACTTCCTAGGCGGGATCTGGATGAATTCCGCGAGTTGTTCCTTGGTCAGCGGCTTGTCGAGGAATTTCAGCTTCACCGCATCGCGCACGGCGCCCTCGAGATCCGCCATCTTGTCGCTCTGGATCGATTCCTTCGGATGGAATTTCTGGATCGATTCCTTGATCAGCGCTTCATCGAGCTTCATCTTGGTGGCGTACATGCTGATCGCCTTCGGATCGGCGTACATGAAGTCCACCGCCTCGCGATAAGCCTGCACGAAGCGCATGATCGCGTCTTTCTTGGTCTTCAGCGAGTCCGCGTTGACGATGATGGCGCGCACCGTCTGCCCCTTGAGCGACGGCACGTCGCTGCCATGGGCGATGATGCGAATCTTGCCTTCCTTCATTTCCTTGAGACCGAACGGCGGCGCCGCCCAGCCGACGTCGATCTGGCCGGACATCACCTGCGTCAGGGTCGCGGCCGGACCGCCGGTCGCGGTCGGCTTGCCCTTGGCGCCGAGTTCGGAGACGAAGGCGACGACGATGTTGTTCGACGACGAGCCGTTGGTCGAATAGGCGATGGTGTTCTCCGGCTTGAGGTCCTTGAGCGACTTCAGCGGCGAATCCGATTTCACATACCAGTAGAGATCGCCGGTGCCAGTGAAGGCCGGCAGCAGGATGCGCACCGGGGCTCCCTTGGAGAACGCGCGCATCGCGCCCGCGACGCCGACACCGCCGCCGAGATCGGCGCTGCCGGAAATCACCGCCTGCAGGGTCTCGCCCGCGCCGGCGGTGCCGACATTCTCCATCACCAGATTGTGCTTCTTGAAGATGCCGGCGTCCTGGCCGAGCGTCGGCGGCTGGTTCTCCCAGTTGTTGATCTGGCCGATCGCCATCTTCAACTGATCGTCGGCGGCGGCAGGCGCCACGGTCAGCGCCGTCAGCGCCAGTCCGATCGCGCCCGCGACCACGGTGTTAAATCTTGTCATCGTCATCCTCCCTGACTTGATGGTTCGTTGCTCTCAGCGCTTTTTGCGTTTGGCGGTTTTCTTGGCGGTGTTCTTGGCCGTCTGCTTGACTGCCTTCTTGACCGTCTTCTTCGGTGACTTTGTGGCCGCGCTCCGTTTCGCCGGCGCAGCCTGCCCGGACCCACCATAGGGCGGCAACTGATTGCTGTGCGCGAGGCGGCTGACCCAGTGCTCCCAGGTCCGTTCAAGGCCGGTGGTCGAGGTGGCGATCTTCGCGCACAACTCGATCTCGCCCGGCGTCAGCGGCTGGATCGTGCCGGCTGCCCGCGCCTGCATCTGGTAGTCCGCATTGCGGGCCGAATAGATCGAGCGGAACACGGTGTCGCGGATATTGCGTCCGGCGACGGTGACGCCGTGGCGCCACATCAGCACCATCCAGTGATCGGCAAGCGCCCGCGCGAGCGAGGCGCCCTCCTCCGGTTTCACCACCAGCATGTTGGTGTCGCCGAATTCGTCGCGCTGGTCCCAGAATGGCGGTTTCGCGCCACCGGTCGCGCCGAGGTGGAACACCGGCACATAGTCGATTCCCGTGGTCACCAGCGGCATGAAGGCCGGCGAATGGTGATGGCACACCGCCATCACGTCCGGCCGAGCCTTGTAGATCTCGCCGTGGATCACCCGCTCCGAATATTGCGTTGCACTCGGCGGCCGCACCGGATCGGAGTCCAGCGTGTATTCGATGATATCGCCCGGCTCGATCAGCGCCGGCGCGCGCGAGCGCGACAGGAAATAGCGGTTCGGGTCGTCCGGATCGCGCATGCTCACATGGCCGAAGGAATCGATGATGCCTTCGTTCGATACGATCCGGTTGGCGAGCGAGAGTTCGTAGAAAAAAGCGTCCTTGGAATTCGGCACGGAAAACGTCCTGTCGTCGTGGGCGAGTTGAGCGGAGGAACGAACACTAACGCTGTATCGGATGCAGGACCAGACAAGATGCAGACGCTTGACGGCATCGGCATGGTCCGCGAGGCTCGCCATTCCAGAGGGCTGCCGTGACTGCACCATGACAAGCGCTCATATCGTCATCGACCGGGTCAACCACCTGTATCGCCCGGCGCACGGCCGCGCCGTGCTGGCGCTCGAGGACGTGTCGCTGTCTATCCAGCGCCAGGAGTTCGTCGCGCTGCTCGGCCCGTCGGGCTGCGGCAAGTCCACGCTGCTCTATCTGATGGGCGGTTTCCTGCCGATCGAGACCGGCCGCATCCTGATCGACGACAAGCCCGCCGGCCCGCCCGGCCCGGATCGCGGGATCGTGTTCCAGCACTTCGCGCTGTTCCCGTGGAAGACCGTGCGCGGCAACGTGCTCTACGGGCTGGAGCGGCAGGGTATCGCCCGCGACGAGCGCGAGAAGCGCGCGCAGTCGTTCATCGACATGGTCGGTCTCTCCGGCTTCGAGGATAGCTATCCCTCGCAGCTTTCCGGCGGCATGAAGCAGCGCGCGGCCATCGCCCGCACGCTGGCGATCGATCCCGGCATCCTCCTGATGGACGAGCCGTTCGGCGCGCTCGATGCGCAGACCCGCCATCTGATGCAAAGCGAGTTGCGCAACATCTGGCAGCGCACCCGCAAGACCGTGGTGTTCGTCACCCACGACGTGCAGGAAGCGGTGTTCCTCGCCGACCGCATCGCGGTGATGTCGGCGCGGCCCGGCCGCATCAAGACCATCGTCGACAATCCGGTGGATCGCAACGATCCCAACGTCTTCAAGACCAAGGCCTTCGTCGACCAGGTCGACGAGGTCTGGGACCTGGTGCGCGAGGAGGCGGTGAAGGCGCAAGGAACCGCGCAAGGAAGCGCACAAGCCGCGCGCGCCCCGCTCGGATCATGACCGACGCCGCCGCTCCCGCACCGGCCTCCCATGCCTTCACCGGCGCGCTGATCCGTGGCTTCACCCGCTACTCGCCGCTCATCATCCTCGCGGTGCTGTGGGAGGGGGTCGCCCGGCTCGGCCTCGTCTCCGGCTCGTCGCTGCCCGCGCTCTCCAGCGTCGCCGCGGCGTGGGTCGATCTGTTGCGCAGCGGCGATCTGCTCGCCAACACCGCCGCCTCGCTCTATCGCGGCGGCGCGGGCCTCGCGATCGCCATCGTCATCGGCACCGCGCTCGGCGTGTTCATGGCGTGGTCGCGGCCGGTCAATGCGTTGATCGGCCCGATCGTCGAACTGTTCTATCCGATGCCGAAATCGGCGCTGATCCCGGTGACCGTGATCTGGCTCGGCTTCGGCGACGGCTCGAAGATCCTTTTGATCTTCCTCGGCTGCATGCTGCCGGTGACCATCGGCGCGTTCAACGGCGCGCGCTCGGCCGACCGCACGCTGGTATGGTCGGCGCGCAGCCTCGGCGCCGGACGGCTGCGCATGCTGCGCGACGTCGTTTTGCCGAGCGCATTGCCGGAATTGCTCGGCGGCATCCGCACGGCGCTGGCGCTCACCTTCATCCTGCTGGTGAGTTCGGAGCTGATCGTCGCGCGCGCCGGCCTCGGCTATCTGATCGGCTATCTCGGCGCCGACGGCAATTACGAATCGATGTTCGCCGTGGTGCTCACCGTCGCCTTCCTCGGCTTCGCCGCGGATCGGCTCTATCAGATGTTCGCCGAACGGGTGCTGCGATGGCAGCAGTAGCGCGCGGCGACAGCAGCGTCTGGCTGTGGCGGCTCGCGCCGTTCGTCTCCGTCGGCGTGCTGCTCCTCGGCTGGGAATGGCTCGCGCGCAGCGGCATGTTCACGCCGTTCCAGCTTCCGGCCTTCAGCGTCGTCGTGCAGCGGATCTGGGAGCAGGCGCAGAGCGGCGACCTGTTCATCAATATCGGGCTGACGCTGTACCGCTCGCTGGTCGGCTTCCTGATCGCCGCCGTCGCCGGGGTCCTCGTCGGGATCGGCATGTGGCGCAACGCCGGCGTCCGCTGGTTGTTCGATCCTTTGATCTCGGTCGGTTTCCCGATGCCGAAGATCGCGTTCCTGCCGATCGTCATCCTCTGGCTCGGCCTCTACGACGTCACCAAGATCTCGATGATCGTGCTCGACGCGATCTTCCCGGTGATCACCGCGACGCTGATCGGCGTGCGCAATGTCGACCGCGAGCTGATCTGGTCGGCCCGCAATCTCGGCACCCGCGACGGCGAGCTGATGCGCCAGATCATCCTCCCCGCGGCGCTGCCGATGATCTTCACCGGACTTCAGGTCGCGCTGCCGATCGCCATGATCGTCGCGATCGTGTGCGAGATGCTGATGGGCGGCTACGGCATCGGTGGCGCGATGATGACCGCCTCGCGCTTCGCCAATTCCGCCGGCGTGTTCGCCGGCATCGTCGAGATCGCGGTGGTCGGCTTCGTGCTGGTGAAAGGCATGGCGCTGCTGCGCCGCCGCCTGCTCGCCTGGCATCCGGAATCGCTCGAACCGAGCACCGTGTAACGGGACGCCGCGGCGCGGCATGTACCGGATGGCGGATGCAAACGCCCGCCGCGCCTTGCCAAGCGTGGGATCGCACCGGACAATGATCGCAAAACAACACGCCCGGCGGATGCACGCCGGCTCATCATGTCACATCAGGGAGGACATTCATGTTCCGTCATGAGTTGCGATGGTCGCGGCGCGCGGTTGCGGTCGCTTTCGCGTGCGGCGTGGCCGCACTTGCCGCCGGCCCCGCGTCGGCGCAGCAGGCGCCGGTGAAGATCCGGCTGTCGTGGATCGTGCCGGTGTCGAACTGGGCGTCGATGATCCAGGAGAAGAAGGACCTCGCCAAGCATCTGGGCAAGTCCTACACGCTGGAGATCACCCGCTTCGCCGGTACGCCGCCGCTGATCACCGCGCTCGCCAACAACGAGCTGGAGATCGCCAATCTCACCTATCCGACGCTGCCGATCGCCATCCAGAACGCCGGCATGAACGACCTCGTCGTCATCGCCGACGAATTCCAGGACGGCAAGGAGGGTTACTACAGCAACGAATATATGGTGCTGAAGGACGGCCCGATCAAAAAGGTCGAGGACCTCAAGGGCAAGGTGCTCGCCACCAATGTCGCCGGCTCGGCCGTCGACGTCGCCATGCGGGCGATGATGCGCAAGCACGGCATGGAGGACAAGCGCGACTACACCGTGGTCGAAACGCCGTTCCCGACCATGAAGGCGTTCCTCCAGGAGAAGAAGGCCGACCTGATCAGCGGCGTGAAGCCCTTCTCCCAGGACCCGGCGCTGCGCGGCATGTCGCGGACGCTGTTCGACACCAAGGACGCCATGGGCCTGACCCAGTTCTCCATGTGGGTGGCGCGCAAGGGCTTCATCGAGAAGAACCGGGCGGCGATGCTCGACTTCATGGAGGACTCGCTGCGGATCGTGCGCTGGTATCTCGACCCCAAGAACCATAGGGAGGTCATGGAGATCTGCGCGAAGATCACCAAGCAGCCGCCGGAGCGGTTCGGCTGGGTCTTCACCAAGCAGGATAACTACCGCCAGCCGGACATGCTGCCTGACCTCAAGGCGCTGCAGGCCAATGTCGACCTGGTCGAGCAGCTCGGCTTCTTCAAGGGCAAGATCGACGTCAGCAAGCACGCCGATCTGAGCCTCGTCCAGGAAGCCGCCAAGCGATTGAAATAGCTAAACTTTTAAGAAAAATTAACTAAACATTAACTGATAGAAGCAAGCATTTGATAATGCTTGCTTTTTTCTTTTTATGCATTGGAAACACCTGCGCGAATTCTGTCGCCTTTTAACTATATTTCTGTAGCTGTGACAGTAAGTTACGGGCATTTCCTCTTTACAAATTAACCATCTTCCTCGACATTCAGCCTCGGAGGCTTGACTGCTACAAGAACAAGGGGCGTTACCATGAGTTTTCTGCGTTCCGTTTTCCTCGCCACGCTGGCCCTTGGGCTTGCTGGCGTCTTCGCTACCCCGAGCTTTGCGGGCGGCCGATACGATTCCGGTTGCAACTGCTACCTCCCGGATTCGGCCTTCAAGGCCCGCCGCACGGTCCATGAAGGACCGCGCTACGTTCCGGGCAACACCCGCGTCGTCAACACCACTCGCGTGATTCCGCGTGAGAAGGTCGTCGACGAAAACACCCTCGTCGTCCACGTCCGCCCGGTGATCCGCAAGGACGTGGTGATCAACCGCCAGAACATTCTGTACAAGGACATCATCGTCCACCGTCAGAACACCATCCACCGGACCGCCGAGCGCCACAGCAATGTGGTGATCAACCGCTCCGAGCAGGGTTCGGTCGGTTATGCTGGCGCCGAGCACCGCTATGTTCGCGGCCGTGACTGCAATTGCGGCGGCACCACCCGCGAATATGTCGGCCGTGGCTACGGCGGCGGCTACGACCGCACGGCCTATTCGGTTCGTAACTGAACCTCGCATTGACCCGGGCCGAGAGGCCTGGATTCGATCAAGCCCCGCGGGTTTTCCCGCGGGGCTTTTTCGTTTGGCGAGGTCGTGCGCGGCGGAGTGCGCTGCCGGGGCGGCACACGGCCGAGCGGGAGTACGCGCTGCTCTCGCCCGCCTTATCCTGAGAGCCTGCCCTCGGGCTCGACACGAGGGAGCGCGCCCCTAGCGCGTCGAAGACGCGCGTAAACGCGCCGATGCTCGCAGAGCGAAGGCGTGCGTCGCGCCACAAGTCGGCCTTGGCCGGCTTGTGCATTATAGAATCCCGTCTCCGGTAAACCCGAGATGGGTGGACGTGGCGGCCACGGTCTCACCACGTCATGCCCGCGCTTGTCGCGGGCATGAAGGCTGAGAGAGGCGTGCACAATCTCCCTCCGCCTCATCCTGAGGAGGCCGCGGAGCGGCCGTCTCGAAGGACGAGGCGGCCACAGTCCCGCAGTAGTCCATAGTTTGAGACGCCCGGCTCCGCCGGGCTCCCTCGGGTCAAGCCCGAGTGCAAGCTCTCACCATGAGGCTCAGATAGAGGTGCACAAATTCCGCCACGTCATGGCCGGGCCTGTCCCGGCCATCTCGATGAGGTGAGCACAGTGCCTGCCTAAGCGGGATGCCCGGGACAAGCCCGGGCATGACAGCGGATAGAGCGGGGCTCAATCCGCCTCTTGACTTTCTTCCTATATGCCTATAATCCTATCTCCGTCCTGCTCATCGAGGGGCGCTTCATGAGGCGTTCTTGAAGTGGAGCAGTCGGTGGTGCCGCAAGGCATTGGCACCGGGGTGCGGGCAGGAGAACAGGCCCGTGCGCGATGCGGCGCCCGCGGCACGGTTCGCACCCGTGTGTCCGGGACGCCCTGGTCTGCCGTCCGCCCCAACTAAGTGGGGCCGCCCAAAGCAAAGGGCTGGACGTGGGCCGGACGAATGCGGGCCAAAGCCCGCAGGAACCGGTGGGGTCCGATCCCGCAAGGATCGGAAACTCCATCTGTCCGCGCCCCGGAAGCACGGTCCCAGGGAGCGAAATCGCCGCCCATGACAAAGCCCAGCCTGCGCAAGCCTGGCTGGGTGGAGCGCCGCAAGGCGCGCGTGTCTCCCTTCGCCGGGAGATGCGCTCCGGTGCTGCCGCGAGGCGGCATCGGAAACCAAGACGTTGCGCTTCGCGGCGCTCCGTCCCCCTCGATGTGGTCGAGGGACATGAGGAATACGGGCGCACCCGGCGCCGGCCAAACAATACGGGCGATGACGCGTGCCTGTAGGTCATCGGCTGTCTGACAATCGCATCGGACAATGATCGCACAAATCTCACGACGTCATGGCCGGGCTTGTCCCGGCCATCTCGATCAGGTGAGCACATTGCCAGCCTAAGCGGGATGGCCGGGACATCAGGGCGTTTACGCCCGTCTTCGACGGGCCATGCCCGGCCATGACGTGGAGAGAGGATCGCATCTCTCACTCCGCCTCATCCTGAGGAGCGATGCGCAGCATCGCGTCTCGAAGGATGCGGCGGCCACCGCAGCGCTCCCGACCATATTCTTTTGACGCAATCCTGCGGATTGCTTCTGGTTTGGGACGGCCCGCCTTCGGGCGATGCGCTCCGGCGAGCGTCCTCGCCATGAGGCTTAGAGAGAGGTGTAGCGCTATATCTCGGCCCACTGCCGCAGCAGGTTGTGATAGACCGCCGTCAGCGACACCACCGACTTGTGCTGAGGATGATCGCCGGCGAGCCGGATGATCGACATATCAAGATCGAACAACAGGCCGCGCTGCGCTTCGTCGCGGATCATGCTCTGGGTCCAGAAGAACGAACAGATCCGCGAGCCGCGCATGATCGGCGTCACCCGGTGCAGCGAGGTCGCCGGATAGACGATCATATCGCCGGCCGGCAGCTTCACCGAATGGGCGCCGTAGGTGTCCTCGACGATCAATTCGCCGCCGTCATAGTCCTCCGGCGGCGAGATGAACAAAGTCGACGACACGTCGGTGCGGATGCGCACGCCATTGCCGGAGCGCACCGCATTGTCGACGTGATTGCCGAACGTCATGCCGGCATCGTAGCGATTGAACAGCGGCGGGAACACCTGCTTCGGCAGCACAGCCGACATGAACAACGGCGAGCGGCCGAGCGCCTCCATCACCATGTTGCTGAGTTCGCGCGCCTCCGGCGCGCTTTCCGGCAATTGCAGATTGTTCTTCGCCTTCGCCGCCTGATGGCCGGACGTCACATTGCCGTCGACCCAGGCCGCCTTCTCCATCACCTCGCGGCAGCGCGCCACCTGCTCCGGCGTGAGCACCGCGGGGATATGGACCATCATGTCGAACGCCCTACCAGCTCATCTTCAGCGTCAGCGACGCATACCGGCTCGGACCCGGCACGCCCCAGTTGCTGTAGACGTTCGCGATGTAATACTTGTCGAAGATGTTGTAGATGTTGAACTGTAACGTGGTCTTCTTATCGATCTTGTAGGCCAGCATCGCGTCGAACCGCCAGTAGGCCGGCGCCAGCGCCGTGTTGGTCACGTCACCCCAGACTTCGCTGGTGTAGAACGCGCCGCCGCCGATCTGCCAATCCGACGTGATGTCGTAGGTGGTCCACAGCGAGATGGCGTGCTCCGGCGTCTGGATCGGACGCTTGTCAAGCTGCGCGGCGACCGAGGTCTTGATGTTGCGGGCATCGACGTAAGCGTAGCTGGCGATCACCTGCCACGCATCGGTGATCTTGCCCGCCGCGCTCGCCTCGAAACCGCGGGCGCGGATCACGCCGTCGAGCACCGTCACCGTCGCATTGGTCGGATCGGGCACGCGGGCATTGGTCTTCTCGGTCTGGAAGATCGCCGCGGCGACATTGAGCTTGCCGCCGAGCACGTCGGCCTTGGCGCCGAGCTCGGTCGTTTCGTTCTTCTCCGGCCCGAGATTGAACTGGCTGATCGCGGTCGCCGACGTCGCGACGCTCACCGACATGTTGTCGGCGCTCGGATTGAACGACGTGCCATGCATCAAATAGATGCTGCTGTTTGACGTCGGATGGAAGACGCCGCCAACGCGCCAGCTCAGCGGCGTATCGGTGCGGCTGAGATTGTTCACGGTGGCGGCGGCCAGCGGGGCGTCCTGCTGGAATTTGAAATAGTCGTAGCGCAGACCGCCGACCAGTTCGAAATACTCGTTCAGCTTGATCTGATCGGCGATATACACGGCCGCCGCGGTGGCGTGACCGATGGTGCGCTGGCTCGCCGTCGAAGCAATCGGCGCGCCGCCGAAGCGGTAGGGATCGGGATTGATGAAGTTGGTGCCCGCCTGCCCCGCCCAGTTGTTGCGCAGCGAGTCGCGCCGCTCCTGCGAGAACTCGAAGCCCGTGACCAGCGTATGATCCCAGCCCCAGGTATTGAACCGGGCAAGGAAATCGGTCTGGTTGATCAGCAGCGAGTTGTGAACGTTCAGGCCGGCGCGGTTCGGCGTCCAGTTGACGTTGAGATTGTTGGCGTTCGGAACGCCGGCATTCGGCTCCGGGAAGACATTGAGCTGATAGCGCTGCACATCCGAGAATCGGGTCGTGTTGGTGACTTTGAAATTGTTGTTGAACTCGTGCTCGATCTTGGCGGTTGCGATCGAGGCATCGACCTTCTCGACGTCCGGGTTGGGGCCGCTGAGGATGCCGTAGAACGTATTGCGGTTCACCGGCGCGATCGCGCGCGGCACGCCGTCCGTCGCCTTCAGGAACGGAATGCCGTAATCCGGAATATTGTTGTCGTGCTGATAGATGTAGCTCAACGTCACCTGCGTCTGATCGGTGACTTTCATCTTGAGCGACGGCGCGATGCCGAACGACTTGTTTTCAACCTTGTCGCGACCAGGCACCTTGTTGTCCTGGCCCATGATGTTGATGCGCGCCGAGACGTTCTCATTGAATTTGCCGTTCGCGTCGATAGTCGCGCGTACGCCGGGAGCGGTATTCCCGGTCAGGGTCGCATCGACGAAATCGCGGTCGCGCGGCGTCTTGCTGGTGAGGTTGATGACGCCGCCGGTCGAGCCTCGGCCGAACAGGATCGAGGACGGGCCTTTGAACACCTCGACGGAATCGATCGAGAACGCATCGCGGGTATACCAGCCGGGATCGCGCAGGCCGTCGCGGAACACGTCGTTCTGCGCCGAGAAGCCGCGGATATACGGCGTATCGCCTTGGTTGCCGCCTTCGCCGGCGCGGAACGTGATGCCGGCGACGTTGCGCAACGCGTCCTTCACGGTGGCGATGTTCTGATCCTGCAGAACCTGCTGCGGCACGACGTTGACAGTCTGCGGCGTACTCAGGAGCGGCACCGGCACGCGCGTCAGCGACGAATTGGCGGCCTGATAGCCATCATTGCCGCCAAAAATGTCGATGGTCGGGAGCGCGACGCTGTTGTCCTGCGCGGACGCCGCGGTGGCGAACATCAGCGAGGCGACGCTCGCAGCCGCCGGAAACATCATCCCATGAGCATGCGCAGCGATCGCCGCCGCGCGAGAACTCACCGGCGCTTCGCCTGCATTGTTCGATGCTGAACCACGATTGTGCGCGTCTGCGATGCTTGTCGACATGATGCCCCCATTGCACGATCGCCTCCCGCTCTTGCCGATGGCGCTCACGGCGCACCAACGCGGAATTCACGACCCTTGAAGGCTCCTTAATGCCGACAAAATTCATGAGCAAGGACAAAGACTTGAGAAGAGATAGTCTTTTATTCGACTAATTCTAATCTGACTTTTCTGGAAGCTCTCAAAACAAGCAACGATGATGTTGGAGTCGTTGGCGCAATCGCATTGACGCTTCGCAGTTATCCCAAAGGTGTTCCGCGCGTAGCGCATTGCTGACGTGCACGTCATGCTGAAACCGTGCGGGCAGAGCTTGCAAAACCGACACGCGCTTCAACGCAAAAGCATCGCTATCTCATTGTTTGGAATGCCTAAAATGTAGCAACGGCGCGCGTTTTGCTGTTCAGGCCTCGCAACGTTGCTGTTATAGCTGCGGCCCTTGGAGACGTGAAATGAAACCCACGCGCGGAGCGTTGCGGCGCTTCTGGCTCAATGTTCATTTGTGGATCGGCGTAGCGCTTGCGATCCTGACCGTGCCGATTGCGATCAGCGGCGCGCTGCTCGTTTATCACGACGAACTCGATACGCTTCTGCATCCTGCGCGTTATGCCGTCACCGGTTCGCAAATCTCACAACCCTCAAGCGCCTATCTCGATGGCGCGCGCAAAGCGCTTGGCAACGGCATTACGCCGACCATGATCCGCTTCGACGCGGAGGGCGGTCCTGTCACCGTCAGCGCCCGCGGCCGCACACCCGAGGGCACATCGCGCCGGCTGAATGTCTATCTCGATCCGCCGACCGCAAACGTTCTTGAGGTGGAAGATTTCCGCGCGTCGATGTTCGGCTTCCTGCATGTCTTCCACGAGAACCTGACGATCCCGCAATATTCCGGCCGCGCCGTCGTCGGCTGGATCGGCGTCGCGATGCTGATCTCGTCTCTTAGCGGCATCTATCTGTGGTGGCCGCGCAATGGCGCTTTCCGCATCGGGCTGCGCTGGCGCCGTTCCGATTCCACCAACGCCAACCTGCATCATCTGCTCGGCTTCTGGATTTCGATACCGCTTGCCGTCGTGTCGCTCACCGGCATCTATCTCGGTTTCCCGCAGCAGGGGCGCGATCTCCTGTCGACGGTTGCACCGATGACGCCGCGCGCGGGCCTCGGCGCACCGGCCCGGCAGACGGCGCTCAATCCGGATCAGGCGCTCGCGCAGGCAATGAACCAGATGCCCGGCGCCAGGCCCGCAGCGTTGTTCCTGGCCACCGGCAAGCCAGGTGAAGCGCCGATCTGGCGCATCCAGTTGCGCGACACGAATGGCGATACGAAAACGTTGCTGGTCGACGACCGTAGCGGCATAGCAACACCGGTCGTCGTGCAATCCGGCGACACGGTTTCGCAATGGATCCGCTGGATCCATGAAGGCAGCCACTCCGGACCGATTTGGAAGCTGATCGTGCTGCTGTGTGGCGTGCTGCCGCCGTTGTTCACCGTGACAGGCACTATCATGTGGCTGCGCCGGCGACGGCGCCGCAGCGCGGTGACGCACCTGCGCGCGGCCGAATAATCCTGCTGCCGACATGACGGCGACAGGCTAAAGACGTTGACGTTGAGGAGCTTGAAAATGGCGTGCGGAGCAAACACAAAAAGCGGGAACGCGCGACAGCTGGCCTATCGCATGCTCACGGGCGCCGGGTTGACGATCGCCCTTGCGGCGTCCGCCATGGCCCAGACGGCGCCGGGCACAGTTTCTTCACCCGCACCCGTAACGCCGTCGCCCGCCGCAACAAGACCGGCGCCATCGACCACGCTCCCGCCCCTTCCATCGCAACTGCCTTCTCAATTGTCCCCGACGCTGCAGCCGTCGCCTGCGCCGTCGAGCACCGCGATGCCATCGCCGATCCCCTCGCCGGACGCAACGGCGCCAAGCGCCGGCTCGAATGCGACACCGGCGCCGTCCTCACCGGTGCCGGCGGAGGCCGCCGCGCCCGCAGCGGCGCCGTCGTCCGCTTCATCGCGTGTCGATGCCGCTTTGCCGCGTGACCTCAGTCCGTGGGGCATGTTCATGCAGGCGGACATCGTCGTAAAGCTGGTCATGATCGGCCTCGCGTTCGCGTCGGTGCTGACCTGGACCATCTGGCTCGTCAAGGTGCTCGAACTCTTCGCCGCGCGCCGCCGCCTGAGGACCTCGCTGGATATCCTCACAAGCGCGCGCTCGCTGGCTGACTGTCGCGCGCGGCTCAAACCCAACCATGCCGCGGCGCCGCTGGTCCGTGCGGCCGAAGCCGAGTTGCAGCTTTCGGCCGATGCGCTCGAACCGGCCGGCGTCAAGGAACGCCTCGCTTCACGGCTGGCGCAACTGCAAACCAGCGCCACCCGCCGCATCAATCGCGGGACCGGACTGCTCGCCACGATCGGTTCGACCGCGCCGTTCGTCGGCCTGTTCGGCACCGTCTGGGGCATCATGAACAGCTTCATCGGCATTTCGAAATCGCAGACCACCAACCTGGCGGTGGTCGCGCCCGGCATCGCCGAAGCCCTGCTGGCAACCGCGCTCGGTCTCGTCGCCGCGATCCCTGCCGTGGTTCTCTACAACATGTTCTCGCGCTGGATCGCCGGCTATCGCGTGCTCTACGCCGAAGCATCGAACGAGGTCGAGCGTCTGGTCAGCCGCGATCTCGACCGCGCGGCGCACAACAGCCACAAACTGCATGTGCGTGGCATGGCCGCCGAATAAGTGTGCCCGAGTATCGAGTGATTTGACATGAGCGCGCGTCTCGACCACGGCGACGACGATCTGGCGGAAGTCCACGAGATCAACGTCACCCCGTTTATCGACGTCATTCTGGTGCTGCTGATCATTTTCATGATCGCCGCACCGCTGGCGACCGTCGACATTGCCGTCGACCTGCCGTCGTCCAACGCGCAGCAGCAGCAGCGCCCGGACAAGCCGGTCTATCTGACGCTGAAATCCGATCTCAGCCTGACGCTCGGCAACGACCAAAGCGTGCCGCGCGCGGCGCTGGCGAACACGCTGGCGCAGGCGACAAACGGCGACCGCGAACAGCGGCTGTTCCTGCGCGCCGACCGCGCCGTGCCTTACGGCGAGTTGATGACCTTGATGAACGACCTGCGCAGCGCCGGTTATCTGAAGATCGCGCTGGTCGGCCTCGAGTCGGGCCCCCAACAATGAGCGGACGCGTGCTGAACCTGTTGCGGCGGCACAGCGGCGAATGCATCCGCTGGAGCACTTGTTTCGCCGTCGTCGCCGCCGTGCATGCGGGCGGCGCGATGGCGCTGCTCGCCAACTGGAACAGCAACGATCTCGCCGCCAATCCGCCCGCGATCCTGATCGACCTCGCGCCGATGGCGGTGTCGCCGACAACCGAAACCACCGACATGCCGATCGGCGAACAACAGGCCGCCGTCGAGCCGGAGCCGACGCCGCCCGAACCGGAGCCGGAGCCGCAGATCGAACCGCCACCACAGACCGACGTGGCGCTCGAGCCGCCCCCCCAGGTCGAGTTGCCGAAACCACCGGAGCCGAAGACGGAGAAGGTGGTCGAAAAGCCGAAAGAAAAGCCGAAGAAGAAGGAAAAGAAGAAGATCGCAATGGCGCCCACCGCGGCGCCGCATGTCTCGAACGCGCAAGCCGCGCCGGCGTCTGGCGCTGCCGGGCGCGCTGCGATCATGAACTGGAAGAGCCAGCTCGTGTCGCGGCTCGAGCGCAGCAAACGCTATCCGTCGGACGCGCGCTCGCGCGGTGATCAGGGCGTCGCCTATCTCTCGTTCACGGTCGATCGCTCGGGCGCCGTCCACGGGGCGCGGATTTCCCGCAGTTCCGGCTCGGCCGCGCTCGATTCCGAAACGGTGGCGCTCGCCATGCGCGTGTCTCCGCTGCCGCCACCGCCGCCGGAAATGGGGGGAGGCAGTATCCCGATCGTCGTGCCGATCCGCTACAGCATCCGGTGAACGATCGTTCCTTCTCGTAATCGCGGATTGATTCCGTTTCGTTCCCGCTCCGGACTCACATCGGTACAATTTTAGCTATTAACGCTGCGCGCAAACATCGTGCGGCGATCCCTTGCTGTCGGCCCAATCCACGCCGAAAGATATCCGGATCGGTAACCAAACCGATGCGGCGCCTCATGGGGATGCGGCGCCGTTGCGAAGGGATCGCGGTCAGACCGCGAAGGGGAAGATGACAAAGTCACGTGCCCATCTGGCCATTGCCGCCACGCTATCCGCAGCCGCTGTCGCCGTTCAGATCGGCGCCGCGCAGGCAGCCCCTGCGGGTTCATCGCAGCGCCATGAACGTTTCGCCTCGGTGACGCCGGCCGAACCGCTGCTGCGCAGCCGCAGCGACGCGGCACAGCAGGCGGCCCAGGTGCCCGGCGCCACCGCGCTGCTTCTCGAAGCGCTGCGCTGGCGCGGCCACACCGCCAAGCAGATCGGCGTGCCGAGCCAGCTCTGGTGCGCGGATTTCATGAACTTCGTCCTGAAGCGTGCCGGCGGCAAAGGCACCGGATCGCGCGCGGCGCGCTCATTCCTCAAATACGGCAAGCTGCTGGACGGGCCACGTGTTGGCGCCATCGCGATCCTGTATCGCGGCCCGAACAACGGCCATGTCGGCGTGGTGCGCGGCACCGATGGCCAAGGAAACCCCATCCTGATCTCCGGCAATCACGGTCCGACGGTGATGCAGTCGACCTATCCGAAGGAGCGCGTGCTCGGCTATGTGATGCCGCCGGACTACGTGCTGCACGAGATGGCTGCGGCCGCGCGAAAAGCCGCTTCGGCGGAGTAAGCGCCGTTAACTGATTAACGGTGACGTGGGCGTTAGTGTTAAATTGATCCGTTCATTTCCCGTCGAACACATCGCATTAGATTAATCGCCGAACGGACAGGCATTTTTATTGCCAGGCCCTCGATCGGTGGCGATGACAACAGCGCGTCTTTCATGGATGGTCGTAGCAGGCTCGGCAGCGGTTTTTCTGCTGCCGCTCGGCGCTGTCGCACAGACCAGTGAGCAGGTGTCCGCTTGCGCCGGCAAGAGCGGGAACGCGGCCGCGCAAATCGACAGTTGCACGGCGATCATCGACACCAGGCCGCCGGAGCGCGAGAAGGAGCCGAAGGAGAAGGCGGCGAAAAACAGCAAAGCCGCCAAGGCGGCGAAGCACGCCAAAAGCGCCAGGGATGCAAAACACGCCGCCGCGCTCGAACATCTCAAAAGCGCCAAGGCGGACGCCTACCGCAACCGCGCCGACGCCTATCGCAGCCGCGGCGATCTCGATCGCGCGCTGCGCGATTATGACGAATCGCTTGCGCTCGACGGCAAGGACGCGGCCGCCTACTACAATCGCGGCCTGACGCATCGCCAGAAAGGCAACCTCGATCGCGCGGTGCAGGACTTCGAGCAGGCGGTCCGTTTCGACCCGAAGAACGCGGATTATATCTCAACCCGCAGCCACG
This sequence comes from Pseudomonadota bacterium, assembly GCA_023386635.1. Taxonomy (GTDB): domain Bacteria; phylum Pseudomonadota; class Alphaproteobacteria; order Rhizobiales; family Xanthobacteraceae; genus Pseudolabrys. The sequence goes on from JAEWJH010000008.1 coordinate 46,780, forward strand.
CTTATTACGACAAGCGCGACTATGCGCATGCGATCGAAAGCCTGAATCAGGCCATCAAGCTCAACCCCAATGCGGCGCTTCCGTATTTCAACCGCGGCATGGCGTTCCGCGCCAAGGGCGAGCCGGACCGCGCCATTCCCGATTACGACCGCGCGATCAAGATCAATTCCGGCGATTTCTTCGCCCTGCACGCGCGCGGCCTCGCCTATCGCGACCTGCGCGACTACGAGCGCGCGATCCAGGACTTCGATCAGGCGATCAAGCTGAAGCCGGACTACGTGCTCGCTTTCAACGACCGCGGCATCGCCTTCGCATCGAAAGGGATGGCCGATCGCGCCATCGAGGATTTCGACCGCGCGATCCTGATCGATCCGCGCGATGCTTTCGCCTACAACAACCGCGGCCTCGCCTATCGCAACCGCGGAGAGACCAACCGCGCCATCAAGGACTTCGACCAGGCGATCCTGCTCAACGCCAACTATATTCTGGCCTATTACAACCGCGGCAATGCCTATTACGATAAGCGCGACTACGACCGCGCGATCAGGAACTACGACCAGGCCATCACGCTCGACCCGGCCTATGCGCTCGCTTATTACGACCGCGGCGTCTCGTACTATGAAAAGCGCGATTACGACCGGGCGCTGAGCGACCTGACCCAGGCGGTCAAGCTCGATCCGAAGGATTCCCTGGCGCGCTATAATCGCGGCGTCACCCATCACGCGCGCGGTGAATACGATCAGGCTATCGCAGACTTCAACGACGCACTGAAACTCGACGGCAAGAGCGCCCGCACCTACTACAATCGCGGCCTCGCCTATCGCGCCAAGCACGACAACGACCGCGCCATCGCCGACCTGACACAGGCGCTGAAGCTCGATGAGAAGAGCGCGCCCACCTATCTCGCGCGCGCCGAAACATTCCGCGACAAGGGCGACATGGACAAAGCGGTCGCCGACCTCAACCAGACAATCAAAATCGATCCGAACAATCCCGTTGCTTACTACGAGCGGGCGCTGATCCTCGCTGGCCGCAAGGACTATGATCGCGCCATCGCCGACCTCAATATGGCGATCAATATCCGGCCCGACGACCGTGAGGCCTTCAACGCCCGCGGCCTCGCCTATATCGGCAAGGGCGATGTCAGCCGCGCCATCGTCGACTTCGACCAGGCGATCCGGATCGATCCAAAGTTCCTGGCGGCGCTCAACAATCGCGGCGACGCGTTCCAGAAGTGGCGCGACTACGACCGCGCGCTGGCCGATTTCGATCAGGTGATCAGCCTCAATGCGAACTACGCGCCGGCCTATCTCAGCCGCGGCCTCGCTTACGTCCAGAAGCGCGACACCGATCGCGCCGCACAGGACTTCTCGCGGGCGATCCAGATCGATCCGAAGTTCGCCGTCGCCTATAAAGAGCGCGGCCAGATCTATCGAGGGCGGGGCGAGTTGTCGCGCGCCATTGCCGATCTGGATGAGGCGATCAAGCTCGATGCGCGCTTCGCCGATTCCTGGCACAATCGCGGTCTCACCTATGTCGATCGACGCGATTTCGACAAGGCGGTCGCCGACCTGACCCAAGCGGCGCGGCTCGACGGCAACAATCCGACGATCCTGCATGATCGCGGCCTCGCCTATCGCGAGCGGCACGACTATGACCGCGCTATCGCGGATTTCGATCAGGCGTTGAAGCTCGACCCGAAATACGTGATGAGCTATGTCGATCGCGGCATCGCGCTGCGCGGCAAGGGCGATCACGATCGCGCGGTGCGGGACTTCGACCAGGCGATCAAGATCGATCCGAAGTTCGCTAACGCCTTTACCGAGCGCGCCAACACCCACGCCATGCGCGGAAAATTCGATCTCGCGCTCAAGGATTATGATCAGGCGATCCGGTTCAATCCGAATCTCGATTCCGTCTACAACAGCCGCGGCATGGCCTATCGCAATCGGGGAGACCTCGATAAAGCCCTGGCCGATTTCGACCGTGCAGCCACGCTCAATCCGGGCAACGCCATCGCCCTCAACAATCGCGGCCTGATTCATCAGGCGCGCAACGATCTCGACGCCGCCATCGCCGACTTCAGTCAGGCGCTGAAAGCACGGCCGGAATACGACGTCGCATTGAACAATCGCGGCCTCGCCTATCGCGCCAAGGGCGACGCAGCGCGCGCCATCGCCGATTTCGATCTCGCGGTGAAGAACAATCCCGGCTTCACCGTCGCTCTATTCAACCGGGGCGATTCCTACGAGGCCGTCGGCGAGCACGACCGCGCCATCCGCGACCTCGATCAGGTGCTCAAGGCCAATCCCGGCTACGCAGCCGCCTACAATACGCGCGGCACCGCTTATCTGAACAAGAAGGATTACGACCGCGCCATCGGCGACTTCACGCAGGCGCTCAAGGGCAATTCGTCGCTCGCCACCGCCTATAATCATCGCGGCACGGCCTATCGGGCCAAGGGCGAGCATGAGCGGGCAATCGCGGACTTTTCGCAGGCGATCAAACTCGAAAACGGCTTTGCGCTCGCTTATTACAACCGTGGCAACGCTTATGCCGATCGCAGCGATTTCGAGCGCGCCATCGCCGATCTTAGCCAGGCGCTGAAACTCAGTCCAGCCTCGGCCAGCGCCTATTACGACCGCGGCATCGCCTACGGTCTCAAGGGAGACGCCGACCGCGCCATCGCCGATTTCGACGAGGCATTGAAACTCGAGCCGAATAACGCGCTCGCGCTGAACAATCGCGGCTTCGCCTATCGCAACAAAGGCGACTTCGACAAGGCCATTGCCGACTTCACCCAGGCGGCAAAGCTCAATCCGAACTATGCGACCGCGTTCTACAACCGCGCCAATGCCTATTCCGACAAGCGGGAATACGACCGCGCCATCGCCGACTTCGATCAGGCGATCAAGCTCAACGCACAGGATACATTCGCGCTGCACGACCGCGGCATCGTCTATTTCGAGAAGAAGGACTATGACCACGCCATCGCCGACTTCGACCGGCTGGCCAAGGTCAATCCGAACTACGCCGTTGCAGGTCGCACCGACGCGCGCAATCAGCGGGGCTATGACCGCGCGCTGAACGATACGGCGCAGCCGCTGCGCGTCAGCGCCAAATTCGCGCTCGCCTTTGCCGACCGCGCCAGCGCGCTGGCGTCGAAAGGCGATGTCGATAAAGCGCTTGCCGACCTCAATCAGGCGATCAAGATCAACCCGGGCTATGCGGCAGCGTTCTATGAGCGCGGCGCGCTTTATTACCGCAAGCAGGATTTCGAGAAGGCGGTTCAGAACTTCGGCGAGGCGATCAAGCTCGATCCGAAGGAAGCCTCTGCCTATTTCGATCGCGGCGTCGCCTTCTACGAGAAGCAGTATTATGACCGCGCGGTCGCCGACTTCGAGCAGGTGATGAAGCTTGAGCCGAAGAATGCTCAGGCCCGCTATAACCGCGGCATCGCCTTCGCCGAGAAGCGCGACTATGCGCGGGCCGTCGCCGATTTCAACGAGGCGATCAAACTCGATGGCAAGATGGCGCTCGCCTTCCAGCACCGCGGCAACGCCTATGCCAGCCAGGGCGATCTGGAGCGTGCGCTTGCCGACCTCACGCAGGCGGCGACGCTCGATGCGCAGAACGCGGCGGCGTTCAACGATCGCGGCATCGTGCTCGCCGCCAGGGGCGAGATCGATCAGGCGATCGCCGACTTCTCGCAGGGGCTGAAAATCAACGCAAAATATCCGGCCGCATACAACAATCGCGGCGCCGCGTTTGCCGCCAAGGGCCAGACCGAACGCGCGCTTGCCGATTTCGATCAGTCGCTGAAGTACAATGCGTCATACGCCCTGAGCTATTACAACCGGGGCAATTCCTATCTCGACAAGGGCGACCTCGACCGCGCCGCGGCAGACTACGAAAAGGCGCTGAAGCTTAACGGCTCCGACATCTACTCCTATCACAACCGCGCCCAGGCGCTCGCCGGCAAGCGCAATTTCGATGCGGCGATTGCCGACTATACGCAGGATATCAAGATCAGCCCCACCCATGCGGCCGCATTCAACGGCCGCGCCATCGCCTATGCGATGAAGGGCGATTACGACCGCGCGATCGCCGATCTCGACCAAGGGCTCAAGCTCGATCCCAATAGCGCGCTCGGTGCTTTCAACCGTGGCCAGGTCTGGCGCGAAAAAGGCAATGCGGACCGTGCGATCCAGAACTTCGATCAGGCCATCCGGCTGAACCCGAACGACCCGTCGGCGATCTATGCACGCGGCCGCGCCTTCCTCGACAAGCGGGACTTCGCAAAGGCCATCGCCGATTTCGACAAGGTGCTGGCACTGCAGGCCGACCACACCGGCGCGCTCTATGACCGGGCGCTGGCCGCCGGCGCATCGCGCGACAGCGCGCGCGCCATCGCCGATCTGGATCAGCTCATCAAGCTCGAGCCGAAGAGCGCCCGCGCATTCTATAATCGCGGCGTCGCTTACGAGCAGAAGGGCGAGGTCGACCGCGCGCTCGCCGACTGGAACCAGGCGTTCCAGCTCGACTCAAAATTTGCTCCGGCGCTGGTTCAGCGCGGCATCAGCTTCTACGAGAAACGCGATTACGACAAAGCCATCGCCGAATTCGGTCAGGCGATCGGCCTGATGCCGAATTCCGACGATGCGCATGTGATGCGAGGCCTCGCCTACCGCGACAAGGGCGACTACGACCGCGCCGTTGCCGATTTCGCGCAGGCGTTGAAGCTCGATCCCCGCAACGCGACGGCATGGGCCAACCGCGGCGTCTCTTATCGCAACAAGGGCGATCTCGGCGCTGCCCTCGCCGACCTCGATCAGGCGCTCAAGCTCGACGGCAAGCTGGCGTCCGCCTTCGCCGATCGCGGCGTAACCTATGGTCTGCGCGGCGAGACCGACCGTGCCATCGCCGACCTCGATCACGCGATCAAGCTCGATCCGAAGAACGCCGTCGCGCTGAATAACCGCGGCCTCTCCTGGCGGCAGAAAGGCGATCCCGAACGCGCGCTGGCTGACGTCACCGCGGCGATCAAGCTCAATCCGGCCTATGCGGCGGCGCATGCGACGCGCGGCGATATTCTTCTCGAAAAGCGCGACTTCGACGGCGCGATCGCCGCCTTCGACGAAGCGATCAAGCTCGCCCCCGCCTATGCGCCGGCCTACAACAGCCGCGGCCTCGCTTACGACGCCAAGCGCGACTACGACCGCGCCATTGCCGACTTCACGGAGTCGCTCAAGCGCGATGCGAAGAACGCCGCGGTCTACAACAATCGCGGCTTCACGTTCCGCAGCATGGGCCAGCACGAGAAGGCGATCCAGGACTACGATAAGGCGCTGTCGCTCAATCCAGGCTACGCCATGGCGCTCTATAACCGCGGCATCGCCTATTACGACGCCCGGCAATATGACCGCGCCTCGGCCGACATGAACCAGGCGATCAAGCTCAATCCGAACTTCGGCAATGTGGTGAGCGATCGCGCCAGCGCGTTGCGCGAGGCCCGCGACTATGACCGCGCGCTGTCGCCGGTCGCCGCGCCGCCGGCCGGCTTCGCTCCCGCCGCGCCGCTCCGGCCGGTCTATGCCAGCCGCCGCGAAGGCGACCGCATCATGCAGGATCCCGCCCCGGCGCTCCGCAACGAAGCCGCCAACGCGCTCGCCCTGCAGATCAATCACTAGCGTCCGGGCCGCGTTTCGTCTGTCTGACGGGGACATAGCGGGCGCATTAACAATGCGTCCGCTGTGGACAAACACGCCCGCTGAAGTGCCGGAAAGTGCTAGGGTCCGCCGTTCTCGGGTCGGATTGGCGTCGTGATGCGTAGCGTGATGGGGCGAAGTGTTCGAACGCGCAGATTGCGTCACCACGCCCCGGTTCCGACCCCCGCGCGCCTCCCGCGCTGGCGCCTGCTTCCCCTTGTTATTGCTTGCTTTTTGCTCGGCACCCAGGCGTCCACCGCGGAAACGCTCGCCGATGTGCTGGTCCGCGCCTACCAGACCAATCCGCAGTTGAACGCGGAGCGGGCCCGCCAGCGCGGCACCGACGAAAACGTGTCGCAGGCCCTCTCCCAATACCGGCCGCAGATCACCGCCGGGCTCAGCGCCGGGCTCATCGGCGTGCGCAATCTGCTGCCCGAGGGCGACACGCAGTCGGCGCGGCTGAAACCCTGGAGCGTCGGCCTCACCGTCAACCAGACCCTGTTCAACGGGTTCAAGACCGGCAACACGGTCCGGCAGGCCGAGGCGCAGGTCCGCTCCGGGCGCGAACTGCTGCGCAGCGTCGAGCAGTCGGTGCTGCTCGATGCCGTGACCGTCTACGCCAGCGTCCTCGCCAACCAGTCGCTGGTGGAGGCGATGCGGGCCAATGTCGGCTTCCTGCGCGAGACGCTCAATACCACCAAGCGCCGCCTCGACGCCGGCGACGTGACCCCGACCGACCAGGCGCAGGCCGAGGCGCGGCTGGCGCGCGGCAATGCCGACCTCAATGCCGCCGAGGTCACACTCGCTGTCAGCCAGGCCACCTTCCTGCAGGTGATCGGTACGCCGCCGGGGCATCTCGTGCCGCCGCAACCGATCGACCGGCTGATCCCGCCGAACCGCAGCGACGCGGTGGCGATCAGCTATCGCGAGCATCCGACCGTGCTCGGTGCGACGTTCGACGTGGACGCTGCCCAGCTTGGCATCAGCATCGCCGAGGCAGCACAGGCACCGACCGTCAGCGTGCAGGGCAATATCCAGCGCAGCGTGCAGACCGACACTCAGCTCGGCACCAACCGGACCGACAGCGCTTCGATCATCGGCCAGGCGAACATCCCGATCTATGACGGCGGGCTCGCCGCCTCGCAGGTGCGCCAGGCAAAGCAAGTCGTCAGCCAGTCGCGCCTGCTGCTCGATCGCATCCGTACCCAGGCGGAGACCGCGGCCATCGCCGCCTTCGTCACCCATGAGGGAATGCGCACCGCGATCGCCGCCGCTGACGCCGAGGTGCGCGCCGCGACGCTCGCGCTCAACGGCGTGCAGAAGGAAGCGCAGGCCGGCCAGCGCACCACCCTCGACGTGCTCAACGCCCAGCAGGACCTGATCCTCGCGCGCTCCCGGCTCATCCAGGCGCAGAAGGACCGCGTGATCGCGTCCTATACGCTGCTGGCGGCGATCGGCCGTCTCGATCACAAACAGCTCGCGCTCAATACCCCGGATTACGATCCGCAGGTGCATTACCATCAGGTGCGCGACGCCTGGCACGGGCTGCGCACGCCGAGCGGGCAATAACACTTCAAATTTTGATTTGATTACTCGGCCGGATGCGGCGTCGCGCGGGCGCGAGACGTTGCCTTGACGCCGCGCCGCGACACCAGTCCGATCAGCACCGGCAAGGTCAGCAGGATGATGATCGGCGCGAACAGCATGCCGCCGACCACCACCACGGCGAGCGGCTTCTGCACCTGCGATCCGATGCCGCTCGACATCGCCGCCGGCAGCAGACCGACGCCGGCGATGATGCAGGTCATGATCACCGGGCGCATCTGCAATTCGCCGGTGCGCACCACCGCGCGGACGCGGTCGAGGCCGGCTTCGATCAGCTGATTGTACTGAGTGAGGATGATGATGCCGTCCATCACCGAAATGCCGAACAGCGCGATGAACCCGATGGCCGCCGAGACGCTGAACGGAATGCCCATCACCAGCAGACCGAGAATGCCGCCGACGATGGCCATGGGAATGACGCTCATGGCGAGCAGCGTATCCGGCACCGAGCCGAAATTGATCCACAGCAGCAGCGCGATCATCGCCAGACTGATCGGCACGACGAGCTTCAGCCGCGCGATGGCGTCCTGCAGGTTGCCGAACTCGCCGACCCATTCGAGCCGCGAGCCGGACGGCAGCGGCACCTGTTCCGCGACTTTCTTCTGCGCCTCCTGAATGGCGCTGCCGAGGTCCCGGTCGCGCACGCTGAACTTGATCGGCAGATAGCGCTGCTGTCCTTCGCGATAGATATAGGACGGCCCCGACACCAGCTTGACGGTCGCGACTTCGTTGAGCGGGATCCGCATCAACCCGTTCGAGCCCTGCACGCCGATGGCGAGATTCTCGATCGCCTCCGGGCTTTGCCGGAATTGCGGCGCGAGGCGCACGACGATCGGGAAATGCCGGTCGCTGCCCGGCTCGAACAGATCGCCGGCCGCCTGCCCCCCGATCGCCACCTGGATCGTCGAATTGATGTCGCCGGGCGTCAGGCCGTAGCGGGCCGCGCGGGCGCGATCGATGTCAATCTGCACCGTCGGCTGCCCGAGCGACGTGAACACCGAAAGGTCCTCGACGCCCTGCACGGTCGACAGCACGGCTTTGATCTTGTTGGCCGTGTCCGACAAGGTCTGCAGGTCGTTGCCGAACAGCTTGATCGAGTTCTCGCCCTTCACGCCGGAAACCGCTTCGGCGACGTTGTCCTGGAGGTACTGCGAGAAATTGAACTCGACGCCGGGGAATTCCGCCTGCAAGCGCTTGAGCAGATCGGCTGTCAGGTCTTCCTTGTCGTGCATCTCCGGCCGCCATTGGCCGATCGGCTTCAGCGGCGCAAAGAATTCGGCGTTGAAGAACCCGGCGGCATCGGTGCCGTCGTCGGGCCGGCCGTGTTGCGACACCACCGCCTCGACCTCGGGGACCGCATGGATCAGCCGCCGCATCTGATTGACGTATTGATTGCCTTCGTCGAGCGAGATCGTCGACGGCATGGTGGCGCGAATCCAGAGGTTGCCCTCTTCAAGCTTCGGTAAAAATTCGAGGCCCAGGAACCGCACCGCGAACAGCGACAGCGCGACCAGCCCCACCGCCGCCACCAGCGTGAAGACGCGATGCGCCACCGCGAAGTTCAGGCTGGGCAGATAGAGCTTATGCAGCCAGCGCACGGCAAACGTTTCCGTCTCCTTCACATGCTCCGGCAGAATCAGCGCCGACAGCGCCGGCGTCACGGTGAAGGTCGCCAGCAGGCCGCCGGCGAGCGCATAGGCATAGGTCCGGGCCATCGGCCCGAAGATATGACCCTCGACGCCGCTCAACGTGAACAGCGGCAGGAACGCGGCGATGATGATGCCGGCGGCAAAGAAGATCGAGCGGCTCACATTGCTGCCGGCCTGGAAGATCGCGAACAGCTTGCCGGTGAGCGCGCCTTCGGCCGGATCGGTGGGGCGCGGCGTCGCCTCCTCCCAATGCTGGCCGAGCCGCCGGTATATGCCCTCGACCATCACCACGGTGGCGTCGACGATCAGGCCGAAATCGATGGCGCCGACCGACAGCAGATTGGCGGATTCCCCCCGGATCACCAGAATGCCGACCGCAAAGAACAGCGCGAACGGTATCGTCGCGCCGACGATGATGGCGCTGCGCAGATTGCCGAGAAACACCCACTGCAGGAAGAAGATCAGCAGGATGCCGATCACCATGTTGTGCAGCACCGTATGGGTGGTGAGCTCGATCAGGTCCTTGCGGTCATAAATTCGCTCGATGGTCACACCCGGCGGCAGGACATTGCCGGTATTGATCCGCTCGACCTCCTCGATCACGCGCTTGATGGTCGGCATGCTCTTTTCGCCGCGACGCATCAGCACGATGCCCTGAACGATATCGTCCTCTTCGCCCTTGCCGGCGATGCCGAGCCGCGGCTGATTGCTGACGGTGACCTTGGCGACGTCGCGCACCAGCACCGGGTTACCGCCGCTCTGGGTCAGCATGGTGTTGTTGAGATCGTCCATGGTGCGGATCAAGCCGACGCCGCGCACCACCGCGACCTGCGGCCCGATATTCACCGTGCTGCCGCCGACATTGATGTTGCTGTTGTTGAGCGTCTGCAGCAGTTGCGACAGCGTCAGGCCGTAGGCCATCAGTTTGTTGAAATCGACTTGCAGCTCATAGACCTTGGTCTTGCCGCCCCACCCGGTCACGTCGATGACGCCGGGCACCGCGCGGAAACGGCGCTGCAGCACCCAGTCCTGCAAGGTCTTGAGGTCGAGCACGCTGTAGCCGGGCGGCCCCTTGAGCTGGTAGCGGAAAATCTCGCCGATCGGACTGACTGGCGAAATCTGCGGCTGCGCGCCATTCGGCAGCGCCGGAAGCTGCGACAGGCGGTTGAGCACCTGCTGCAGCGCCTGCTCGTAGGTGTAGTCGAAGGTGAACTGCAACTTCACATCCGACAGGCCGTAAAGCGAAATGGTGCGCACGGTGCGCAGGTTCGGCAGGCCGGCCGTCTGCGTCTCGATCGGAATAGTGATGTAGCGTTCGACCTCTTCCGCCGACAATCCGGCGACCTGCGTCACCACATCGACCATCGGCGGCGTCGGGTCCGGATAGGCCTCGATATTGAGCTGCTGAAACGCGATCATGCCGCCGACCAACGTCAGGATGAACGCGGCCAGAACCAGAACGCGGTGCTTGAGCGAAAACTCGATCAGCGCGTTCACGTCAGCTACCGCTCGCGGCGCGATCGATGAACAGGCTGCCGCGCGTGATGATCTGGTCTTCGGGCGACAAGCCTTCGTTGACCTGGATCATCTTGCCGTCGAGCAGCCCGGTATCGATCTTTTTGAGCTGCGCCGTCTTGCGGTCTCGGGTGACCCAGACGCGCGCTGTGTCGCCTTCATAGATGACGGAATCGCGCGGGATCGCCAGCGAGGCATCGCCCTCGCCGGTGAGGATCGTCACGGTCGCATACATTTCCGGCTTGAGCGCGCCATCGGCGTTGTCGATCGCGGCACGCACCATCAGCCGTCGCGTCGCCGGGTCGAGCGAGGTCGCGACATAGGTGACGTTGCTGGTGAAAATCCGGTCCGGGTAAGCGAGCACGGTGAACCGCACCGTCTGACCCACATGAATCTTCGGCGCCTCGATCTCGCGGACATAAGCAATCAGCCAGACCGACGACAGATCGCCGATCAGAAAGACAGGGTCTGCCGAGCCGCTGGCGATATACTGTCCCGGGCCGACCTTGCGTTGCACGACAGTGCCGCTGATCGGCGACACGATCGGCATTTCCGACGAGATCGACCGCTGCTGCTCGAAGCGGGCGATCTCCTCGTCGGTACGGCCAAGGATGCGCAGCCGGTTGCGCGACGCTTCCAGCGCGCTTTCAGCGGAACGGACATCGCTTTGCGCTACGGCGAGGTCGGCCTGCGCCTGCTGCAGATCCTTCAGCGCGACGGCCTTGCCCTCGTAAAGCTCGCGCTGCCGCGCCTCGATCGTGCCCGACAGCTTGAGTTGCGAACGCGCCTTGGCAAGCGCCGAGACCGCCGCCATGAAGTCGTTATGCACCTGCACGGCATCGGTGGCTTCCAGCACGAACAGCGGCTGACCGGCTTCGAGTTCGTCGCCCGGGCGCGCCAGAAGCTTCTTCACCCGGCCCGAATACGGCGAATAGATCGGCGTCGACCGGTCTTCATTGACCGTGATCTTGCCCTCGGTAGCGTTCTGCGACGTGAAAACGTGCCACCGCACCGGCTCGACCGTCAGGGTCTTCCACTGGGCGGCGGTCGGCTCGAACACGCCGGGGGCCCGGGGCGCCGGCTTGGTATGCGCGGTAGGCGGTGCTCCCACGGAGCCACGCCAGGCCCAGCCCGCCCCGGCGACCACGCAGACCGCGACCACCGCGCCGACGGCGATCTGCCGCGGAGAGGGCCACCGAAAGCGAAGGGAGGTGCGTGCAGGGTCGTTCGGCGAAGTCACTCAGATCCCCTCGAAATTATCGCACCGATTGCCGTCCCCGCGCAGACACATACAGCGGGCGGACGGCACAAGCGACGGCCCGCACTTATTCTTTATGCGGTTTTTACGGGCTGATGACAGCTCGGCTGGAATTCAAGATTCACGCGACTCATAAGGGCGGCGGCCACGGCAATCCGTCAGTCATCGCGGCATCGCTGCGGGCCGCGGCGATCTCACCCTGCGTCAAGCCAGCGACCGCCAGCACCTCGTCGGTGCGATCGGCCGGATCGTAGGCTGCGGCCGGCTCTCCCGTCATGGGCATCACCGGCGCCTTGAGCGGCCGGTCAGCGGCCAGGTCGGGATGCCGGCTGCGGTTGTGCG
>JAEWJH010000062.1 GCA_023386635.1 Pseudomonadota bacterium
CTGCCGGTCCAGATAGCGGCGGCGATCCTGCTCGTCGTCCGAGACCATCATCCGCCCGGACACGGAAATCCGCGCGCCCTGCAGCGGATCGCCGGCGCCGGGCCGGCCGCGATCGTCGAGCAGCAGCGAAGCCCGAGGGTCCGCCAGCAGGTTCTGGGTGTGGATCGCGAGCCGCGACAGCAGCAGCAGCGGCGCGCCATCGGCAGCCGTCGCGACATTCACCAGCGAGCCGTAAGGATCGCCCGAACCGGGCCGCACCGTCGCCAAGGCTCCCGAGCGGGAGGCGCGCAACAGGGTTCGCGCGGTCAGACGGGCATCGAAAGCGGGAGGCGGTGAAGCGTTGGACATGACAGGCTCATTAACAAAACGGAACAAAAGCCGAAACCGCCGGCCTAGAGGGTTGATTTAACAGCCAAAGCTCCTAGTTGTTGCAGGATAGTCACATTTCGGCCCACGTTTACGGGCTCATCGGCGACGGAACCCGTCACCGCCTTTTTTTTAACAGGGGCATGTATGCCGACCATCGCACTCGTCGACGACGACCGAAACATTCTCACATCGGTGTCGATCGCACTCGAAGCCGAGGGCTATCGCATCATGACCTACACCGACGGCTCGTCAGCGCTCGACGGCTTCAAGACCTCGCCGCCGGACCTCGCGATTCTCGACATCAAGATGCCGCGCATGGACGGCATGGAGACGCTGCGGCGTCTGCGCCAGAAGTCCGACGTGCCAGTGATCTTCCTCACGTCGAAGGACGAGGAGATCGACGAACTGTTCGGCCTGAAGATGGGTGCGGACGACTTCATCCGCAAACCGTTCTCGCAGCGGCTGCTGGTGGAGCGCGTCAAGGCCGTGCTGCGCCGCGGCTCGCCGAAGGACGCCACAGCGCCGAAGGAAACCGATACCGCCAAGCTTCTCGAGCGTGGCCATCTGCGCATGGACCCGGAGCGCCACACCTGCACCTGGAAGAACGAACCGGTGACGCTCACCGTCACCGAATTCCTCATCCTGCATGCGCTCGCGTCGCGACCCGGCGTAGTCAAGAGCCGCAATGCGCTGATGGATGCGGCCTATGACGACCAAGTGTATGTCGACGACCGCACCATCGACAGCCACATCAAGCGGCTGCGCAAGAAGTTCAAGGTGGTGGACGACGACTTCGAAATGATCGAGACGCTTTACGGCGTCGGCTATCGTTTCAAGGAAGCCTGAACCCGGAAACCGAACACCGCGACACCGTCGCGCTGATTTGACAGGCCCCCCGTGCTCGACCGCACTACCGAGCGTGCCGGCGACAAGGTTGCTTCTTCATCCGACACGCCGGCTCCGAAGCGGCGGCGGTTTTACCGCCTTCGCCGCGTGCTGCATTTTCTCTCCGAGCACAGCTTTTCGTCGCTGACGCGGCGCATCGTCATCCTCAACTTCGTCGGCCTGTTCGCGCTCCTGGTCGGCATTCTCTATCTCTCGCAATTCCGCGCCGGCCTGATCGACGCGCGCGTGCAGAGCCTGCTGGTGCAGGGCGAGATCATTGCCGGCGCGATCGCGGCGTCGGCCACCATCGAAACCGACTCGCTCACCATCGACCCGGATAAACTGCTCGAACTGCAGGCCGGCGAAAGCTACGGCCCGACCGACGACCTTCTCTCCGGTCTCGATTTTCCGATCAATCCCGAGCGCGTCGCGCCGGTGCTGCGCCGCCTCGTCTCGCCGACCAAGACCCGCGCACGCATTTACGATCGCGAGGGCGACCTGCTGCTCGACAGCCGTAATCTCTACGGGCGCGGCGACGTGCTGCGGTTCGAACTGCCGCCGCCGACCGTGGAAAAGCCCGGTCTGGCGGAGCGCACCGTGATCGCCATCCGCCGCTGGCTCAGTCGCGGCGATCTGCCGGCCTATCGCGAACTCGGGCCCACCAACGGCAAGGGCTATGAGGAAGTCGCGCAGGCATTGAATGGCCTGCATTCCAGCATGGTGCGCATCAACGACCGCGGCGAGGTGATCGTGTCGGTCGCGGTGCCGGTGCAGCGTTTCCGCGCGGTGCGCGGCGTACTGATGCTGTCGACGCAAGGCGCCGACATCGACGACATGGTGCAGGCGGAACGGCTCGCCATCTTCAAGGTATTCCTTGTCGCCGCCGGCGTGATGTTCGTGCTGTCGCTCCTGCTCGCCGGCACCATCGCCGGACCGATGCGGCGGCTCGCCGACAGTGCCGAGCGCGTGCGCCGGCGCATCCGCTCGCGCGTCGAGATTCCCGACTTCACCAGCCGGCGCGACGAGATCGGCCATCTCTCTGGCAATCTGCGCGCCATGACCGACGCGCTTTATACGCGGATCGAGGCGATCGAGAGCTTCGCCGCCGACGTTGCGCACGAATTGAAGAACCCGCTCACGTCGCTGCGTTCCGCGGTTGAGACGCTGCCGGTCGCCAAGACCGAGGACAGCCGCAGACGCTTGCTCGAGGTGATCCAGCACGACGTCAAGCGGCTCGACCGTCTGATCACCGACATCTCCGACGCCAGCCGGCTCGACGCCGAACTGCAACGCAGCGACGCCGCGCCGGTCGACCTCCGCCGGCTGCTGCAAAGCCTCATCGCCACCAGCAACGAGGTGCGCAGCACCGACAACGTCACCGTGTCGCTGCGCTTCGAGGGCGGTCCCAGGTTCGAGGTGAGCGGCCACGACCTGCGGCTCGGCCAGGTGGTCAGCAACCTGATCGACAACGCGCGCTCGTTCTCGCCGCCCGGCGGTTCGGTGCGCGTGCTGTGCCGGCGCGCGAAGAACGCGGTCGAGATCGTCGTCGACGATGACGGGCCGGGCGTGCCGGATGACGCGCGCGAACGGATCTTCGAGCGCTTCTACACCGACCGGCCGCATCAGGGCTTCGGCCAGAACTCCGGCCTCGGCCTGTCGATCTCCAAGCAGATCGTCGAGGTGCATGGCGGCCGGATCTGGGTCGAGAACCGCACCGGGCCGGCCGCGCCCGGCAGCGACGAGCCGCCACCCGTCACCGGCGCCCGCTTCATCGTCTCGCTTCCGGCCAGCTGAATGAGCGACGCCACCATCCATGCCGGCGCGGTCGTGACCGGCGCGACCGCCGTGCTGATCCTCGGTGCTTCCGGGTCCGGCAAGTCGCGCCTCGCCCTGGCGCTGCTTGATGCCGCCACGGCCGGTCTGCTGCCGTTCGCCCGGCTGGTAGCGGACGACCGGGCTCTGCTCGAGGGCCGGAACGGCCGCCTGCTGGTGCGCCCGGCCCCGGCGCTGGCCGGCCTGATCGAACTGCGCGGCGTGGGTCTGCTGCGTTTTCCCCATGAACCCGTGGCGCAGGTCGGACTGGCCGTCATGCTGGGAGAAACGGGTGACCGATTACCGGAAACAAACGCTTTCTGGGTTCATGATGTTAAAATACCATATCTCGGCTGCCCACCGGGGGTGGACCCGCTGCCCCTTCTGCTCGGCCGCCTGCGCGGCGATGCCGCAGCCAATTGACCCGGCGCTGTACCTGGGCTACGTGCCCGCGCTCATGCGGAAGGATCATCTCCTTGCCCGCTCGCTGGTTAACGAACGCCTGTTCTGAGCTTTCCCATCCCCGCCGGACACGTCGAGCACAGCCTTGGTCGCACCTTCTCGCAGTGCAACAACTTCCACACTATATAACGACAGCGCCCCTTGCCCGGGCCCGGAAGAGCAGACTCAATGTGACGCCTTTCGCGCGGTGGAAGCCGTTCCGGCGGCTTTGGCCCGCGAGGAGTTTCGGATGATTGGCCTCGTACTGGTAACCCACGGACATCTGGCGACCGAATTCCGTTCGGCGCTGGAGCATGTGGTGGGCCCGCAAAAACAACTCGAGACGGTGACCATCGGCCCCGACGACGACGTCGAGCAGGCCCGCAAGGACATCGTCGCCGCCGTGCAGCGCGTCGACAGCGGCGAGGGTGTCGTAATCCTCACCGACATGTTCGGCGGCACGCCGTCGAACCTCGCGATCTCGGTGATGAGCCAGCCCAAGGTCGAGGTGCTGGCCGGCATCAACCTGCCGATGCTGATCAAGCTCGCCAAGGTGCGCGAGACCTGCCCGCTGCAGGACGCGGTGAACGCCGCGCAGGAAGCGGGCCGCAAATACTGCACCATCGCCAGCCGGGTCCTCACCGGCAAATGAGCGACGCGGCGCCCACCAGCCAGCCCAACGCTGATGGGCCCACCGGGCCTTTGACCCGCGAGTTGCAGATCGTCAACAAGAAGGGCCTGCACGCCCGCGCCTCGGCGAAATTCGTGCAATGCGTCGAGCGTTTCGAATCGCAGGTGACCGTGACCCGCGCCAACGAAACGGTGGGCGGGACGTCGATCATGGGTCTGATGATGCTGGCGGCTGCGCCGGGAACCACCATCACCGTGGTCGCCCAGGGCAAGGACGCCGCCCAAGCCATGGATGCCATCGCCGCGCTGGTGGCGGGACGCTTCGGCGAAGAAGAATAACGCGCCCCCACGGCGTTGCAGCGCTAACGCTGCTTTGTTATGACGCTTTTGAAATTTTCCCCGACAAGTCGTGCTGGATAGGAGCGTCATGACCGCAGCCGTAAAAACGTCCGACAAGACGAAAGCCACCGAATACATCGTCGCGGACATCGGCCTCGCCGAATTCGGCCGCAAGGAGCTTTCGCTCGCCGAAACCGAGATGCCCGGCCTGATGGCCACGCGCGAGGAATACGGCCCGAAGCAGCCGCTCAAGGGCGCGCGCATCGCCGGCTCGCTGCACATGACGATCCAGACCGGCGTGCTGATCGAGACGCTGAAGGCGCTCGGCGCCGACATCCGCTGGGTGTCGTGCAACATCTATTCGACCCAGGATCACGCAGCCGCGGCGATCGCCGCAGCCGGCATTCCGGTGTTCGCCGTCAAGGGCGAGACGCTGAAGGATTACTGGGACTACACCGCCAAGCTGTTCGACTGGCACGGCGGCGGCCATCCGAACATGATCCTCGACGACGGCGGCGATGCGACCATGTACGTCCATCTCGGCCTGCGCGCCGAGAAGGGCGACACCGCGTTCCTCGACAAGCCGGGTTCGGAAGAAGAGGAAGTGTTCTTCGCACTGCTCAAGAAGCAGCTCAAGGAAAAGCCGAAGGGCTACTTCCAGGCGATCGCCGACAGCATCAAGGGCGTCTCGGAAGAGACCACCACCGGCGTGCATCGTCTCTACGACATGCAGAAGGCCGGCACGCTGCTGTGGCCGGCGATCAACGTCAACGACTCGGTCACCAAGTCGAAATTCGACAACCTCTATGGCTGCCGTGAATCGCTGGTGGACGGCATCCGCCGCGGCACCGACGTGATGATGTCCGGCAAGGTGGCGATGGTCGCCGGCTTCGGCGACGTCGGCAAGGGCTCGGCCGCGTCGCTGCGTCAGGCCGGCTGCCGCGTGATGGTCTCCGAGATCGATCCGATCTGCGCGCTGCAGGCGGCGATGGAAGGCTATCAGGTGGTGACCATGGAAGACGCGGCGCCGATCGCCGACATCTTCGTCACCGCCACCGGCAACAAGGACATCATCACGATCGAGCACATGCGCGCGATGAAGGATCGCGCCATCGTCTGCAACATCGGCCACTTCGACAACGAGATTCAGATCGCGTCGCTGAAGAACCTGAAGTGGACCAATATCAAGCCGCAGGTCGACGAGATCACGTTCCCGGACGGCCACCGCATCATCATGCTGTCGGAAGGCCGCCTGGTGAATCTCGGCAATGCCATGGGCCATCCGTCGTTCGTGATGTCGGCGTCGTTCACCAACCAGACGCTGGCGCAGATCGAGCTGTTCGCCAACAACAAGGACGGCAAGTACAAGAAGGAAGTCTATGTGCTGCCGAAGTCGCTCGACGAGAAGGTCGCGCGGCTGCATCTCGCCAAGATCGGCGTGAAGCTCACCGAGCTGCGCAAGGATCAGGCCGACTATATCGGCGTGAAGCCGGAAGGCCCGTACAAGGCCGATCATTACCGCTACTGAGTTTATCACCCATCGCGTGACAATCGGCCGGGCCAGCGCCCGGCCGTTTTGTTGTTGGGAGATGGCTCATGGTGGTCTCTCCCGTCATGCGCGGACTTGTCCCGCGCATCCCGCTTAGGGCGGCCCTGCGCTCACCTCATCGAGATGGTCGGGACAAGCCCGGCCATGACGTGTTGAGAATCGTGCCCTCTCTCGGAGCCCATCTTCCGACGGATGCGCGACACACCTGTCAGAACGCGTCTTTCTGCGTGCTCGGATCGGCCTTCTTGAACGCCTCGTGCTGCAGGCAGCGTTCCGCGATCGCCGTGACCAGCGGATAGGGACTGAGATCGCAGTCGAACCGCTGCGCATTGGCGACCTGCGGCACCAGGCAGATATCCGCCATGGTGATGCTGTCGCCGTAGCAGTATTGGCCGGCGAGGCCCGAGCGCTTCATGTAGTCCTCGAGGCCGGTGAACCCTTCCTTGATCCAGTGGGCGTACCAGGCCTTGGTCGCGGCCTCGTCGGCGCCGAACTGCGCCTTGATGTGCTTGAGCACCCGCACATTGTTGAGCGGGTGCATCTCGCAGCCGATGATCTGCGACACCGCCCGCACATAGGAGCGGGCGTGGATGTCCTTCGGGATCAGCGGCGGATTCGGATAGGCCTCATCCAGATATTCGATGATCGCCATCGACTGGATGTAGGAGTGGTCGCCATCGATCAGCAGCGGCACCAGCCCCTGCGGATTGAGCTTGGTGAAGGCCGGGTCGCGATGCTCCATCTTCGGCAGGCTGACGTAGTGGGGCTCGTAGTCGAGCCCCTTGTAGTTCAGCGCGATCCGCAGGCGGAACGAGGTCGAGGACCGGAAGAAGGTGTAGAGATGGCGAGACACGATGCTTAAATCCGCAGCTTAACCCGCGGCCTTCTGCAAGATTTCGTCGGGGGTGGAGGACACCACCTCGACATATTTCGGCACGAACTTACCACCTTCGATGTATTTGATGAACTCCGGCTTGATCTGCTCGGCCAGAATCTTGCGGATCTTGGCGTGCTCCTCGATGTCCGCCCATTCGGCGATCAGATAGAAGCGCTGCGGGTCCTCGGTATCGCGGCACAGGACTCCGTCCTTCACCTGCGCCGACGATTTGTGCATCGGGTTGATGTCGGAATAATCGAACGTCTCGAAGGATTTGATGAACTCGGCCTCATGACCCGCTTTCACGCGGAAGTCATAGATGTGCAAGAAATTTCCTTTCGTCGCGATCGGTTCCTGCGCCATGGCAAAGCCCTTTCCTGTGTTGTCGTCGGGATAATATGAGGTTATACTGACGATCTGCTCAACGCAATATCCGCCTCGCCCTATTCCCTGTCGAGCCGGATAGGATCAGGATGTTACCGCGATGGCTTGGCAACGGGCAGCCTCATTGGCGACCATTCCTCCGGGCGGCGTCAAGGGCGTCGATCTCGGCGATACGCCGATCGCGCTCTACAATCTCGACGGCCGGATCTACGCGACACACGGCATCTGCACCCACGCGCTCGCCTTCCTCGCCGAAGGCTTCGTCGAAGACGGCAAGATCGAATGCCCGCTGCATCAGGGCCAGTTCGATATCCGCACCGGCAAGGCGCTGTGTTCGCCCGTCACCGAAGCGATCAAGACTTTTGCCGCCAAGGTCGAGGGCGACGACGTTTTCGTCGATCTCGAACAGCCCGGCGGTGCGCTGTCGTTCGACGGCAAGCCCGCCGCTGAAGCGACAACGACGCCGCAACGCACGGTGATCGTCGGCGCCGGCCAGGCCGCCGCCGCCGCGATCGCGGCGATGCGCCAGGCCGGTTTCAACGGCACCATCGATCTCGTCGGCGACGAGCGCCACCTGCCCTATGAGCGCCCGCCGCTGTCCAAGGAAATGGTGCAGGGCAAAGCGGTGTCGCATCTGCGCCTCACCGAGAAGGACGTCGCGCAATATGGCGTGACCTTGCATCTCGGCCAGCGCGCCAACGCGATCGATCCGGCGAAACGCACCGTGACGCTGCAGAGCGGCAAGGTGCTGCCCTACGACGCGCTGCTGATCGCCACCGGCGGCCGCGCCCGGCGTCTCACCCTGCCCGGCGCTGATTTGCCCGGTGTGCATCACCTGCGCACCATCGAGGATGCCGCCGCCATCGAGCAGGCGTTCGCGCGCGGCGGGCATGTCGGCATCATCGGCGGCGGCTTCATCGGCCTCGAACTGGCGTCGAGCGCGGTGGCGCGCGGGCTCGCCGTCACGCTGCTGGAGCGCGAACCGGAGATCATGGCGCGCATCATGCCGGCGGCGCTCGGCCGGGTGTTCCGCGGCCTCGCGCGCAAGAACGGCGTCGATGTGCGCCTCAATGCCGCTGTCTCCGCCATCACGCGCCGCGGCAGCAATGGCAGCGCCAAGCTCGGCATCGTCGCCGACAACGAAACGATTGAAGTCGACAGCGTGCTGGTCGGCATCGGCCTCGAACCGGAGCTGTCGCTCGCGCAACAGGCCGGCTGCCGCGTCGCCGGCGGCATCGAGATCGACGGTGAAGGCCGCACCAGCATCGCGGGCATCTGGGCGGCTGGCGACTGCGCACTGCATCACATCGCGCTCGATGGCAAACGCATCCGCCTCGAAAGCTGGCAGAACGCCGAGGAACAAGGCGCGGCCGCCGGCCGCTCCATCGCCGGCGCGGCACCAGCCGGCGCGGCGAAAGCGCCGTGGTTCTGGACCGACCAGTTCGACCGCAACATCCAGATGCTCGGTCTGATCGGCCCGCGCGACCAGGTCGCGCATTCCGGTTCACCCGGCACCGAGCCCGGCGCGATCTACCGCACCATCGATCCGGCGACCGGCAAGCTCACCGGCGTCGTCGCCTTCTCCGACCCCAAGGCGATCCGCGCCGCGCGCAGCGAACTCACGCAAAACGGCCCGTTCGATCTCGCCGCCGCCGGCGCGACGTTGATCGACGGCAGCACCGACACCGACATTTCCCTGGAGGACAGCGACATGAACGCCAATCCCCCTCTCTCCCTGACCAAACGCTATCTCTGGCCGGAGGAAGGCCTGCGCCGCATTCCGGACTGGGTCTATACCGACCAGACTATCTACGAGCGCGAGATCGACAAGATTTTCCACGGCCGCACCTGGAATTACGTGGCGCTGGAATGCGAAGTGCCGAACGCCGGCGACTTCATCCGCTCCAATGTCGGGCCGACGCCGGTCGTCGTCTCGCGCGCCGAGGACGGCAGCATCAACGTGTTCGAGAACCGCTGCGCGCACCGCGCCGCCGAGTTCTGCCGCGACCTGTCCGGCAACGCCAAGGAATTCGTCTGCCCGTATCACCAGTGGTCCTACGACCTGAAGGGCAACCTCGCCGGCGTGCCGTTCCGCCGCGGCGTCAACGGCAAGGGCGGCATGCCGTCCGACTTCAAGAACGCCAATCACGGCCTGCGCAAGCTCGCCGTCACCACCCATCGCGGCGTGGTGTTCGCGTCATACTGCCAGGATATGGAGTCGCTGCAGGATTATCTCGGACCGGAGATCCTCGAAGAATTCGAGGCGACCTTCGACGGCCGGAAGCTCAAGCTGCTCGGCTATTACCGTCACACCTTGCCGGGCAACTGGAAGCTCTATCACGAGAACCTCAAGGACCCGTATCACGCGACCCTGCTGCATACGTTCCTCGTGACGTTCGGCCTGCTGGTCGCTGGCAACCGCTCGCTGATGCTGGCCGATCCGACCGGCCGCCACGGCGTGATGGCCTCTGCCAAGTCCGACGGCGCCACGGTGTCGAGCGACAACAAGAAAGAGATGCGCGCCTACAAGGAAGGCATGACGCTGTCCGAGCCGCGCTTCATGGATTTCATCGACGAGTTCAAGAGTCCGTGGTCGGTGACCATGTCCACCATCTGGCCGAACCTGATCATCCAGCGCGAGATGAACACGCTCGGCGTTCGGCAGATCGTGCCGACCGGCCCGCATGAATTCATCATGAAGTGGACCATGTTCGGCTTCGAGGGCGACAGCGAGGAGATGACCCGCCACCGGCTGCGTCAGGGCAACCTGATGGGTCCGGCCGGCTTCCTGGGTCTCGAGGACAACGAGGCGATCAAGTTCGTGCAGGACGGTATGCAGCACGTGCCGAACGGCGAACATCTGGTGGAGCTCGATCCCGCCGTGGAAGCCGGCACCACCGACACGCTGATCTCCGAGGCGGCGATCCGCGCCATGTACAAGCACTGGCGCCAGGAAATGGGGCTGTAAATCATGGGTGACGTTGTCATGGCGCGTCCGCGCGCAACCGCCACCACGCCGGATCAGCGGCTGGAGGCGATGCTGCTCAAATACGAGATCGAGCAGTTCAACACCATTTATGCCGCGGCGCTCGACGAGCAGCGCCTGATGGACTGGGTCGAACTTTTCACCGACGACGCGCTCTACAACATCGTGTCGCGCGAGAACCATCTGCGCGGCCTGCCGGTCGGCCTGATCTATTGCGAGAACAAAGGCATGATCCGCGACCGCGCCTTCGCCCTGAAGGAAACGGCGATGTTCGCGCCGCGCTACCTCACCCATCTGATCGCCAATCAGCAGGTGGTGCGCGAGGAGGCGGACGGCACCATCATCGCGCAGGCGAACTATGTGGTGCTGCAGGTGCTGTTCGACCGGCCGGACGCCACGCTGCATCAGGTCGGCACCTACTACGACAAATTCCGCCGCACCGACGACGGCCTCAAGCTCGCCGAGCGGCAATGCGTCTACAGCAACCTGCTGGTGCCGAACGCGCTCTGCCTGCCGGTCTGACGCAACGCCCTTTTCACTCCGACGCCGTGACGCCTCTGCGGGCGCGCGGCGTCATCGTATTCAGGTTCAGGTGACCCTATGACTTCCTCGCCGCTGTTTCTCTCCGCCGTCGACCTCGCCCAGCAGATCCGCGGCAAAAAGCTGTCATCTGTCGAAGTCACCAAAGCGGTGCTCGACCGGATCGACGCGACGCAGAAGACGCTCAACGCCTTCATCACCGTCGATCGCGACGGCGCACTGGCGCAGGCGAAAGCCGCCGACGAGGCGGTGGCGCGCGGCGACACGCTCGGCCCGCTGCACGGCGTTCCGGTCTCGGTGAAGGACATCATCAACACCAAGGGCCTGCGCACCACCTGGGCGTCGCACACCATGGCCAACAATGTGCCGGACGCCGATGCGGTCTCGGTCGAGCGGCTGAAGAAGGCCGGCGCGGTGATCCTCGGCAAGACCACCACTTCCGAATTCGCGCACAAGCTGCTGACCGATTCGCCGCTGTGCGGCGTCACCCGCAATCCGTGGGACACCGCGCTGACGCCGGGCGGATCGAGCGGCGGCTCTGCGGTGGCTGTTGCCTCCGGCATGGGTCCGATCTCGCTCGCCACCGACGCCGGCGCCAGCACGCGGCTGCCGGCGGCGCTGACCGGCATTGTCGGCCTCAAGCCGACGCTCGGCGTCATCCCGCACAATCAGGTGCCGGACGGCTTCAACAACTTCATCCATCTCGGCCTGATGGCGCGCACCGTCGCCGACACGGCGCTGATGCTCGATGCCACCGCCGGCGAGCACCGCTCCGATCCCCACTCCATCGGCGTGCCGGCTCCGAACGCGCTCGCGGCGGTCCAGCAGCGCGACACCTCCAAGAATCCGCCCGGCAAATTCCGCATCGCCTGGCGCGCGCTTGCCGGCAACACGCTGCTCGACGACGAGGTGCGGCGCGTCTGCGAACAGGCGCTCGACGTGTTCCGCGCCATGGGCTGCACGGTCGATAGCGCCGACGAGCCGATCGAGAACGCCGAGCCGGCGTGGCGCGTGCTGCAACAGTCGAACTGGGCCGCGCGGTTCTTCGCCAAGATCGACGAAGTGGCGCCGAAGCTCGATCCGAGCTTCGTCGAGGGCATCCGCGTCGGCGGCACCTATAGCGGCCAGCAACTGCTGCAGGCGACGTACAAGCGCACGACGCATTTCCGCGCCGTGCAAAGCTGGTTCGCCACCTACGATTTCGTTCTGACGCCGACCTGCAGTCGTCCGCCGCTCGCCGCGACCCACAAGGCGCTCGATCCGATCACCGTCAACGGTCAGGATGCCGGCGACATGCGCCAGAGCTGGGCGCCCTATCTCAATCTGTTCGACCTCTCCGGCCATCCGGCCGTGAGCATCCCCTGCGGCTTCACCAGCAAGGGCCTGCCGGTCGGCTTGCAGATCGTCGGGCCGTGGTATCGCGACGGCGCGCTGCTCGCGCTCGCCGCCGCATTCGAGGCGGCGCAGCCGTGGGCCGACAAGATCCCGCCGCACGCGGCGGGCTGATCCATTCCGGAAACGGCAACGCCCGCCTGCGCATCAGCACAGGCGGGCGTTTTGCTTTCGGCAATAGCGGCGCTTACTTCTTGACCAGCGGGCACTCGCTTTCCGCGAGCGGACGGAACGCATCGTCGCCCTTCACGGTGCGCAGCACCTTGTAATAGTCCCACGGCTTCTTGACGTCGGCCGGAGCCTTCACCTGCACGAGATACATGTCGTGCACCATGCGGCCATCCTCGCGCACCACGCCATTCTCGGCGAACATGTCGTTGACCCTGGTCGCCTTCATCTTGGCGACCACCGGCATGGCGTCGTCGGTCTTGGCGGCATCGATCGCCTTGAGATAATGCATCACCGCCGAATAGACGCCGGCCTGCGACATGGTCGGCATCGCGCCGTGCCGCTGGAAGAATTTCTGCGACCATGCGCGCGTCGCATCGGTGCGATCCCAGTAGAAGCCGGTGGTGAGCAGCAGGCCTTGCGCCTGCTGCGGGCCGACCGCGTGCACGTCAGTGATGAAGATCGCCAGCGCGGCGATCTTGGCCGTCTTGGTCAGCCCGAACTCCTGCGCCTGCTTCAGCGAATTGCTGGTGTCGCTGCCGCCGTTCGCGAGTGCGATCACGTCGGCCTTCGAGGCCTGCGCCTGCAACAGGAACGAGGAGAAGTCCGACGTGTTGGTCGGATGCCGCACCGTGCCGGCGACCGTGCCGCCGGACTTCTGCACGACGCGCGACACGTCTGCTTCCATCGCCTTGCCGAACGCGTAGTCGGCAGTGAGGAAAAACCACGACTTGCCGCCTTCCTCGACGATGGCGCGCGCGGTCGACACCGCCGCAGCATAGGTGTCCCAGGTCCATTGCATGCCGGTCGGCGAGCAAGACTTGCCGGTCAGTTCGGCGGTGCCGCCGGCCGAGGCGATGAACACGCGGTTCTTCTGCTTGGCGATGCCCTGCACCGCCAGCGCCACCGACGAATTCGGCGCATCGACGATCATGTCCACATGGTCGACGTCGATCCACTTGTTGGCGATCTGCGAGCCGACGTCGGCCTTGTTCTGATGGTCGGCGCTGACGATCTCGATCGGCTTGCCGAGCACCTTTCCGCCGAAGTCCTCGACCGCCATCTGCGCGGCGATGAGCGAGCCCTTGCCCGACAGCGCCGACAGATTGCCGGTCATGTCGGTGAGCACGCCGATCTTCACGGTGTCGTTCGACACCTGGGCGGCGGCGGGCGTGGCGAGGCCAATGACGGCGCCGAGCAAGAGGCCCCGCATAGCGCGCAGGACGGGTGGCTGACGATGTGATGTTTTCATGGGTGTCCTCCCGATGCGTCCGGTTCAGGCCGGGATGCGATTATTCCGGCCGCAATGTGCCATCGCGGCTTCGTCCACTTGGCAGAAAATCGTTCCGCACCGCAGAAAAGTGCCGCTCGGCAGAACGGCTCTAAAGCGGGCAGTCGCGCTTGAAGTTGGGCGGACGGCGTTCCGCGAATGAGGCGAGGCCTTCGCGCACATCCGGGCCGGTGAAGCCCATGAACTCCAGCGCCAGCGAGGTGTCGAAGGTCGGCCCGGCCATGCGCAGCCAGTTGTTGAGCGCGTATTTGGTCCAGCGGATCGCCGTCGGCGAACCGCGGACCAGTTTCTCCGCGACTTCCAGCGCCTTGTCCTGCACCTTGTCGTCATCGACGCAGAGCGACACGAGGCCGATCCGCTCGGCCTCCTCGCCGATCACCGGCTCGCACAGCAGCAGGTGATATTTCGACTTGGCGAGGCCGCACAGCAGCGGCCAGACGATCGCGGCATGATCGCCGGCGGCGACGCCGAGCCGCGTGTGCCCGTCGATGATCCGCGCCGTCTTGCCGGCGATGGAGATATCCGCCAGCAGACCGGCGACAAGCCCGGCACCGACCGCCGGACCCTCCATCGCCGAGACCACCGGCTTGGAGCAATTGATAACGTTGTAGACGAGATCGCGCGCTTCCTTCCAGACACGCGACAGCACCTCGAAGCTCTCGCTCATCTCCTTGACTAGGCCGAGATCGCCGCCGCCGGAAAACGCGCCATCGGCGCCGGTGATGATCGCCGCGGACACATCGGGATCGCCGTCGATGTCACGCCAGATCCGCACCAGTTCCTGATGCATCCCCGCATGGGCCGAATTCAGCCGGCCGGGACTGTGCATGGTGATGCGCAGCACGCGCTCGCGCGGCCAGTCCAGCTTGAGAGCCTCGTAGCCCTGATAACGCTCGCTCATCTCGTCGTCCTCATATCTTCTTCTTTTGCGCCGACCAGTACGGCTCGCGCAGAATGTTCTTCTGGATCTTGCCGATCGGCGTCTTCGGAAAATCCGTGACAAAGGTGACGGAACGGGGGCGCTTGAAGCGTGCCAGCAGCTGGGCGCAATGCTCCACGAGTTCGTCGGCGGACACCGTCTGCTTGTCTTTCAGCAGCACATACGCGATCGGCACCTCGCCGAACTTGTCATCCGGCACGCCGAACACCGCGCATTCCGCCACCGCCGAATGCTCGTAGAGCGCGTTCTCGATCTCCATCGGATAGATGTTCTCGCCCCCGGAGATGATCATGTCCTTGGAGCGGTCAACCAGCGTGACGAAGCCGTCTTCGTCCATGACGCCGAGATCGCCGGACCAGCCCCAGCCGTCGCCGAGCTTGAAGAAGGCCTTGGTCTGCTCCGGCTCGTTGTAATATTCGAGCATCAGATTGTCGCCGTGCGAGACGATCTCGCCGATCTCGCCGGGCTTCACCGGCTTGCCCTGCGGATCGACCACCGCGATATCGACATTGTAGGCCTGCCGGCCGACGGCGCCGAGCTTCTCCGGCAGATACCAATCGCGGATCACGCAGATCACGCCCATCTCCGACTGGCCGTAGATCTGCGTCAGCAGCAGGTTCGGCAGCTTCGCCTTCAGTTCGCGCTGCACCCAGTCCGGCATCGGCGCGCCGGCGAACGACAGCTTGCGCCAGGTCTTCAGCTTGGCCGCATCGAACTCGGGATCGCGCACCAGCGTGCTCGCTTGCGTCGGCACCATGAAGGCGGCGGTGACGCCGGTGCGCTCCGCCATCTCCATGAAACCGGTCGGGGACCAGCGCGTCAGGAATGTCGTCGTCGCGCCGGCGAGGATCGCCGGCTGGAACATGATGTTGAGCGCGGCGACGTGAAACAGCGGCGTGACGATCGCCACCACGTCGCGCTCGTCGATCGCCTCTTCCACCATCACCGTATGCGCGGTGATGTCGCGCGCGCGATGGCTGCACAGCACGCCTTTCGGCCGGCCGGTGGTGCCGCCGGTATATGTCATGCAGAATGGGTCTGTTTCGGCGATCTTGACGGTCGGCAGCGTCGTCGGCGCGCCGGCGATGAAGTCGTCGATGGTCTTCGCACCGATGGAGGCCGGCGCGTCGCTGAGCGATATGAAGGTCTTGATGCGCGGCACGTCGCCCTTCACCGCCTCGACCTTCTCGGCCAGGAACGGATCAAAGATCAGCACATCGGCATCGGCCTTGTTGAGGACGAAGGTCAGTTCCTCGGGCGCGTAGAGCACCGAGACGTTGACGAGCACATAGCCGGTGCGCGCCACGCCGAAAAACACCGTGCCGTAATCGGTCACGTTGCGGCTGAGCATCGCCACCTTCGACCCTTTCGGCAGGCCGAGCGCCAGCAGCGCATGGGCGAGCGCGTTGGCCCGCGCGTCCAGCGCGCGATAGGTCAGGGTCTCGTCGCCGCAGATGATCGCGGCCTTATCAGGAAAGCGCTTCGCCGAACGGCGCAGCATGTCACCGGCAAGCACGCCAACACTCCCTTCAACTCGATTTTTCCACCTTACCTGTTTCTCAGGTGCGGGGGCTTGTGACAATATATGCGAAACGGCTTTCCGCACAGCGGAAAAGATGGAGCGGCAGACGCCATGGAGGATCGTCAATTCGTCACCGCGCTGCAGCGCGGACTGAGCGTGCTGCGCGCCTTTTCGCGCAAGCCCGGCGGGTTGAGCAACGGCGAACTCGCGCGAGAGACCAAGCTCGCGCCGTCCACCATCTCGCGGCTGGTCTATACGCTGCGCGAGCTGGGCTACATCAGCTACGACCGCGCGACGCGCGCCTATGTGCTGACGCCGCAGGTGCTGACGCTGGGCTATCCGGTGCTGTCGCAGGCGCCGCTCCTGCATCAGGTGCGCCCGGTGCTGGTGCAGATCGCCGAGCAGACCGGCGAGACCTGCGGCTTCGCCCAGCGCGACGGCCTTTACGCCACGTTCCTCGACTGCATCCAGGGCCGCAACATGCTCGCCGTGCGCATGGAGATCGGCGCGCGGCTGCCGCTCGCGACCTCGGCATCCGGGCTTGGCCTGCTGAAAGCCTGCAGCGAGGCGGACCGCCGCGTTGTGATGACGCGGATCCGCGCCAATCTGGCGCGGCGGCGGCAGCCGGTCGCCGCGTTCGAGCAGCGGCTTGCCGAAGCGCTCGCGGAGCCGGTCGTGATCGCGCGCGACACCTGGCACAAAGGCATCGGCGGCATCGCCGTTCCGGTATCGAACGGCACCGAGATTGGCGTGATCACCGTGCCGGTCGCGACCTCCACCGTCAGCGAGAAGGACATGCGCGGACCGCTGACAGCGAAACTGGTGGCGCTCACCGCGCGCCATCAGCTCAATCGGGCAATCGTCTAAGCTGGCGTGAGTGCCGACAATCCGAGCAAGGCGCGGCGGCGCAGCCACTGGCTCGGACGGTAGCGGTCGTCGCCGGTGATCTGCTGCACGGTCGTCAGCACGTCGTAGACGCGCTTCACGCCCCAGGCATCGGCCATCGCCAGCGGCCCCATCGGATAGGCGAGCGCGAGCTGATACGCCTTGTCGACCGACGCCGGATCAGCAAGCTGCATCTGCGCAATCTCGCAGGCGAGATTGACCACCATGGCGACGACGCGCTGCGCGACGAAGCCCGGCGAATCCGCGATCACCGAGACCTGACGGCCGGCATCGCGGCACAGCGCGGCGACACTGTCGCGTACCGCGGCGTCGGCGCCGGGCGCGGTCATCAGCGTCACGCGCACATCGGTCTTGCCCGCCGGATCGATCGCCACCAGCCGCTTCGCATCGAGCTTGAGCCGCTGCGAGAGCGCCGTGCAGTCCTCGCCCCACGGCGCGGCGAGGATGGGGGATTTACCGTCGTCGCGCGTCAGCACATCGACTTTGGCCGCCGCGCACAGCGCGCGCAGCAATTCATGATCGTCCGCCAGCACCACCGCCTTCGGCGGCGCGCCTGTGGGCGCGGTGGCCTCCGGCAGCACGGCCTTGCCGTCCTGATAGGTGTAATAGCCGCTGCCGGTCTTGCGGCCGAGCAGGCCGCTGCGGAACAGCGAAGCGTGGAACGGCGTCGAGCGCAGCCGCGGATCGTTGAAGTATCCGTTCCAGACGATCTCCGTCACCGGGAAGTTCACGTCCATGCCGGTGAGGTCCATCAGCTCGAACGGACCCATGCGGAAACCGCAGCAATCGCGCAGGATCGCATCGATGGTCGCGCACGGCGCGACATTTTCCTGCAGGATCGCCAGCGCCTCGGTGTTGAGCGCGCGGCCGCCGAGATTGACGAGAAAGCCGGGCGTGTCCTTCACCTCAATCGGCGTGCGGCCGAGCCGCGCGCCGAGATCGACCAGCGCACGCACCGTCGCCTCGCTGCTCGCCGGCCCGCGCACCACCTCCACCAGCTTCATCACCGGCACCGGATTGAAGAAGTGCAACCCGGCGACGCGCTCCGGCTTGCGGCAGGTGCGGGCGATCGAGCCGATCGGCAGCGACGAGGTGTTCGACGCGAGGATCGCATCGTCGCGCACGACCTTCTCAAGCTCCGCGAACACCGCCTGCTTCACATCGAGCCGCTCCACCACCGCCTCGACGACGAAGTCGCATGGCGCGAAATCGGCATAGCCGGACGCGACCTTGAGCAGCGCGCTGGCGGCGGCCGCATCGACCTGGCCCTTGGCGGCGAGCTTCTCGATCCGCTGCATCACCGCGGCACGGCCCTTCTCCGCCGCGCCGGACGCGGCATCGAGCAGGATCGCCATGATGCCGTTCTGCGCGGCGACCTGGGCGATGCCCTGCCCCATCGCGCCCGCGCCGATGATGCCGAGCGTGGTCGTTGCCGTGGTCATTTTCTTATTCTCCGGTGTAGGTCGGCTTGCGCTTCTGCAGGAACGCGGTCATGCCCTCATTCTTGTCGGCGCTGGCGAACAGGAACTGGCAGGCGCGCCGCTCGAAATCCAGTGCCGCGTCGAGCGGCGCATTGTCGGCGAGACCGACCGCCTCCTTGATGAATTTCAGCGACAGCGGCGGCAGCGCCGCCAACTCGCTCGCCAGCGCGATGGCGGTCTTCTCCACGGAATCATCCGCCACCACTTCGCTGACCAATCCCATCTCCAGCGCGGTACGCGCGTCGAAGATACGGCCGGTCATGAGATAAAGATTGGCGCGGAATTTGCCGACCGCGCGGGTCAGGCGCTGCGTGCCGCCGGCGCCGGGAATGATGCCGACCTTCACTTCCGGCTGACCGAACTTCGCGGATTCACCGGCGATGATGATGTCGCAATGCATCGCCAGTTCGCAGCCGCCGCCGAGCGCGAAACCATTCACCGCCGCGATCAGCGGCTTCGGGAACGAACCGATCGCCTTCCACGATTTCGCGGTGTTGAGCCCGTGAAAGCCGACGGCATCGAGCTTCGACATCTCCGAGAGGTCGGCGCCGGCCGCGAATACCTTGTCGGTGCCGGTGAGGATGGCGGCGCGCACATCCTTGTCTTCCGCCAGTGCATTGAGATGCTCGGCAATGTCGCGGCGCACCGCGGCGTCGAGCGCGTTGCGCGACTGCGGCCGGTTGTAACGGACCAGGGCAATGCCCGCGGCGGGGCGTTCGACGCTCACGTCGGAAGCCGGATGGGAAGCCATGTCAATTATTCCTGCTGGATATCAGATGAGACCGCGCACCAGACCGCCATCGACGGTGATGTTCTGCGCGGTGATATAGCTCGCATGTTTCGAGCAGAGGAAGGCGCACAGCGGGCCGAAATCCTCGGCGGTGCCGAGCCGCTGCATGGGGATTGATTTCGCCATTTCGTCGCGCACCTGCGCTTCGGTCTTGCCCTGCTTGCGCACGCGCGCGTCGATCACGCGCTGCAGCGCGCCGGTGTCCATCAGCCCCGGCAGGATGTTGTTGACGGTGATGCCGTCGCCCGCCACCTCCCGCGCCAGCGTCGACATCGCGCCGGTGAGCGCGACGCGGATGCTGTTGGACAGCGCCATGTTCGGATAGGGCTCCTTCACCACGAACGACGTGATGTTGACGATCCGCCCGAAATGCGCGGCCTTCATATCCGGCAGCACGCGCTGCACGGCATCCACCGCCGCCAGCATGTTCACCTCGAGCGCACGACGCCACACGTCGATTCCGTGCTCGTCGAACTGGCCGGGCGGCGGACCGCCGGCATTGGTGACAAGAATATGAATCGAGCCGAGCGCGCGGCGCGCGGCGTCGATCACCGCCGCGGTCTTGCCCGCCTCGCCGAGATCGCCCTGGATGAAGATCGCACCATGACCTCCTTTAACTTGCCCAAGCTTCGCCACCGCGGCTTCACCATCGGCGGCATTGCGGCCGTTGATCGCCACGCGCACGCCGGCCTCGACCAGCGCCTGCGCGCACGCGAACGCCAAACCCTTGCTGCCGCCGAGGACGAGCGCGGTCTCGCCCTTGATACCGTAGTCCATTCTGCGAAATCCTTGTTGCGCGCGGCAGCATCGACGCCTTGTACCGCATCGTGTCGTAGCATTCGTCGGCGCGGTCGCAAGGGTCAATAAGGGTCGATTGCTGCGGGTGATAATTCCGCAGAGCGGAAGTCGCGTGCGCGGGGTAGCAAGCCAAGCATCGCCGGACGCGAACGTGCCCCAAACGCGACTTCGTGCCGTCATGGCCGGGCACAGCCGTTCGAAGAACGGCGTTGAACGCCTCTGTCCGGGCCATTCCGAAAAGAGAGACCTTTCTGCCCGCGTAAGCGGGATGCCCGGGTCAAGCCCGGGCATGACACCCGGTAAAGCTACAATACCTCCGAGGTGGTACTTTTCTACCGTCCCGCCGTTGACTCCCAACGGCCTGCCCACTATGAGAATGAACGTTCATTCTCAGTCATGGCCATGCTCAAACTCGACCGCGACCGCCCGTCCGTCCCGTCGACCCATCGGCGTGCGGACATTCTGGATGCCGCCGCCCGCTGCTTCGCGCGGCTCGGCTTCCATCAGACCTCGATGCAGCAGATTTGCGCCGAGGCCGGCATGAGCGCCGGCAACCTCTATCGCTATTTCCCGTCGAAGGAAGCGATCATCGCCGGCATCGCCGAGCGCGACCGCACCGAGGTCGGCCAGCACCTCGCCGGCATCGACGTTTCCGCCGATTTCTTCTTGGTGCTCGAAGAGCTGGCCTACCACTATTTCGCCGAACGCACCGACGAGCAGATCGGCCTGTGTCTCGAAATCGCCACCGAAAGCCGCCGCAATGCCAGCGTCGCCCGCATCCATCAGGATTTCGATACGGAAGTCCACGGACGCCTCGTTGCCATGCTGCAGGCCGCCGCCGCGCGTGGCGAGGTCTCGAAAAGCGCCGACTACGATGCGATCGCCACCATGCTGATGGTGATCGTCGACGGCGTCTGGAATCGCCGCGTCGCCAATCCGTCGTTCGAACCGCGCACACTGGTGCCGCTGTTCATGGATCTGGTGCGCCACATGCTCAAACCGGAATCCTCGGAGCGTTCATGAAAGCCGCCCGCATTACCGCCGTCGGTCTCGTCGCCGCCGTCGCGCTCTGGATCGCGTCAGGCCACCTGTCACCGCACGAAGCTCCGCCGGCGAAGACGCCGGGCGAACAGGCCGCGGCCGCGGACAAGCCGTTCCGCGTCGGCGTGCTCGACACTCATGTGGTCGCGCATCAGCGTAAATTCGTCCTGTCGGGGCGCACCGAAGCCGACCGCAAGGTGATGGTGCTGGCGCGCACCGGCGGCGTGCTCAACGATCTGCGCGTGCGCCGTGGCAGCCACGTCAAGGCCGGCGACATTCTCGCCGTTCTGTCCGACGAAGCACGCGAGGCGCAGGTGCTGCAGGCGCGCGCGCTGCTCGACCAGCGCCGCGACGAGCTCGAAGCCAAGCGCCGTCTGATCGCGGTCAACGCCGCGCCGCGGCTGGAACTGTCGAGCCTCGAGGCACAGGTGAAAGCGGCGGAAGCAGGCCTCGCCGGCGCCGAAGCCGAGCGCGATCGCGGCGTCGTCCGCGCGCCCTGGGCCGGCGTCGTCACCGACGTACCGGCCGAGATCGGCACATCGGCGTTCTCGTTCTCCGGCAAGGAGATCGCACAGATGGTCGCACTCGATCCGCTGCTCGCGGTGGTCGAGGTGTCGGAGCGCAAGCTCGCCGGGATCGAACTCGGCCACCAGGCCGAGGTGCGGCTCGTCACCGGACAGACGGTG
Source organism: Pseudomonadota bacterium (assembly GCA_023386635.1). Taxonomy (GTDB): domain Bacteria; phylum Pseudomonadota; class Alphaproteobacteria; order Rhizobiales; family Xanthobacteraceae; genus Pseudolabrys. Next base: position 21,828 of record JAEWJH010000062.1, read on the forward strand.
ACCGGCAAGGTGCGTTACGTGTCGAAATCCGCGAGCCAGACCACCCGCACCTATCGCGTCGAGGTCGAGATCGCTAATCCCGACATGAAGATTCCTGACGGCATCACCGCCGAGGTGACGATCCCGGTGTCGCCGGTGCCCGCGACCCGCATACCCCGCTCCGCGCTGGTGTTCTCGTCGAAGGGCGAGCTCGGCATCCGCATCGTCGACGACCAGAGCAAGGTCGCGTTCGTGCCGGTGACGCCGGCCGAGGACGCGCAGACCATGATGTGGGTCACCGGCGTGTCGGACGGCGCGCGGGTGATCGTGCAGGGCCAGGATTTCGTGCGCGAGGCGCAGCGCGTCGAAACCGTCGCGGTGCCGCCGACCGCGTTAACGGCACGCTGAACGAACACGGGACTCATCGCCGATGATCGACGCTGCCATCAGCCACGCGCGACTGACGATCGCCAGCCTGATCTTCCTGCTGCTCGCGGGTTACGTCGCCTATCAGACGATCCCGAAAGAAGCCGAGCCGGACGTCAAGATTCCGATCATCTATGTGCAGCTCACGCAGCGCGGCATCAGCCCGGAGGATTCCGAACGGCTGCTGCTGCGGCCGGTGGAAACGCAACTGAAGTCGGTCGCCAACGTCAAGGAGATGCGCTCCACCGGCTATGAAGGCGGTGGCTATGTGCTGCTGGAGTTCGAGGCGGGCTTCAACTCCAACGCCGCGCTCGCCGATGTGCGCGCCAAGGTCGATCAAGCCAAGCGCGACCTACCCAAGGATGCCGACGAACCGAGCGTGCAGGAAGTGAACCTGTCGCTTTATCCGGTGCTGGTGGTCGGCCTCTCCGGCGATCTGCCCGAGCGCTCGCTGCTGCGCATCGCCCGCTCCGCGAAAAATGCTGTCGAGCAGGTGCCCGGCGTGCTGTCGGCCGAATTGCGCGGCGCGCGCGACGAGGCGGTCGAGATCATCGCCGAGCCGATGCTGCTCAAGAGCTACGGCATCTCGCTCGACCAGTTGATCCAGTCGTTCGGCACGCAGAACAACCTGATCGCCGCCGGCGCGCTGGAAGGCGAAACCGGCCGCTTCTCGGTGAAGGTGCCGGCGCTGATCGAGCGGCCGGAAGACGTGTTGAAGATTCCGCTCGCCGCCTCCGCCGACGCGGCGGTGACGCTCGGCGACGTGGCGCAGGTGCGGCCGACCTTCAAGGACGCGACCTCGGTGACGCGCGTCAACGGCCGCCCGGCCATGACCATTGAAGTGTCGAAGCGCACCGGCGCCAACCTGATCGAGACGGTCGATGGCGTCCGCCGCACCATCGACACGTTGCGCAAGACCTGGCCCGAGGCAGTGCACGTCTCGTTCACGCAGGACAAGTCCAAGGTCATCCGGCAGATGCTGCATGACCTGCAGAATTCCGTTGCGACCGGCGTGCTGCTGGTCGTCGTGATCATCATGTTCACGCTCGGCTTCCGCGCCTCGCTATTCATCGGCATCGCGATCCCGGCGTCGTTCCTCGCCGGCGTGCTCGGACTGCAACTCGCCGGGCTGACGGTGAACATCGTCGTCCTGTTCTCGCTGATCCTCGCGGTCGGCATGCTGGTCGACGACGCGATCATCGTCTCGGAATTCGCCGAACGGCGCATGGCCGAAGGTATGCCGCCGCAGCAGGCCTATTCGCTCGCGGCCAAGCGCATGGCCGGCCCGGTGATCGCCGCGACCGCGACCCGCGTCGCCGCGTTCTCGCCGCTCCTGTTCTGGCCGGGCATCGTCGGCGAGTTCATGAAATACCTGCCGATCACCCTGATCGCGACGTTGTCGGCGTCGCTGGTGGTCGCGCTGTTCTTCACGCCCACGCTCGGCGCGCTGCTCGGCAAAGCCTCGGCCGTGCCGCATGACGAACGCGCCGCCGACAACGGCTTCTATATGCGGCTCGTCAAGCGCGCCCTCGCCCGCCCCGGCGCGACGCTGGCGATCGCCGCCGCGCTGCTGATCCTCGTCCCGGTGGCCTATGGCAAATTCGGCAGCGGCGTCGAATTCTTCCCCGACGTCGAACCGGATTTCGGCCAGATCATCGTCCACGGGCGCGGCAATCTCTCGCTCGACGAAAAGGACCGCGTGCTCGCGCTGGCGGAGAAGCGCGTGCTGAACATGCCCGGCCTGCAGACGGTCTACACCCGCGTCGGCGAACAGCCGCGCGGCTCCTCGGAGATCACCGAGGACACGATCGGCATCATCCAGTACGAATTCTCCGACTGGAAGGTACGGCCGACGGCGCGCGAGATCATGGCCGAGATCCGCACTGCCACCGCCGACATTCCCGGCGTCTCGATCGAAGTCACCGCGCCGCGCGGCGGGCCGCCGACGGGCAAGCCGGTGCAGGTCCAGATCGGCGGGCTCAATCCCGACGCGCTGCCGGCCGCCGCAAAGAAAGTCGCGGCGCTGCTCGCCGAGCGCAGCGACATCCGCGATCTCGACGACGGCCTGCCGCTTCCCGGCATCGACTGGAAGATGAACGTCAACAAATCCGAGGCCGCGAAATACGGCGCGAGCCCGACCTCGGTCGGCACCGCCGTACAACTCGTCACCAACGGCGTGAAGGTGACCGAATATCGCCCGTCCGACAGCGACAAGGCGGTCGATATCCTCGTCCGCTTCCCGGATAATATGCGCAGCCTCGACCGGATCGACGATCTGCGCGTGCAGACCCAGGCCGGCTCGGTGCCGATCGGCAATTTCGTCGAGCGCAAGGCCGCGCCGCGCGTCGGCTACATCAACCGCATCGCCGGCAATCGCGTCATCACTGTCACCGCCAACGTCGCGCAGGGCGTGCAGACGGCGAAAACGCAGGAAGAGATCGCGGCGACGCTGGCGAAAACCGATCTCGGCCCCGGCGTCACCTGGCGGCTGAAGGGCGAGGACGAGGAGCGCGCCAAGGCCGGCGCGTTCCTGATGAAAGCCTTCGGCGTCGCGATCTTCCTGATCTTCGCGATCCTGCTGGCGCAGTTCAACCGCCTCACCTCGGTCGGACTCGTTCTCAGCGCCGTCGTGCTCTCCACCATCGGCGTGCTGCTTGGCCTGCTGATCATGGGCCAGCCGTTCGGCGTGGTGATGACCGGCATCGGCGTCATCGCCAATGCCGGCGTGATCGTGAACAACAATATCGTGCTGATCGACACCTACGACCGGCTCAAGCGCGAGGGCATGGCCGCGCGAGACGCGATCCTGGAAACCTGCCGCGAGCGCGCGCGACCGGTGCTGCTCACCGCGGTCACCGCGATCCTCGGCGTGCTGCCGATCGCGTTCGGCGTGAACATCGAGTTTCTCACTCGCGAGCTCACCGTCGGCGCACCGGCAACCCAGTGGTGGATCAGCCTGTCGACCGCCATCGTTTTCGGCCTCGGCTTCGCGACGATCCTCACCCTGATCGTCACGCCGGCGGCGCTGATGATGATCGAGAAAGGCCGCCTGTGGCGGCTCCGCCGGCTCGAGCGCTGGCGCGGCAAACCGATGTCGCAACCGGCGGAATGAGCGGCGTTAACCCGCCGGATTGAAGCGCGCGGCGAGCCCATGGCGCTCGCCGGGATAGCTGAGAATGACATGGGTGACGGACTGTCCCGCATTGACCGTCCGTCGCTCGATCACCAGACAGGCGTCGCGCATATCGATATGCAGCGCCGCGGCCATGACCGCATCGGCGTTGACCGCGCGGATATGATGCTCCGCCTCGCTCCACGGCACTTTCTTCAGGAGCCAGTGGCCCGGCGAGACGCCATCAAACCGCTCGTCGCGGGCTGACGGCACCATCGCCAGATTGATCAGCCGATCCTCCAGCGCGAACGGTTCGTCGTCGGCAAAATGCACGCAGGTCAGCGCCAGAACCGGCGTGCCGGCCTCGACCGCGAGCCGCGCCGCATCGCGCTTGGTCGCCTTGCGCTCGGTGCGCTGCGTCACGGTGAGACGATACTCTTTGTTGGCGCGGCGCACGTCCTCCTCCACGGGACGAACCTGCAGCACATTCGCTTCGGCCACCGGCGCGGCAACGAAGCTGCCCGAGCGACGGCGGCGCACGATCAGGCCAGCTGCCGCGAGCGCGCTCAACGCCTTGTTCACGGTCATGCGCGAACAGTCGTAGTGCTTGAGCAGGTCCTGCTCCGACGGCACGCGATGGCCGGGCGGCCATTCGCCGGAGACGATGGCACGCTCCAGATCGCGGCGAATTTCGCCATAGCGCGGCAGCGCTTCGGCTTCATCCCCGACGGGAGCAATGGGGTCAGGCATCGAGCAGCCTTTTCATCGCGGCACGATAGCGCGCATGGACCTCGGCATGCCGACGATGCCGTCCGTTCTCCACCACCTTCTCGCCGGAGGTGAACACGGTCTGCACCGCATCGCGGCCGGCGGAGAAAATCCACGCATCGAGCCAGTGATCGGACGACGCGCCGGCGAAATCCGGATGCTCGGCATCGAGCACGACGATATCGGCACGACGGCCGACGGCCAGTTCACCGATCGGACGGCCCAGCGCCTGCGCGCCGCCTGTCAGCGACTCCTTGAACAGCCGCCGTCCGGTCGACTCGCCTTCCTGCGTCGTCATCACATTGCGCGCGCGGTGCATAAGCCTTTGACTGTATTCCAGCATACGCAACTCGCCGGGCGCATCGATCTCGATATTGGAATCGCTGCCGACGCCGAAGCGTCCACCGGCGGCGAGATAAGCTTCACCGTTGAAGACGCCATCGCCGAGCGATGCTTCGGTGAGCGGGCACAAGCCGGCGACCGCGTGCGCATGTGCCATGCGTTTGGTTTCGTCCGCCGTCATATGCGTGGCGTGGATCAGGCACCACCGGTCATCGACCGGCGCGTGGTCGAGCAGCCATTCCACCGGCCGCTGGCCGCACCAGGCGATGCAGTCGTTCACTTCCTTGGTCTGCTCGGCGATGTGAATATGCACGGGGCCGCCCTTCGTTGCATCAAGCACCGCGCGCAGCGTCTCCGGCGTCACCGCGCGCAGCGAATGCGGCGCGATGCCAACCACCGCGCCCGGCAGCGGCGTACACGCCGCACGCGCGCGCTCGACCAGCCGCAGGAACCGTTCCGGATCGTTGATGAAACGGCGCTGGCCCTGCGTCGGCGTCTGCCCGCCGAAACCGGCATAGCCGTAAAGCACCGGCAACAGGGTCAGACCGATTCCGGTCTCGCCCGCCGCCGCGGCGATGCGGAACGCCATCTCGCCCAGTTCCGCATGCGGCGCGCCATCGGCGCCGTGATGCAGATAATGAAACTCGCCGACCGTGGTGAAGCCGCGCTCCAGCATCTCGACATAAGCGAGCGCCGCGATGGCCTCGACATCGTCGGGTGTCAGTCGGCCGAGGAAGCGATACATCACGTCGCGCCAGGTCCAGAAGCTGTCGCCGGCGGGGCCGCGACGTTCGGCAAGCCCGGCCAGGCCACGCTGGAACGCATGGCAATGCAGGTTCGGCAGGCCCGGCACCGCGAGACCTGCGACCCGCTCCGCACCCTCCGCCCCTTGGCGCGGCGCGTCGGCCGATAGCGCGGTGATAACCCCGTCTGCCACCGTGACCCGGACATCGCGCCGCCAGCCCTCCGCCAGCCACGCATGGTCGAACATATAATGACGGGACACCGCACCCTCCGCCGCAGCCAGCTGCGTCATGCCACAATCAATAGCCGAAACAATCGTATAGACAATTTAGCCCCGGCCGGACAATATTGTATATACAATTAAGCCGAGACCGGCTGCGGCGAACCGCCGATGACGGGAGAGACTTGCATGCGTTTCGACACGATCTGGCACGACGCCCGCCTCGCCACGCTGGACGAGACCCGTCCCGGCCTCGGCGTTGTCGAGAAAGCGGCCATCGCCGCCAGGGATGGCAAGATCGTTTTCGCCGGCCCGGCGGCGGAGCTACCGACCGGTGCGGACGCGGCGGAGCGGATCAAGCTCGACGGCCGCTGGATCACCCCCGGCCTGATCGACTGCCACACCCATCTCGTTTACGGCGGCGACCGCGCCCATGAATTCGAGCAGCGGCTCGCCGGCGTGTCCTATGAGGAGATCGCCCGCGCCGGCGGCGGCATCGTCTCGACGGTGAAGGCCACGCGCGCCGCGACCGAGGACCAGTTGGTGGCGACGGCGCTGCCGCGCCTCGATCATCTGCTCGCGGAAGGCGTCACCACCATCGAGATCAAGTCCGGCTACGGACTCGACCAGGAAACGGAAACCCGCGTGCTGCGCGCGGCGCGGCGTCTCGGCGGCGAGCGCGCGGTCGGCGTCACGACGACGTTCCTCGGCGCGCATGCGATGCCGCCGGGCGAGACCGACAAGGATGCGTTCATTGCGTCGGTTTGTAAAATGATCCCGGACCTCGCCGGGGCGAAGCTGGCGGACGCGGTCGATGCGTTCTGCGAGGGCATCGCCTTCTCGCCGGAACAGACCGCACGCGTGTTCGATGCCGCGAAGGCGGCCGGCCTGCCGGTGAAGCTGCATGCCGACCAGCTTTCCAACCTGCACGGCGCGGCGCTGGCCGCGCGCTACAACGCGTAGTCCGCCGATCATCTCGAATACACCGACGAGGCCGGCGCCGCCGCCATGGCGAAGGCCGGCACCGTCGCGGTGCTGCTGCCCGGCGCGTTCTACGTTCTGCGGGAAAAGCAGTTGCCGCCTGTCGAAGCGTTCCGCCGCCACGGCACGAAGCTCGCGATCGCCACCGACAGCAATCCCGGCACCTCGCCGATCACCTCGCTGCTGCTCACCATGAATATGGGCGCGACGCTGTTCCGCCTCACGATCGACGAACTGATCGCCGGCGTGACACGCGAAGCCGCGCGCGCGCTCGGCCGGCTCGACAGCGTCGGCACGCTCGCGCCCGGCAAGTGGTGCGATCTCGCGATCTGGAACGTCGAGCGGCCGGCCGAGCTGGTCTATCGCATCGGCTTCAATCCGCTCGCGCAGCGCGTCTGGCGCGGCAAATCCGTTTGAATCAATCCGCTAACTGGAGAGATCCGATGAGTCGTATCGATAACACCCGCTCGATCCGCGCGCCGCGCGGCAGCCAACTCAACGCCAAGAGCTGGCTGACCGAGGCGCCGCTGCGCATGCTGATGAACAACCTCGACGCGGAAGTCGCCGAGAAGCCGCATGAGCTCGTGGTCTATGGCGGCATCGGCCGCGCCGCGCGTACCTGGGAAGCGTTCGACCGCATCGTTGCCTCGCTGAAGAAGCTCGAAGCCGACGAGACGCTGATCGTACAGTCCGGCAAGCCGGTGGCGGTGATGCGCACCCATCCCGACGCGCCGCGCGTGCTGATCGCCAACTCCAATCTCGTGCCGCACTGGGGCAACTGGGATCACTTCCACGAGCTCGATCGCAAGGGCCTGATGATGTACGGCCAGATGACGGCCGGCTCCTGGATCTATATCGGCTCGCAGGGCATCGTTCAGGGCACCTACGAAACCTTCGTCGAAATCGGCCGCCGCCACTATGGCGGGACGCTTGCCGGAAAATGGATTCTCACCGCCGGTCTCGGCGGCATGGGCGGCGCGCAGCCGCTCGCCGCGACCATGGCCGGCGCATCCTGCCTCGCGGTCGAATGCCAGCCGAGCCGCATCGAGATGCGGCTGAAGACCGGCTATCTCGACGTGCAGGCCAAGAATCTCGACGACGCTCTCGCGGTCATCGCCAAGGCGTGCAAGGAGAACAAGCCGCTCTCGGTCGGCGTGCTCGGCAACGCCGCGGAGATTTTCCCCGAACTCGTCCGCCGTGGCGTGAAGCCCGACGTCGTCACCGATCAAACGTCCGCGCACGATCCCGTCAACGGCTATCTGCCGAAGGGCTGGACGCTGGCGCAGTGGGAAGAAAAGCGCGAGAGCGATCCGCAGGCGGTGGCGAAGGCCGCGCGCCAATCGATGGTCGACCACGTCAAGGCGATGCTCGACTTCTACAAGATGGGCATCCCGACGCTCGACTACGGCAACAACATCCGCCAGATGGCGAAGGAAGAAGGCCTTACCAACGCCTTCGACTTTCCGGGCTTCGTGCCCGCCTATATCCGTCCGCTGTTCTGCCGCGGCATCGGTCCGTTCCGCTGGGCCGCGCTGTCGGGCGATCCGGAAGACATCTACAAGACCGACCAGAAGGTGAAGGAGCTGTTGCCGGACAACAAGCACCTGCACAACTGGCTCGACATGGCGCGCAAACGCATCAAGTTCCAGGGTCTGCCGGCGCGCATCTGCTGGGTCGGCCTCGGCGATCGCCATCGTATCGGTCTCGCTTTCAACGAGATGGTGGCGAAGGGCGAGCTGAGCGCGCCGGTTGTGATCGGCCGCGACCATCTCGACTCCGGCAGCGTCGCCTCACCGAACCGCGAAACCGAAGCGATGAGGGACGGCTCCGACGCGGTGTCCGACTGGCCGCTGCTCAACGCGCTGATCAACTGCGCGAGCGGCGCAACCTGGGTGTCGCTGCATCACGGCGGCGGCGTCGGCATCGGCTATTCGCAGCACGCCGGCATGGTGATCGTCGCCGACGGCACGCCGGAAGCAGCCAGACGCCTCGAGCGCGTGCTGTGGAACGATCCGGCCAGCGGCGTGATGCGTCACGCCGACGCCGGTTATGAGGATGCCATTGCCTGCGCGAAGGAATACAACCTCAATCTGCCGAGTCTTTGACGGATCGTTTGGCTGATCCCTGAGGTCTAAACAATGCGCACCATTCGAGCCGCCGACTATCGCCGCATGCCGTGGAAGAACGGCGGCGGCTCGACCACCGAGGTGGCGATCGCTCCGGCGAATGCCACGCTCGACACTTTCGACTGGCGCGTCAGCATGGCGCATGTGGCGACGCCGGGACCGTTCTCACGGTTTCCCGGCATCGACCGCACGCTGGCGGTGATCGCAGGCGCCGGCCTTCATCTGGCGATCGCCGGCCTGACGGTGACGCTGGACCGCGGCGCACCGCCGCACTTCTTTCCCGGCGATATCGACACCGACGCGACGCTGATCGACGGGCCGATCGACGATCTGAATGTGATGAGCCGTCGCGCGCGCTACGACCACCGCATGACGCGCCATAGCGCCGGCGAAACGGTGCCGCTGCCACGCGATGCGGAGACGGTGCTGCTGATGCCGCGCGGCGGGACTATCATTCTTGGCGACCGGCCGATCGCTGACGGCGACACCGCGATGCTCGACCGCCCCGACCTCGCCGCGACCCGCACGATCACGTTGCGCGGCGACGGCCCTCACACCGCCGAGATCTACCTGATCGCCTTCTGGCCGCGATAGCCCGGCGGCTGCGCTTCCGCTATGGATGCACGCTGCCGGCGGATCACCGCCGGCCTTCGGTGGATTGTGCCATGCTGACATTGCGCGAGGTAACGAGCGAGTTCTGGGAGTATCGGCTGGACAAGCCGATCGGCGGTTCCGGCGTCAAACAGATCGACATCATCGTCGTGCATCTGCACGGCGAACGCGGCGGCAAATCCCACAGTGGCAAATCCTTTAGCGGAATGGGCTTCAGCTATGTGCTCGGCGGCGGCGGGCGCATCGCCCATGACGCCACCACGCTCCTGCTCGACCGGTTCGTGCGCGGCCAGACCATCGAACACCCGATCAAGCTCTGGCACCAGATTTCCGCGTCGTTCAACCGGCTCGGCAAGGGACCGAACAATATCGCGCTCGCCGCCATCGACGTCGCCGCGTGGGACCTCTATGCGCGCAGCCTAGACATGCCGCTCGGTCTTGCCATGGGCGGCGCAGCCTCGCGCCCGGTGCCGATCTACGGCAGCGGCGCGTTCTATGCCGGCCAGACGCCGGACGATGCCGCCGCCGCGGCGACACGCCACGTCCGCAACGGCTATCGCGCGGTGAAGCCGCGCGCCGCCGGCGCGCCGTCAGATCGCGAGTTGCTCAAGGCGGTCGCGGCCGTGCTGCCCGGCGACACGCAGATGTTCGTCGATGCCAATGAGAAATGTGATCTCGTGGCCGCGCACAGCCTGATGCGGCTCGCCGCCGACTATCATGTCGCGTTCGTGGAGGAGCCGCTGCCCGCGAACAACCTCGCCGGCTATCGCACGCTGGCGGCATCGGCGCCGGTGCCGATCGCATTCGGCGAGCATATCCAGGGCACCGACGCGCTGGCGCCGTTCATGCTCGACCGGCTCTGCGCCGTGGTGCAGCCCGATCTGGCGATGATGGGCGGGCTGACCGATTGCCTGAAACTGTGCGCGTGGGCGGAGCAGACCAACACCAGCGTCTCGCCGCATTTCCTGCCGGCGCTGTTCGTGCATCTCGCGCACGCTTCGCCCGCCGTGCGCTGGCTGGAAGACTTCCCGACCATCGAAGCGCTGTTCGATGCGCCGATGACGGTCCAGGACGGCATGGTGTCTCCCGCCACGCAGCCGGGCCAACCACCCGGTCATGGCATCGTCTGGAAATCCGGCGCGCGCGAGACCTATCGCGTCATCTGAACGCGGTGAGACCGGCGCTGCGTTACCACGCCGCGTCGGCGATCATCGCCTCGGGGCCGTCTGGCCGCGCGGTCCAGAGCTTCAGGCCCTCACCCTCGGCGCGCGCGTGCAGCAGCACCGGATCGTTGTCGAACAGCGGCGACACTGAACGGAACGAGAAGCGCGCGGGCGGCGTGCCGCGCACCGCCGTGGCGAAATTCATCAGCAAGGTCGCCTGCAGCGGCCCGTGCACGACAAGGCCGGGATAGCCTTCCACGCTGGTCGCATAGCGGCGATCGTAATGGATGCGATGACCGTTGAACGTGAGCGCGGAATAGCGGAACAGGAAGGGCGGCGACGGATCGATCGCGCGCCGGTGTTCGCCCGGCTCGCACGCCGGCGGCGTTTTCAATGGCGCACCGCCATCGGCGCCGCGATAGACGATGTCCTGCCGTTCCTCGACCTTCACCGCGCCGTCGACGGCGATCGTGTGCTGGACGGTGACAAAGCACAGCACGCCGCTGCGGCCTTCCTTCACGCTCACATCGGCGATGCGCGACGTGCGCGTGATAGCATCGCCAATGCGAAGGTCGCCCTGGAAGGTCAGCGCGCCGCCGGCCCACATGCGCCGCGGCAGCGGCACCGTCGGCAAAAAGCCGCCGCGCTGCGGGCCGCGGCATCGAAGGTCGCCCGGAACTTACGCGCGAGATCGGCGCTAACCACATCGGCCGACTGTGCTTCGCGGCCTATCCAGCCGCGGAATCTATCGAGATCGGCTGCGGACAACGTCATATCGCCTTTTATCAACCGGCAACCCTGCCCTCAACCACGCCCAAAACAACGCCGTTTATATTTGACAGAACCCAGGCCCCCACCAAATACTCTCCAGTCGGGCGGCCTTCCTCATTGCTGATGTTGAAAGTCCGCGTTCGGCCGCCGCCCCGCGAACCGAAAGGCGTCCGTCCCGTGCCAGGCGAAACTGCCGCTCGACCGCAGCGAGACGTCGCGACGCTGATCCGCGAGATTGTGGAGCCGACGAGTCCGCTCGGGCCGTTCTCCGGGTGGCCGGACCATTTGAAATCGGCCATGCGGCTGTTGGTTCCCGCCCAGGCCCAGATCGTCATCTTCTGGGGGCCGGACTACATCGCGCTTTATAATGACGCCTACGCACCGACGATCGGCAACAAGCACCCCGGCGCGTTCGGGCGCCCTGCCCGCGAAAATTGGTCGGAACTGTGGGACGATCTCGAGCCGCTGCTGAAAAGCGTGCGGGACACCGGCGAAACCATCGTCGCCAAGGACCGGCCGTTTTACATCGAGCGTCACGGTTATCCCGAGACCGTTTATTTCGACATCTCATATTCCGCGATCCGCGACGACGCCGATAAGGTCGAGGGTGTTCTCTGCATCGTCAGCGAAACGACGGAACAGGTTGTCTCGCGGCGTGAATTGACGCGCGCACAAGATCGGCTTGCCCGCGCGCTCAATGCCTCCGGCGTGATCGGAACCTTCGACTGGGACGTGCAGGCCGACGTTCTGCATTTCGATGATCGGTTCGCGACCATGTTCTCCCAAGATGTGAGCATGTGCGATCCGGGCATCGATACCAAAAACTTCGCTTTCGCCGATCATCTGGCGGCCGTCCATGCCGGCGATGTGGAGCGGATAAAAGCGGCGGTGACGCGCTGCCTGAAGACCGGTGAGCCGTTCGCCGAGGAATATCGCGTCCATGCCAACGATGGAGCGCTGCGCTGGATCGACGTACGGGCAAAACGCAGCGATGACGGCGACAGCGGCAATCATCGATTCTCCGGGATTGCCGTCGACATCACCGAGCGGAAAGAGGCGCAAGAGCACGAACGGCTGATGATGCGGGAAATGAATCACCGCGTGAAAAATCTTCTGGCGGTGATGGACAGCATGATCGCCATGAGCGCGCGGTCGGCGCAGACGGTGCGCGACATGTCGACGTCGCTGCGCGGCCGATTGCGCGCGCTGATCGAGGCGAAGGAGCTTGCCCGTCCCGGCGCGCTCGGCTTCGCGACCACACGTCCGCACCGAACGACGATGGACTCGCTGATCGAGACGATCTTGCGGCCCTATCGTGACGACGAACATGAGAGCGCCCGCCCTCGCATCCTGACACAAGGACCGCCGGTCGAGATCGGCGAAAATGCCGCGACGAGCCTCGCGCTCATTTTGCACGAAAGCTCCACCAACGCGCTCAAATACGGCGCGCTGTCCGCGCCCGAAGGCCAGTTGCAGGTGCGCTGGACCATCGATGGCGATACGCTGACGATCGACTGGCGGGAAATCGGTGGCCCGATCGTCCTCTCCGCGCCCGCCACGCACGGATTCGGCAGCGTGCTTATCGCGCAAAGCATCCGCCAGTTGAACGGAACGATCGACTATCGCTGGCAGCCCGAAGGCATCGCGTTCCGAATAGCCGCGCCGATCACGCATCTTACGGGATAATGCGCGCGCCACGCGTGGCGTGCTGTCGGCCGATGCATCGGCACCGCGATCAGCTCCGCCGTGGAGATGAAGGGCAGGACGAAGCGGCCAATATCCGAGCTTAAGCCGCAACCCGTTACCTCGCGCCCGTGACCCGCCCCGCCGCCGGCGGTTGGCGTTGGATTGAGCATTCCGCATGGCGCTCTGCCGCCTCGATATGCTTGACAAATATGTGATCACAACATGAGATCACTTCTCTCCCGGCCCTTCGTCGTTACCGGACATACCCGCCTTGACCGACGTTCCGAATATCAAGATCGACCATCTGACGGTGCAATACCGCAGCAAGGGCAGCCTCGTGACCGCGCTGCAGGACGTGACGGTCGACATCCCGCGTCGTTCCTTCGTCAGCGTCGTCGGCCCGTCGGGCTGCGGCAAGACCACACTGCTCAAGGTCCTCTCCGGCGTGCTCAAGCCGACCAGCGGCGATGTGACGTTCGACGGCGAGAAGCTCGGCCAGGCGCGCTTGTCCGGCCGGGTCGGTTATGTGTTCCAGCGCCCGCTGCTGCTGCCGTGGCGCACCGCGATCGAGAATGTCGCGCTGACGTCGGAGATCGCGCGCAAGGATATTCCGGCGGACAAGCGCATGGCGGAAGCCGGGCGCTGGCTGGGCCTCGCCGGGCTGACCGGCTTCGAGAACAAGCTGCCGCATGAACTGTCCGGCGGCATGCAGCAGCGCGTGTCGCTGTGCCGCGCGCTCGCCTTCAATCCGCCGATCCTGATGATGGACGAGCCGTTCGCCGCGCTCGACGAGATCACGCGCGAATCGATGCAGGAAGAGTTGCTGCGGCTTTGGCAGGCGACCGAGAGCAGCGTGATCTTCATCACCCACAGCATTAGCGAGGCGGTGCTGCTGTCCGAGCGGATCATCATCATGACCGCGCGGCCGGGCAAAGTGGAGGAAGTGCTCGACGTGCCGTTCCCGCGTCCACGCGGCGAGGAGCTGCGTGCCAGCGCGCCGTTCAACGAACTGGTGCAATATATCCGTCACAAGCTGCGTCAGAGCCAGCTCGGGCTCGCGGGGGCCGCATGATCAAGGCCATCTCGCGCGTCAGCAGCCAGATCGCGGTGTTCGTTCTGTTCTTCGTGGTGTGGGAGGTCGCCGTCGACCTTCTGCATATCAAGCCGGTGATCCTCCCCTCGCCGACGCAGATTTTTGAATCGATCGTCAAGAACTGGCCCTATCTGATGAAGCACAGCGGCCCTACCGCCTTCGCGATCGGCGCCGGCTTCCTGTTCGCGGCGATCGCCGGCTTTATCATCGCGGTCGGCATTGCTTATTCGCGCTGGATCAGCGAGGTGACCTATCCGTTCCTGGTCGCCGCGCAGGTGCTGCCGAAGATCGCACTGGCGCCGCTGTTCCTGATCTGGTTCGGTTTCGGCGTGACGCCGAAGGTGGTGATCGCCGCCCTGATCGCCTTCTTCCCGATCGTCATCAACACGGCGCGCGGCCTGCAATCGGTCGACGTCGAACTGATCCAGTACATGAAGTCGCTCGGCGCGAACTGGATGGAAATCTTCTTCAAGATCAGCCTGCCGTGGTCGCTCCCCTATATCTTCGCGTCGTTCAAGATCGCCATCACGCTCGCCGTGGTCGGCGCGGTGGTCGGCGAATTCGTCGCCTCCGACACCGGGCTCGGCTACGTCATCAGCTATGCGAATATCTCGCTCGATACCGAACTGATGTTCGCCGGCATCTTCGTCCTGAGCGCGATCGGCGTGCTGTTCTTCCTCGCCGTCGTGCTGGCTGAACATCTGATGATGAAATGGCAGGCCGCCATCGAGGAGACGCCGCAGACGGCCTGAGTTGGCGCACCGACATTCGCAAGATCGCTTTCGAGATCAACCGCACTTGAAACGGAGGACACTATGAAGTTTCGTGGTCTGCTGGCGCTGGCCTTGTTGGCCTCCGCTACCGCCTTCGCGACGCCCGCAGCGGCGCTCGACAAGGTCAAGATCCGCCTCGACTGGGTGTTCGGCGCCGAACATTCCGGCATTTTCGTCGCCCAGCAAAAGGGCTTCTTCAAGGATGAGGGCATCGACGCCGAGGTTTTCCCCGGCGAAGGATCGAGCGTCACCGTGAAGCTCGTCGGCAACGGCGATGTCGAATTCGGTTACGCCACCGCCGATCAGGCGGTCCTCGCCGCGGATCGCGGCCTGCCGGTCGTCGCCACCGCCGTGATCCTGCAGCGCAGCCCGGTCGCGATCATTTATCCGAAGTCGACCGGCATCACCAAGCTGACCGACCTCTACGGCAAGCGCCTCGGCCTCCAGCTCAAGAGCGCGGTCGAGCGGCAATGGCGCGCGCTCGTGAAGATGCACAACATCGACACCAGCAAGATCAACGAGGTTCCCGCCGACCTCGCGATCGGCAAGCTGATCATCGCCAAGCGGATCGACGCCGGCGTGGCGTTCTTCTTCAACGACGGCCTGCAGGCGAAAGCCGAAGGCATCGACATGGACTGGCTGCTGTTCAGCGACCTCGGCCTGCCGATGTACAGCTCCAGCCTCGTCACCAACGCGGAGCTGATCAAGAAGAACCCGGATATGGTGAAGCGGTTCACCCGCGCGTTCGTGAAGGGCTGGGAATACGCCAAGGCGCATCCGGATGAAGCCTATGCGCTGACCATCAAAGCGCATCCGCAGCTCGACAACACCTACAACAAGCTCAAGCTGCCGGCGGTGCTGACGCTGCTCGACAGTCCCGACACCAAGACGAACGGTCTCGGCTATTCGACCAAGAAGGGCTGGGACTCGATGATGGAGACCATGGTCAAGCTCGATCTGATCAAGAAGCCGCTCGATGCTTCCACGGTCTTTCGCGCCGATCTCCTGAAATAGATCGATAACGGGCTGCCGCCGCGCGGCAGCCCAATCCACTCGCAACGACGCCATCTCCCCACGCGGGAGATGGCGCTGCCGGTCCCGTGAGGCGTGCGATGACCTTCAAGCTGGGCGTGAGTTTCGACGGCTTCGGCCCGTTCGACGAAGCCAATCAGTTCGCCAAGCTCGCGGTCGAGGCCGGCGCATCGAGCCTCTGGATGGCCGATCATCTCGGCTATCGCGAAGCCATCATCTCCTGCCTCGGCCTCGCGATGGCGGCGCCGACCGCCACCGTGGTGCCGACCGCCGTCAGCCCCTATCTGCGCCATCCGATGCCGACCGCCATGCAGATGGCGACACTGGCCGAAGCGGCGCCGGGCCGCGCGATCCTCGCGCTCGGTTCCGGCAATCCTTTGTTCCTCGCGGAATCCGGCGAGACGATCGACAAGCCGCTGGTGGTGACCCGCGAATTCGTCGAGGCGCTGCGCGCGCTGTGGTCGATGGCGCCGGTCGAGATGCAGGCGAAGCGCTTCAAGCTCGACAATGCGCGGATGATGTTCCGGCCGTCGCAGCCGATCCCGATCTATCTCTCGCCGATGAAGGAGCAAATGCTGCGCCTCGGCGGCAAGATCGCCGACGGCGTCGTGCTCTCGGCCGGATTGTCGTCCGCCTATGTGCGCCGTTCGCTGGAGTTCGTCGCGGAAGGCGCCGCGCAGGCGAACCGCGACATGAGTGCCGTGCGCACCGCCGGCTACATTTCCTTCATGGCATCGGCGGATGGCCGCAAGGCCGTCGAAGCCGTGCGCCAGAAGCTCGCTTTCCTGTTCCGCAACAAGTTCATCTCCGACAATCTCGCTTACTCCGGCATTCCGATCGATCAGGAAGCGATCATCGCGGCGATGTCGAAACGTGACTACGCCGCTGCGGCAAAGCTCGTGCCGGACGACGCCGTCGATGCTTTCGCGGTCGCCGGCACCGTGCGCCAGTGCTGTGACAAGCTCAAAGCCTTCGCCGATGCCGGCTTGCAGGATCTGGTGCTGTTCATGGCCGGCGAACCGGAGGACCACCGCTTCGGTCTTTCGGTGATCCGGGACATGGCCACGGGCGCGGCGCGATAATCAGCAGAGCTTGCGAGGACCGATGATCGTCGAAGTCACCAACTACTTCGCCAAGGAAGGCCAGGTGGAGGCCGTGCTGGAGCAGCGGCGCGCGGCGACGCGCCTGCGACAGAAACTCGGCCTGCAGCCCGGCAGGATTTTGCGCAAACTCGACGGCAAAGGCCCCGACATACGCTGGGAATGCTGGTTCGCCTCGGATGAGGAATTCAAGGCGGACATGGCGGCGCGCGGCACATGCGAGGAATTCGAGCAGGCGCGCAAGACCATGCACACCCTGCTGGAGCGCTTCGAGCGTCACGTCTTCGCGCAAACCGAATAGCATCTTTCGGCGGCGCCCATTGCGAGGGCAAGGGGGGTCAGCGGCTCACGCGCGACCTCCCGCGCCTTGACAAAAGTGTGATCACATCATGAGATCACTGAATTGAGACATTCGGAACCGGAAGCCGCCGTGATCCTTCGTTCAGGCCATCCAACGGCGCGCCGCCTCGCGGCGCCGCGACCGTGACATGACGGCACGCCGCAATACGTTCATCGGCCAGCCGCTGCCGCGCGTCGAGGATTATCGGCTCGTCACCGGGCGCGGACAATTCGTCGCCGATGTCCAGCCGGACGGGCTGATCCAGGCCGCGATCCTGCGCAGCCCCGTCGCGCATGGGCGGATCGTATCCATCGACACCGAAGCGGCGCTCGCGCTTCCCGGCGTGCATGGCGTCATCACCGCGCGCGAGATCGGGGAGGCGCTGGATCAGGTGATGCCGGAGATTCCGGTGCGCATGGCGCCGATCGAGCAGCAGGAG
>JAEWJH010000106.1 GCA_023386635.1 Pseudomonadota bacterium
TCTTCGACGTGGCCAATCCATCGAAGCCGCGGCATATCGCGACCTGGCAGACACGCGGCATGCACCGTTTCACGTTCGATGGGCGCTATGTCTACGGCTCGCCGGAAATGGACGGGTATCTCGGCAACATCGTGCAGATCATCGACTTCGCAAAGCCGGACAAGCCGGAAGAGGTCGGCCGGTGGTGGATGCCGGGTCAGTGGGCGGCAGGCGGCGAGGTGCCGACCTGGAAGGGAACGGATCATCGCTGCCATCACCCGATGCGGGTCGGCAATCGTCTTTATACCAGCTACTGGCACGGCGGTTTCGTCATCCTCAACATCGACGACATGACCAAGCCGACATTCGTCTCGGGCCTCGACTGGAGCCCGCCGTTCCCGTGGCCGACGCATACGGCGCTTCCGGTTCCGTTCCTGCTGCGCGGCCGCCGCGTCATGCTGGTTGCGGATGAGGATGTCGGCCGGCTCGCCGGCCCGACGTCGCCGTCGTTCTTGTGGCTCGTCGATATCACTGACGAAACCCGGCCGATGCCGTTCGCGAGCTTCCAAGTCGACGACGAAGACGGCATGCCGAAGGAGGACTATACCGGCCTGCACCAGTTCTGCGAGGATATCCGCAGCACCGAGATTCCGATCGCGTGGTTCGCGCGTGGTTTGCGGATCGTCGATATCGCCAATCCGCATGCGCCGAAGCAGGTCGCGTCCTTCATGCCGCCGGTGCCGGAAGGCGCCACACGCGTGCAGAGCAACGACGTCTGCTACGACTCGCGCGGCTTGATCTATCTGATCGACCGGTCGCGCGGCTTCTATATCCTCGAGCGGATCTAGCGAGCGATCACTCCGTCCGGGTGGCTTAACGCCACCCGGCGGCCCGCCTGTCATCACTTTATCCGCTGGTCTTTTGCCTGCAGAATCCGATGAGCGCGTTTTTCGGCGAATTGATGCAGACGATTGCCCGGCGAAGCCGTGGGCTGATCGGGCGCCCGCGCAATGGCAAACCCCCGGTCGATGACGACCAGCGGCCACTTCCTGATCTGTGCGGGGATCTGATTTCCATTCGTGGCGAAGCGTCGGGCGTGGCGCTGTCCGCGACGATCTTGCGACGTTATGGGGCATTGAACGAGGCGGAGCGAACGGCGTTCTTCGAAGCCCTCGCGCATCGTTTCGGGCCGGATACGCTGAAACTGGAACGGGCGGTCCGCGATTGGCGCGCCGCGCCCGACCATGCCACGGCCTCGGCGCTACATCTGGCGGCAGAGCCGAAGCGGCTCGAACTTCTGCGCCGGCTCAATCTCGCGCCCGGAGGCACCGCCGCACTGGTTGCGATGCGCGCCGATCTCATGGCGCTGTTGCCTCGTCATTTGGATCTGCGTGTCGTTGATCAGGATTTCGTCCACTTGTTCGCGTCGTGGTTCAATCGCGGCTTCCTGGTGCTGCGCCGGATCGACTGGGCGACCTCGGCCAACATTCTCGAAAAGATTATCAAGTATGAATCGGTGCACGCGATTCAGAGTTGGGACGATTTGCGCCGTCGGATCGATCCGCCGGACCGTCGTTGCTATGCGTTCTTCCACCCGGCGCTGATCGACGAACCGTTGATCTTTATCGAGGTCGCGCTCGGCGCGGAGATTGCGGATGCGATCGACCCCATTCTGTCGATCGACCGACGGCCGGCTGACAAAGATGCGCTGACGACCGCGGTGTTTTATTCGATCTCGAACTGCCAGAAGGGACTGGCCGGCGTTTCGTTCGGAAACTTTCTGATCAAACAGGTGGTCGAGGAAGTGATCCAGGATTTTCCGCAGCTCTCGACTTTTGTTACCCTGTCGCCGGTTCCCGGCTTTGCCGCCTGGCTCAAGCAGGAGCGTGCATCGGACGCGCCGGCCGTTTTGAATGACGCCGACCGTGAAGCATTAAGGGCGATCGACAAACCGGACTGGTGGAAGAGCGACGACGCGCGCGCTCTGGTCGAGAAACCGCTTCGGTCCGCCGCTGCCTATTACTTCTTGAAGGCCCGCAACCGTCAGGGATTGCCGCTCGATCCGGTAGCGCGTTTTCACCTCGGCAATGGCGCGCGGCTCGAGCACATCCATTTCCTCGCGGATATGTCAGACAAGGGTCTGAAGCAATCGCATGGGATCATGGTGAATTATCTGTACGACCGCGAGCAGATCGAGAGCAATCACGAGGCGTTTTCGGTCGGCCGCGTGATCATGGCGTCGCGCATGGTCAAGTCTCTCGCGCCGGCGCTACCGTCGCGGGATCTCACCGCGCGTCCCGACTGAAGGGTCGTCCGGCGCGATCAGGCTTTGCTCGTCGGCTGCAGCAGCCAGTTTATCAGCGTCTTCTTGCGGCGGGATAGAGCTTGCCGCGAGTGATAGGCGCTGATCGTCATGGTCGCGGCATTCCCGATCGGACGTTGCTCGATCAAGCCGAGCTTGATCGCGTCGTCGGCCGAGCCGCTCGGGATGATCGCGATGCCGGTGCCGGTCTGGACCATCATCTTGATGGTCTCGACATTGTCGACGATGGCGCGGATGCGCGGTTGAACGCCGAGATCGGTGAACATCTTGTGCACGATCTGACCGTAGCCGATCGATAGTTCGTTCATGATGATCGGCTCTTGAGCCAGCATGCCGATATCGATCTTGCGGGTTTTGTCGGCGAGCGGATGCGCCTTGGGCAGGATCAGAGCAAAATCGAGGGTGAGGAGCGGAGTCCCTACCAGTCCGGTCGGTACGCGATCCTGACCGACATCGACCACCAGACCGAGGTCGACCTTGTCCTCGCACAGCGCGTCGAAAACAAGGCGCGTCGGCGTCGTGCGGATTTCCAGATGCAGGTTCGACGGGAACGGGGAGCGCGGAAACAGATGCGGGATCAGCGCGGGAGCAAGGCCCGAGCCCATGCCGATGACGAGGGATTCCACATCGGCCCCGCTGAGTCGGCGGGCGACATCGCCGAGCTTCATCAGGTCGGAAAAGACGTGTTCGGCCTCGTAGAGGAACATCCGGCCGCGCTCGGTTTGCTCGATGCCCCGGCTGGTCCGGCGGAACAGATCGAAGCCAATGCGCGTCTCCAGGAGCTTGATCTGCTCGGACACCGCGGACTGGGTGATGTTGAGCTGGTTAGCGGCCTTGGTGAAGCTGCGTTCGCTGGCAACGGCAAGGGCATAGCGAATCTGTCTGATCTCCATCCAAAGCTCGATTTGTGACGCCATTTCTGGTCCGTTTAATTCTGAGATAAGGGTGCCATCGGGCGGCCCGATGGCCGCATCATCAATTGTTGTTGGACAGGCCCGGCCGGCTACGAAAAGCTTTCGCCCTGAAACCCGAAGTGTGCCCGCCTCATGACGCAAGCCCCATGACCAACGTCTCACGCACTTCCGCTATCGAATTGGCGACCCGTATCAAGCAGAGAGACATCCCTCCTGTCGAGGTGCTGGATGCGTATCAGGAGACAATCGCGGCCCAGAATTCGAAGTTTAAAGCGATTGCCCCCCTGGCGAAAGACAAGGCGCGTTTAGCCGCAAAGGCCGAGACCGCCGTTCTTAATATTGAAACGCTCGGGGCGCCGCACGGCCTGGCGGCGGTGATCAATAACGTCACGCTCGCGGCGGGCAACCGGACAACCTATGGTTCGCCCCTCTACAAGGATTTCGTGCCGGTTGAGGGTGTCGCGGTCGTCGCGCGCTTGCGCCGGGCCGTGCGGCAAGGCTGCCGCGAAACTGCCGAACGGCCTGGGTCCGCGGTTCTCCGAGCCGTGCATTCTCGGCCTGTCCAACTGGCGCAGCGCTGCGCGTCGGTCGGCTCACCGGCATTTGCCGGTTAGTCCACGGGGGAGATCAGCATGGGTCAGGGCCATCGTCTTCCGATCTCGACGAAACGGCCCATTCGCCTATCGCTTGATCCAGTGGAGGCTGGGCGCATCCTGCGGCGCGCGCAGCAGATATCGGCCGTTGGATTTTCCAACGATCTCGCCGTCGCGCGCGATCACGACGCCGTTCTTGATGGTCACGACCGGCCAGCCTTTCAGCGTCTTGCCTTCAAACGGCGAGAAATCGCTCATGCCGCGCAAATCGGCAGCGCGAACGGTCTTCTCCAGATCGAGATCGACCACCACAAGGTCAGCATCCGACCCGATGGCGATCGTGCCCTTGCGCGGATAGAGGCCGAACACGCGCGCCGGCGAGCGCGTGGCGCCGTCGATCAGCGTTTCGAGCGGAATACCGTGCTGCCGGCCGAAATGCAGCAACGCGGGAAGATGCGTGCCGAGCAGCGGCAATCCGGGCCGCGAGCCGTGCAGGCCGGCATCGGGCTTCTTGCCGGCGCGCGTGCGGGATGTGTTGTCCGTACCGATCGTGTTGATCGAGCCTTCGGCGATGCCGTCCCAAAGGGCTTCCTGATGCGAGGGCGGGCGGACCGGCGGAACGGCTTTTGCAAGGAAGCCGTTCGGATCGCGATCGTTGATGCCGAGGAACGTCGTCGTGGTTTCGACGGTGAAATTCAACCCTTGCCGTCGCGCCTGCCGAACGACCTCAAGGCCGTCGCTGCTCGAAAGATGCACCACATAAAGGTGAGCACCGGCGACCTGCGCGAGATACAGCGCGGTCTGGATCGCGAGAGCCTCCGCTTCCGGCGGGTGGGCGAGCGTCCAGTCGGCCAGCGTCCCGTTCGGCTTCTTTGCCAGCACATCACGCGCGGCGGCGACCAGCGATCCGGTCTCGCAGTGCACGCAGGCAATCGCGTCGGGGCCGACCGCAGCGACCGCCCGGAAGCCGCGCAACAGCAAGTCGTCAGGAACGGAATCGACGATGCCCGGCAGGCCGGACATGTAAAACTTGAACGAGCGAATGCCGTAATCCCTGACATAGGCCGGAATTTCGGAAATCTGTTCGTCGTTGAAAAGTTGCGGATGAAAAATCGAGTCGACGTAACTTCGCTCGTCCATCGCCTTTCGGAAACCCGGCAGATGCTTGAGATAGGAATCCTTCAGGCTTCGGATAAAAATGCCGATGGTGGTGACGCCGCCGAGAATAGCCGCGCGCGTCTCCGTTTCCGCCTCCTCGTCGAACGACTGTTCGTTGCCGATATGCGTGTGCGGATCGAAGATGCCGGGAATGACCAGTTTTCCGGCGGCATCGACAATGGCGTCGCCCGACAAATTCTCGCCGATGGCGACGATCTTTCCGTTGGTGACGGCAATGTCGGCGCGTATGCGGCCGACGCCCGGTATCAGCGCCGTACCGCCTTTGACAACAAGATCGCTAGCGATTTTGGATGACATATCAGCAACCAGTTCTCTGATCTGCTCGCGTTTGATGGAAGCACGAACAATGAGGTGAATGATATACTCGATTACTTAATGCCTGCATCAATCTTTTCGTTTCAGTTTGGAAGTGTCGAACAACCGTGAAAAGGGGATCGCGATGTTGACTCTCTCTGCGAAGCTGTCTGCCGGTCTGATTGCCGGATTGCTGCTGGCCGCAACAAGCGCCGTGCAGGCGCAGACGCCAGTCAAGTTTTCACTCGACTGGAAGTTCGACGGCCAGATGGCGCCGTTCCTGGTGCCGCTCGACAAGGGCTATTTCAAAGCGGAAGGGCTCGACGTCACCATTGATACGGCGGCAGGCTCGCTTGAGCCGATCAACCGCGTCGCGTCGGGCGTCTATAACATGGCTTCGGGAGACATGAATTCTCTCATCAAGTTTCTCGACGCCAATCCGAAAGCGCCGGTCAAGGCTGTCTTCCTCGTTCACGACAAGCCGCCATTCGCGATCATCAGCCTGAAGTCGCGCGGTGTCACGAAACCTGCCGATCTGATGGGCAAACGGCTTGGCGCGCCGTCGGCGGACGCTGCCTATGCGCAGTGGAATATTTTTACGAAAGCCAACAACATCGACCCCTCGAAGGTGACTGTCGACAATATCGGATTTCCCGTCCGTGAGCCGATGCTGGCCGCGGGACAGGTCGATGCGATCGCGGCTTTCTCTTTCAACGCGATCAATCTGAAGGAGCGGGGCGTTCCAGCGAACGACATCGTCGTCATGCTGATGTCGGATTACGGTGTGAAGCTCTATGGCAATGTGATCATGGTGAACACGAATTTTGCCAAGGAGCACCCGGATGCCGTCCGGAAATTTCTTGTGGCCCTCGCGAAAGGGCTGAAGGATACGGTCAAGGATCCGGATGCCGCCATCGAATCGATCATGAAGCGAAACGGCGTGGCCAAGAAAAGCGTCGAACTCGAGCGGCTTCAGATGGTACTGAAGGACAACATCGTCACCGACGAGGTCCGCAAGAACGGCTTCGGCAGGATTGATAATGCGCGGTTCGATCAGGCTGTCGATCAGATAGCGCTGACCTATACGTTCAAGAACGCGAAACCCAAGGCCGCGGATGTGTTCGATGCATCATTTCTGCCGGGCGCTGCGGACTTGAAGTTCAACTGATCGACGTGCTGTCCCCGGATCGCGAACCTGCCGCGCGATCCGGGGGCGCCCGCGCGGGCTGATCATCCTGCCGCGATCAAGGGATGAAGGTGCTCGATCACCCGTTTCTGCACGGCGGCAAGGTGCATCCGCATGGCCTGCTCGGCGCCGTCCGCATCGCGCGCGGCGATGGCGGTGGCGATGGCACGGTGCTCGGCATCGCGCTGCTGGATCCGCTTCGGGCAGGCCGGCTGATTGCGACCAAGCCGCATGCGCGCGTCGCTCGCGACCTGCCTTAGCATCGCGTAGAACGCGACCGCGAGATTGTTGCCGGATGCCGCGGCGATCGCTTTGTGGAAGCGCAAGTCCGCGGCGCCGGAATCCGTGCCGGCAAGGGTGGTGGCGGCGCGTTCGATCCGCGCCATTTCCAGGGGCGATGCACGCAGCGCCGCCAGCCGGGCCAGGAACGGCTCGATGGCGATGCGCATTTCGACGACTTCCAGCGGATTGGTGTCCTGCACCAGGCTTTCGCCGTTGCGCGCGCCCAGCGCCTTGCGCTTCGGTTCGGCCGGCGCAATCTCGCCGTTGTCGCGCAACACCTGCAGCGCGCGGCGCAACTGATGCCGCTTGACGTTGAGCTTGTCCGCGAGCGCCCGCTCGGAGCCGAGCCCGCTCGTGGTGGCGAGCCCGCGCACGCTATCGACGAGTGACGTCAGATCGGCGGCTTTATCGGCAGGTCTGTGGTCGTCGACCCGTTTGTCCATGATGTCGTCCGGCTGAGAACAAGCTGACGGGCGGATCGGCGCATGCCGAGCCCCTTCAGCGATTCAATTATACGCTAACCTCTCAACCAATCAAAGGGTGGTTGAGGCAGATGGTGGGCGTTTAGTCGCGGTCTTCCCCCATATTATAAGGGCTTTTAGCGCGGAATAACGCCTTGACCGGCAGCTTTCCCACACCTCAACCAATCCAACCAGAACTTTACCATTGAGCATTGGTTGGCATTGTGGTTGGATTTTGGAACGCCATCCCAGCCGCACGCGCCGCGCGTGTCGATCAGATCGGAGATCAGTGATGAGCCAATCCAACGTGCACCACTTGCCGAACCGCGATGCCGCGCTGAAAGGGCTTTATTCCGACGTGGCGGCGAAACACATGTTTCCGTTCTGGGCGACCTCGACCGATGTCGACCATGACGAGGTCAAGCAGCTGCTGGCGACGCCGAAGGCCGTTCCGTTCGTCTGGAGCTGCGAGAACGACATCGAGCCGATCCTCCACCGCGCCGTCGAACTGGTGACGATGGAAGATTCGGAGCGGCGGTCGCTCGTGCTGGTCAATCCGGGCCTTGCGCCGCGCCGCGCGACGGTGAGCACGATGTACACGGCCTACCGCCTCAACGACGCCAACGAGATCATGCCGCCGCACAAGCATTCGCCGAGCGCGATCCGCTTCGGCTTGAAGGGCGAGGGCAATTTCACCGGCGTCGACGGCGAGAACATCGTGTTCGGCCCCGGCGACATGGTGCTGACGCCGAATGACACCTGGCACAATCATGGCACCGTCGGCAACGAGCAGGCGCTCAATCTCTCCGTGCTCGATCTTCCGCTGGTGGAGACGCTCAACGCCATCCACTTCGACCACGACTACAAGGAAGAGGTGGACGGCAAGCTCGTCTCCCTGAAACAGCAGACCGCGCGTTTCACGCCCGACTATTCGCAGAAGACCTATGGTTACGGCGGCTTGATGCCGCGCTTCTCCAAGGGACTGAAGCGTGGCGCCGGATTCTCCTCGCCGATGTTCGTCTATCGCTGGGAGATGATGCGCGAGCTGCTGGAGCGGCATAAGGACGACGATGGCGATGCGCACGACGGGCTGATGGTGGAATATATCGATCCCACCAGCGGCGGGCCGGTGTTCAAGACTATTACCTTCTTCGTGCAGATGCTGCGACCGGGCGAAAAGACCCTGCCGGTGAAGACCACATCGAGCCTGCTGGTCTCGCCTTACGAAGGCCGTGGTCACTCGATGGTCGACGGCAAGCGCTACGACTGGAATAAGTTCGACACGCTCGCGGTGCCGGGCGGCGTCTGGTTCGAGCATCACAACGATTCCGACAAGGAGCCGCTGTTCCTGTTCGTCGCCAGCGATGAGCCGACCCTGAAGAAGCTCGACCTCTACAAGAAGTGGGGCAAGTCGGCGTCGGGCGAAATCTCGCGCATTCACGATTGAGCGCCGCAGCGGTACGGCGAACGCGGAGAAATCTCCGCGTTCGCCGTCAGTTCGCTTGAAGACCTGCAGTATCGTTTTTCTTTAACCGAGTGATCCCGTGTCCGATCGTTCTCTCAGTCAGCGTCAACTCAATACCAAGCTCGTGTCGCATATCGACTGCCCCGGCGGCGGGCAGGTCTGGGTCGAGCGCAACATGCTCTATGTCGGCCATATGCGGCCGACCAGCGGCACCACGATCATCGATGTGGCGGATCCGCGTGCGCCGAAGGTCGTGGCGTCGATCCCGGTCCGCGAGGGCTGGCACTCGCACAAGGTGCGCGTCTGCGGCGACATCATGATCGTCAATCAGGAGAAGTTCGGCAAATCCGGTCGCACCGAGATCGGCGGCGGCATCGACATTTACGACGTATCGAAGCCGCATGCACCGAAGCTGATCACGGAGTGGCGCACCGTCGGTGGCGGTGTGCATCGCTTCGATTTCGACGGCC
This sequence comes from Pseudomonadota bacterium, assembly GCA_023386635.1. Classification (GTDB taxonomy): domain Bacteria; phylum Pseudomonadota; class Alphaproteobacteria; order Rhizobiales; family Xanthobacteraceae; genus Pseudolabrys. The sequence goes on from JAEWJH010000106.1 coordinate 9,147, forward strand.
GCTACGCCTATATCTCGCCGACCGCCGAAGGCTATATCGGCAATATCGTGATGATCCTCGATCTTGCCGATCCGGCGAAACCGGTCGAGGTCGGCCGCTGGTGGATTCCCGGCCAGTGGGAAGCGGGCGGCGAGGAATATCCCTGGGAGAACTGGGCCAGCCCGCGCTGCCATCATCCGCTGCGCCACGGCGACCGGCTTTATGTCAGCTACTGGCACCACGGTTTCGTCATTCTCGACATCAGCGACATGTCGAAGCCGACCGCGATCGCGCACTACAACACCAGTCCGGCGTTCCCGCATCCGACGCACACCTGTCTCGTGATGCCGCAGCCCTTGAAGGGCCGTAACATCATGGTGGTGGCGGACGAGGACGTGGCCAAGCTGTGGCCGGCGGCGCCGTCGTTCGCGTGGACTTACGACATCACGCAGGAGCGCCTGCCGGTGCCGATCTCCACGTTCCAGGTCCCGGGTCTCGACAAGGACGGCAGCCCGCAGCCGGCGATGACCGGTTGCCATCAGCCGTCCGAGCGATTCAACGGCACCATCGTGCCCTTCGCCTGGTTTGCACAGGGGTTGCGGCTCGTCGATTACGCGGATCCGTTCGCGCCGAAAGAGGTCGGCTATTTCATGCCGGATGCAGCGCCTGGCGCCGATCGTGCCTCGTCGAACGATGTCACCATCGACGATCGCGGCCTCATTTATCTGGTCGATCGCGTCAATGGCGTCGACATCATCGAAACTCCGAAGTTCGCATAAGGTATCCGCGCATGAGCGACCGCAAAGACGTCTATCCGATCGGCAAGAAAAATCCGAACCTGCCATTCCATCCGGCGGTGCGCGCGGGCGATTTCATCTTCGTGTCCGGTCAGGTGGCCAAGGACGCCAACGGCAACATGCTCGATGGCACCATTGAGGAAGAAACCGCCGGCACCATCGAGTCGATCCGCCGCATTCTCGCGGAAGAGGGGGCGACGCTCGCCGATGTGGTGCGCGTGACCACCTATCTCGAGGATACGCGCGACTTCGGCCGCTACAACAAGGTGTTCTCCGAGCATTTCAAGGACGCGGTGCTGGCGCGCACCACGGTGGAAGCGCGCGCGGTGATCAACACCAAGATCGAGATGGATGCCATCGCTTACAAGCCGAAGCGGGGTTGATTTGATGTCTGCTGTGGCCGTGTCACGGACGATGACCGACCCGCCGCATACGGTGGATGCGGCGGCGCATGCGCATATTAGTGCGCGTGACGTGGCCGTCGATTTCGTGCTGGGCGGCCGGCGGCAGCGCGTGCTCAACGATATCAACCTCGAAATCCGCAAAGGAAGTTTCGTCTCGCTGATCGGGCCGTCCGGTTGCGGCAAGAGCACGCTGCTCAAGGTGCTGGCGGGGCTGATCACGCCGACACAGGGCAACGTGTCCGTCGCCGGCCTGAAGCCGCAGCAGGCGGCACAGGCGCGGATGATCGGTCTGGTGTTTCAAGATGCGACCCTGCTGCCGTGGAAGAATGCGCTGGAGAACGCTGCGTTTCTGTTGACGACAGCGGACGACAAACTGCCGCGCTCCGAGGCGATGGACCGTGCCGCGGCGATGCTGCGGCTGGTCGGTCTCGATGGCGCGGAAAAGAAGCGTCCGTCGCAACTCTCCGGCGGCATGCGCCAGCGTGTGGCAATCGCGCGCGCCCTCGCGCTCGATCCCGAAGTGCTGATGATGGACGAGCCGTTCGGCGCGCTCGACGCCATCACCCGGGAGGAGATGAGCGAATGCCTGCTCGACATCTGGGAGCGCACCAAAAAGACCATCGTGCTGGTGACGCATTCGATCGACGAGGCGGTGTTCCTGTCGAAAGAAGTTCATGTGATGGGCACCGGTCCGGCCCGGATCATCGAAACGCTGCCGATCCGGCTGCCGCATCCACGCAATGAGGAAAGCCACAGCGATCCGGCTTTCACCGCGGCGGAAAACCGCCTGCGCAGCCTGCTGATCGAAAGCCACAGGCGCAAGCGGGTGTGAGGGAACAATGAGCGCACCATCCCCCACCGACGATATCGTCGCCCCGCAAAGCTGGACCGCCGCGTTCCGAAAGCTGAATGCCGTGCTGCCGCCGCTGGCGTTGAGCCTTGCCGCGCTGATCGTGTGGGAAGCGGCGATCCGGCTGTTCAATGTCCCGACCTTCATCCTGCCGGCGCCGAGCGCGGTGGTCGTCTCGTTGATCGAGAACCGGGCACAGCTTGCCGTCGCGACGCAGGCGACCGCGCTCGAAGTGCTGTTCGGCTTCGTGCTCGCCTCGCTCGTCGGTATCGCCGTCGCTTTGGTGATCGTCCGGTTCGAGCGGTTCGGCCGCGCGCTCTATCCTCTGATCGTGTTGTTCCAGAACGTGCCGAAGGTGGCGTTGGCGCCGATCTTCATCCTCTGGTTCGGCTACGATCTCGCGCCGAAAATCCTGCTGATCGTCGTCATTGCGTTCTTCCCGGTGGCGATCGACATGCTCGCCGGCTTGCAATCGGTCGAGCCGTCCTTCGTCTCGCTGATGCGTTCGGTCGGTGCCGGCAACGGCAAGATCATGATGCGTGTGCGCATCCCGCATTCGCTGCCGCATTTGATGGCCGGCCTGAAGGTGGCGATCACCTTCAGTGTGATCGGCGCCATTGTCGGCGAGTTCGCCGGCGCCAATCAGGGACTCGGCTACGTGATCCAGTTCGCCTCGACGCAACTCGATACGCCGCTGATCTTTGCGGCGCTCGTCGTCGTCTCGGTCCTCGGACTGATCTTCTATTACGGGGTCGAACTCGCGGAGCGCATTTTGGTGCCTTGGGCTCCGAAATTCGATCCGATCCATCGCAGCGCATAAACAAAACATTCGGGAGGAAAAGGTCATGAAACATCTGTCGTTCGGTGCGGCGCTCGGCGCGGTCCTCGCCATAGGTTCCGCCATGAGCCTCAGCACCGTCGCATTCGCCGCCGACACCGTGACCGTGCAACTCGACTATGTCGTGCGTGGCAATCACGCGATGTTCTTCGTCGCCCGCGACAAGGGCTATTTCCAGAAGCAGGGCATCGAGATCAAGGCGATCCAACGCGGCACCGGCTCGCCGAACGCGATGCGGTTTGTCGGCGGCGGCAATGCCGAGTTCGGCTTCGGCGATCTGCCGACGCTGGCGGTGGCGCGCTCGCAGGATGTGCCTGTCGTCGCGCTCGCGGCAGTGAACCAGCACAGCCCGCTCGGCATGCTGGCGCTTGCCAAGAATCACAAGCTGACGAAGCCGCAGGATCTCAAGGGCCTGAATATCGGTGTGCAGCCTTCCGGCTCCACCTATGTGTTCCTCAAGGCGTTCCTCGCCGCCAACAAGATGTCGATGGACGACATCAAGCAGAGCACGGTGACGCCGCCGTACGAGAACTATTTGCTCCTCGGCCGCGTCGATGCCGTGCCGGGCTATATCGATGCCGAGGTGCCCGAGCTTGAAGCGAAAGCCGGTGGTCCGGGTTCGCTGTCGATCATGCAGGGCTCGGATTTCGGTTACACCGTTTACGGCTCCGGTCTGTTCACCTCGGAGAAGATGATCGCCGAGAAGAGCGATCTCGTGCAGCGCTTCGTCAACGCCTATATGCAGGCCTTTGCCGATGTCGTGAACAATCCGCAGGAAGCCGCCGATATCGTCGTCAAGGCCAACCCGGAATATGCGTCGAAGAAAGACGTGCTGGTGAAGCAGATCGAGGCGGACGTGAAGGCTACCTTCTTCAGCCCCGACACCAAGGCCAACGGACTCGGCTGGATGACCGCGGAAAAGTGGCAGCAGACCACCAAGATCCTGCTCGATCAGGGCTCCATGAAGCAGGCGATCAAGGTCGATGCCGCCTTCACCGATAAATTCATTGCCGCGGCAAAGCCGCTGAAGCGTTAAACGAACCACAATCAGGAGACTTGAGAATGATCCGCGTCCTTGGCCGCTCCACCTCCGGCAACGTGCAGAAGGTGCTGTTTCTGCTGGAGGAGCTCGGCATCCGCTACACCCGCGAGGATTACGGCCGCCAGTTCAACAACACCAACACCGATGCCTATCGCGGCATGAACCCGACCATGAAGGTGCCGACCCTGGTCGACGGCGATCTGGTGATCTGGGAATCCAACACGATCTTGCGCTATCTCGCGGCCAAGCATCAGCCGGCAATCGGCGGCGGAAATCCGGCCGAGCAGTCGAAGGTGCAGACCTGGATGGACTGGCAGCTTGCCTCGCTCAATGCGCCGTATCTCGGCGTGTTTCAGGGCGCCAAGAAGCCGGAGAATGAGCGCGACGCCGACTTCGGCAAGCACGCCGCCGATCTGGTGACGCAGATGAAGCTGCTCGATGCGCATCTCGCCGGCAAGAGCTTCTTCGCGCTGGAGAAGCTGACGCTGGCCGATATCTGCCTCGCGCCGATCGTCAAGCGCTGCCTCGATTTCCCGATCGACAAGCCGGAGCTGCCGAATCTCAACCGCTGGCAGAAGGCCATCGACGCACGCCCCGCCTTCGCGGTGGCGACCGGCGCAAAGGCGAGCACGCTCGCCGGCGCGGCCTAAGCGGCGTCACTTCCGGGGGAGGGGCGGGATGACGGTGCAGGATGAGGCGGCGGCGCAGCCGCCGGCTGAGCGATCGGTGGCCGGCATGTGGTCCGTTCCGGCCCGTGTGGCGCGGCTCGCGCTCGGCGTCATTCTGTTGGCGATGGTAGTGCTCAACGTCGTCAACGCCGTTAGCCGCTATGCTCTCAGCTATGTCGTGATCGGCATCGATGAACTGCTGATCTTCGCCATGATCTGGATGGTGATGATCGGCATGCTGCTGGTCACGGCCGAGCGCAGCCATATCGCGCTCGAACTCGTCACCACCCGCGTCGGCCCGCGCAGCCGCGCGGGTCTGTTCCTGCTGCACCATCTCGTGATCGCCGTCGCCGGAGGCTACGCGGCGTGGCAATCGTTCCTGTTCGTGCAGCGGATCACCATGATCCACCAGACCAGCATGGCGCTGGAACTGCCGATGTTCATTCCGCATAGCGCGATCACCATCGGTCTTGCCGGAACAGCGGTCATCGCGCTGGTGCTGGCCTTCCAGGATGCCCGTCATCTGCTGAACCCGTCGGAGCAGCGTGCATCATGACGCTGACGCTCGCCGTTATCCCGCTGCTGCTGCTGTTCCTCGGCATGCCGATCTTCGCGCTGTTCATTGCCGGCGCGGCGGCGACCTTCGCGTTCTTTGTCTCGGTGCCCGGCGTCGCGCTGCATCAGATCATGTTCGGCGGGCTGGAGAACTACGCGCTGCTGGCGGTGCCGTTCTTCATCTTCGCCGGCGAATTGATGGGCGGGTCGGGCATCGCCGAACGCCTGATCGTCTGGGTGCTGGCTTTGCTCGGGCGCGTGCCGGGCGGGCTTGGTGTTGCCACGGTCGGCGCCTGCACCCTGATCGGCGCGATTTCCGGCGCCAGCACAGCGACCGTCGCCGTGGTCGGCAAGTCGCTTTATCCGGGCCTGTTGCGGGACGGCTACGGCAAACGGTTTTCGGCGGGTCTGGTCAGCTCTTCCGGTTCGATAGACATCGTCATCCCCCCGAGCATCGCCATGATCCTCTACGGCGCGTCGGCCGAGCAATCGATCCCGAAACTATTCGCTGCCGGCGTCTTGCCGGGCATCCTGATCGCGCTGATGATGTCGGCGCATGTGGTGTTCGCGGCGTTGCGCATGGGTGTCGCGTCCGGCCGCAAATTCGATCTGCGCTATTTCCTGCGCAGCACCTGGGATGCGATCCCGGCGCTGTTCATGCCGATCTTCGTGCTCGCCAGCATCTATCTCGGCCTCGCGTCGCCGACCGAGGCGGGCGGCTTCGCCTGCCTCTACGCGATTCTGGTCGGCCGCTATGTCTATCGCTGCATGACATGGTCGGAGGTGCTCGACTGCGCGGTGCGCTCGGCGATCCTGACCAGCCAGATTCTCGTCATCGTCGCGGCGGCGGCTTTGTTCTCGTGGCTGCTCACCATCAACGGGGTGCCGCAGTCGCTGACCAACTGGCTGCAGAGCCTGCAGCTCCATCAATGGAGTTTCCTCGTCTGCACCAATATCATTCTGCTGATCGTCGGCTGCTTCCTTGATCCGACTTCGGCGATCCTGGTTCTGACGCCGCTGTTCCTGCCGCTGGTCAAGGCGCTGGGCATCGACCCGATCCACTTCGGCATCATCATGACGGTCAATGTCGCGATCGGCATGTTCACGCCGCCGTTCGGGCTCAACCTGTTCGTAGCGCAGACGGTGCTCGGCGTGCCGCTTGAGACACTTTATCGCGGCGTGCTGCCGTTCGCCGTCACGCAAATCCTTGCTCTGATCATCATTACCTATTGGCCGGCGCTGTCGCTGTTTCTCGCCAATGCCGTCTGACCGTTCCACTCGCGCTTTTTAACCTCGGGGGCTCACCATGATCGATCGACGTCACTTTATCGCGGCCGCAGTGCTGGCCGGTTCGCTTGCCGTGATTCCGCAGGCGGCATCGGCGCAGACGGTAATGAAGCTTGCCAATGCGACCATCAACGACGTGCAGCACGAATGGCAGAAGCTGTTCGTCGCCGCGCTTCAGAAGCGGGTCGGCGACAAGGTCAAGGCCGAGATCTATCCGGCGAGCCAGCTCGGCGCGATCCCGCGCATGGCTGAAGGTGTAGCGCTCGGCACCATCGAATCCTTCATCACGCCGACCTCGTTCGTTACCAATATCGATCCGCGGTTCCAGATCTTCGACGTGCCGGGCCTGTTCGAATCCCCGGAACACGTGCATGCGGTGATCCACGATCCCGCCTATCGCGATCATATGGAAACGATGTTCCTTGATCGCGGCATTCGCGTGATCGGTGCGATTTACAATAGCCCGACCTTGATCCTGACCAAGCGGCCGGCGCCGACGCTGGAAGCGCTCAAAGGCATCAAGGCACGCACTTTCGCCTCGCCGCTGCAGATCGAGCCGATGAAGGCGATCGGCGTGACGCCGGTGCCGCTCGCGCTCACCGAAGTGATCCCGCAACTGCAGTCCGGCGGCATCGACGGCATGCTCGCCGGCATGCCGATCCTGACCGCGTTCAAATATTACGACGTGGCGAAATACGTCACCGACCTCAACTTCGCGCAGATCGTCACGGTCAACATCGTCAATGAGGCGTGGTTCAAGGCGCAGCCGAAGGACATTCAGGAGGCGATCCGCGCTGCAGGTCGCGAAGCCGAGCAGCAGGCCTTCGGCTGGGGCGTCGAGAACGTGAAAAAGGCTAATGCGGCCTGGGTCGCCAACAAGGGCGAAATCCTCGAACTGCCGCCGGCCGAGAAGGCATCGATGATGAAGACCTTTGTCGAGATCGGCACCAGGATTGTCAGTCAGAACCCGACGGTAAAGGCGGAGTTCGACAAGCTCAAGGCTGTGGTCGACGCCAAACGCCCGAAGTAAAATGCGTCCGAAGTAACTGTCTCCCGACCGGAAGGCCGCCGCCGGATGATGCCGGCGGCGGACATATTTCATGGCCTCGCACGGATTCGACTACATCATCATCGGCGCCGGGTCGGCCGGCTGCACGTTGGCGAACCGGCTCACCGAAGACCGCGGCGTCTCGGTGCTGCTGATCGAAGCGGGCGGCTGGGACCGGCATCCGCTGCTCAAGCTGCCGCTCGGCTGGGGCAAGGTGCTGCTCGATCGTATGTACGACTGGGGCTACGACACCGTGCCCGAGCCGACCATGGGCGGGCGCCGCATCGAAGTCGCGCGCGGCAAGGTGATCGGCGGCTCGTCGTCGACCAATGCCATGGCCTATGTGCGCGGCAATCGCGCCGACTATGACCGCTGGGCGAGCTATGGACTGCCGGGCTGGTCATACCGCGAGGTGCTGTCGTATTTCCGCAAGCAGGAAAGCTGGGAGAAGGGCGCGAACGACTATCGCGGCGGCAGCGGGCCGCTCGGCACGCGCGCGGCGCGCTACGAGGATCCGCTGGTCGACGCTTATATGGCTGCGGCCAAGTCGGCCGGCTATGCGCTCAATGATGATTACAACGGTGCGAGCCAGGACGGCTTCGCGCGTATGCAGATGACCATTCGTGGCGGGCATCGCGATAGCGCGTCGCGCGCCTATCTTCGTCCGGTGCTGGAGCGGCCGAACCTGACCGTGCGCACCGACACGCTGGTGACGCGCATCGTCATCGAGAACAACCGCGCCACCGGCGTCGAATGTCTCCAGGCCGGCGAACGTCGCTTCGTGCCGGCCGGGCGCGAGGTGATCCTCTCCGGCGGTGCGATCAATTCGCCGCAACTGCTGATGCTGTCCGGCGTCGGCGATTCCGATGCGCTGCGCACGCACGATATTGCGGTGAAAGCGGCGCTGCCGGGCGTCGGGCAGAACCTGCAGGATCACGCGACGGCGCTGCTGATCTATGGTCGGCGCGACGAAAGCCCGCTGTTGCGCAATATGCGGCTCGACCGGCTCGCACTCGGATTGGCTGAGGGTTATCTGCGCGGCACCGGTTTCGCCACCGATCTGCCCGGCGGCATGACGGCGTTCGTCAAGAGCCAGCCTGACGAACCGATCCCGGATATCCAGCTTCTCTTCATTTCCGGTTCGCTGGCGGCGAAGCCTTATCTGCCGCCGTTCTCTCCGCCATTTGCGGACAGCTTCGCCTGCCGCATCGTGCTGCTGCGCCCGGAAAGCCGCGGCGCCATCACGCTCGCATCGGCCAATCCGCTGACGCATCCGTCGATCCGTCAGGGTCTCCTGGCGACGCCGACCGACTGGCGGCGGTTGCGCGACGGCATCCGCATCTTCCGCGATTTTGCCCGCGCGCCGGAGATCGCGCCGTTCGTCGCCCGGGACATCGCGCCGAACGCAGACGTGACCACCGACGAGCAGATCGAAGCGTTCACGCGGCAGACGGCGGTGACGGCGCATCATCCATGCGGCACCTGCAAGATGGGCCGCGACGACGATCCGATGGCGGTGGTTGACGGCGAGCTTCGCGTGCGCGGCGTCGACGGATTGCGCGTGGTCGATGCGTCGGTGTTCCCCGATCTCGTCGGCGGCAACATCAATGGCCCGGTGATCATGGTCGCAGAGCGTGCCGCGGACCTGATCCGGGGTAGGGCGCCGACGGCACCTTGATCTGCGGCGCGCCAAAACATTCAATAAAATCAATCTGCTACGGCATGGCCTCGGTCATGTGCGACGCCGGCCGGGAAAGCCATCGGGCGCACCGATAGCCGCATCATCAATTGCTGTTGGACAGGTCTGGCCGGCTGCGAAAAGCTTTGGCCCGAACCCCGACCATCCCAGCCACATGATGCAAGCATGACGAATCTCTCACGCGCTTCAGCCGTCGAACTGGCGACCCGTATCAAGCAGAAGGACGTCTCGCCGGTCGAGGTGCTGGATGCGCATCTGGAAGCCATCGCGGTCCAGAATCCGAAATTCAACGCGATCGTCACGCTGGCGGAGGACACGGCGCGTGTCGCCGCGAAAGCCGCGGAGGCCGCCGTTCGCAACGGCGACAAGCTGGGCCCGCTGCACGGTCTGCCGGTGGTGATCAAGGACGTCACGCTGACGGCGGGCATTCGCACGACCTATGGCTCGCCGCTGTACAAGGATTTCGTGCCGACGGAAGATGCCGCGGTGGTCGCGCGGTTGCGCCGTGCCGGCGCCATTATTCTCGGCAAGACCAACGTTCCGGAATTCGCGACCGGTGCCAACACTGTCAACGCCTTGTTCGGGGCCACGCTCAATCCGTGGAATCCGGAATTGAGTCCCGCCGGTTCGTCGGGCGGGTCCGCGGTCGCGGTGGCGAGCGGCATGGTGCCGATCGCGCACGGCACCGACTTCGGATGCTCGGTGCGTATTCCGGCGTCGTTCTGCGGCATCGTCGGTGTTCGCACCACCGGCGATCTCATTCCCAACGAAGGCATGCGCCTGCCGTGGGACACCGGACAGGTGCATGGGCCGCTGGCACGTTCGGCGGAAGATGCGGCGCTGATGCTCGACGCGATGGTGGGGCTCGATCCGTTATGGCCGGCGTCGGCGATGCCGCCGTGGCCGAGCGCGCTCGCCGAGGTGCAACGCACTGAGGACGCCAAGGGTTTGCGCGTCGCCTATGTCTCGGACATTTCCGGCCTCGGCGTCGACAAGGATGTCGACGATCTCTGCCGCGCGGCGGCCAAGCGTCTCGCCGATGACGGTGCGAGCGTCGAAGAGATCACGTTCAACGTCTCGGAAGGGATCGACGCTTACAAGGTGTTGCGTGGCCAGTGGATGGTGGGGCAGCAGCTCGAGCGCATGGCGATGCTGCCGGAGTTCGGCCCCAACCTTGCGGGCAACATCCGCGATGGGTTGAAGCTGACGGTCGAAGACGTCGCCAAGGCGGAATTGGTTCGCGAAAAATGCTTGAACAAGTTCCGCAAGATCCTGTCGCGCTATGATGTCCTGCTGACGCCGACCGCGCCGGTGACGCCTTATCCCGTGGTGAAGAATTTCCCCGATCTGATCGGCGGCAAGCGCCTGGACAATTACATCGACTGGGTGGCGTCGAACTTCCTGGTGACCATGGTTGGTTTCCCGGCCGGGTCCGTGCCGTGCGGCAAGACCGACGTGGGGTTACCGGTCGGCTTGCAGATCGTCGGTCCCCGGTTCTCCGAACCGCGCATTCTTGGCCTGTCGAAACTCGTGCAGCGCCGTGCGCCGGTCGGCTGGCCGACATTCGCCGGCTAGCTCGCGTCGGCCGGATGCAGGCCGCCACGCCGTGGCGAGCGGCGGCGGGAATCCTGCCGCCCTGGCTTTTCGCCCTATCCGGCCTCCATGCGGCGCGATCCGGGCGGTTTTTCCCCGTGCCGCCATCGGCCTACCCTGCTTTTGCCCTTCCTCTGGCCTTTACCCTTGCCGGTTGCGTTGACGGGAATTACTTCATGCTTAAAATAATTCGCAGCTAGCCGGCCGCGTGCTATGCGTGCCGAAGGCGCACCCGAGTGCGGGGCGGGCGCGCGTGGAGTGGGATATGGCGGAGCGTTCGTTCGCCCGGGAAGTCCAGGATCTGAAGCTCGGCGCCGGCGCGGAATTTCGCGGCGAGGGCATCCTCGCGATCACCAAGGCGTTGCTGCAGTCCGGCGTCGGCTATGTCGGCGGGTACCAGGGCGCGCCGATCTCGCATCTGATGGACGTGCTGTCGGACGCACAGGAGATCCTGTCCGACCTCGACGTGCATTTTGAAACGTCGGCGTCGGAAGCGGCTGCTGCTGCCATGCTGTCGGCCTCGGTGAACTATCCGATCCGCGGGGCGGTCACCTGGAAATCGACGGTCGGCACCAATGTGGCATCCGACGCACTCGCCAATCTCGCCTCGGGCGGCGTCAAGGGCGGCGCGCTGATCATCATTGGCGAGGATTACGGCGAAGGCTCCTCGATCATGCAGGAGCGTTCGCACGCCTTCGCGATGAAGTCGCAGATCTGGCTGCTCGATCCGCGCCCGAATCTGGAAAGCATCGTCAAGGCGGTGGAGGACGGTTTCCAGCTCTCCGAGGCGTCGAACACGCCGGTGATGCTGGAAGTGCGCATCCGCGCCTGCCACGTGCATGGGCGCTTCGTCACCAAGGACAACCAGCGGCCTGCCTTCACGCTGAAGCAGGCGCTTGAAAATCCGCAGCGCGACACCAGCCGCATCGTCCTGCCGCCGGCGGCCTATCTGCACGAGAAGGAAAAGATCGAGCAGCGCTGGCCCGCCGCCGTGCGCTTCATCAAGGAGCGTAAGCTCAACGAGACGATGCCGGGCGATGTGAGCCATCTCGGCATCATCCTGCAGGGTGGCATGTATAACGGCGTGATCCGCGCGCTGCAGGATCTCGGCCTCGCCGACGTGTGGGGCCAGTCCCGCATTCCGCTCTATGTGATGAATGTCACCTATCCGCTGATCGACGACGAGATCGTCGCGTTCTGCGAGGGCAAGAGCGCTGTGCTGATGGTCGAGGAAGGCCAGCCCGATTACATCGAGCAGGCACTGCACAAGATTCTGCGCACCGCCGATGTGCCGGCGCGCATCCATGGCAAGGACATGCTGCCGATCGCCGGTGAATACACTGCGGTGGTGATGGCGACCGGGATGCGCAGCTTCCTGGCGAAGGTGGCGCCGGACTTGCTGCCGGATCAGGTGCGCGCCTCCAACAATCCGTCGATCATGGCGAGCGACGAGGTGAAGGCGCTGGCCGAGGTGGTGCCGGCGCGTCCCGCCGGTTTCTGCACCGGTTGCCCGGAACGGCCGATCTTCGCGGCGATGAAGCTGGTCGAAAAGGAACTTGGGCTGCACCATGTCTCCGCCGACATCGGCTGCCACCTGTTCTCGATCCTGCCGCCGTTCAATATCGGCGCGACCACCATGGGCTATGGTCTCGGCGCGGCGTCCGCGTCGGCTTTCAACGTGAAAGCCGGTAAACGGTCGATCGCGATGATGGGCGACGGCGGCTTCTGGCACAACGGCCTGACCAGCGGCATCGGCAACGCGGTGTTCAACAAGCACGACGGCGTCGTGATGGTGGTCGACAACTATTATTCGTCGGCGACCGGAGGGCAGGACATCCTGTCCTCGCGCGCCGACAATACGTCGCGCTCGACCAAGCATCCGATCACCGAAGCGGTGAAGGGCATCGGCGCCAAATGGGTGCGGCAGATCGACCGGACCTATGACGTCGCGAAGATCCGCGACACGCTCAAGGAAGCGCTGACCACGCCGGAGGCGGGGCCGAAGATCATCGTCGCGTCGTCCGAGTGCATGCTGAACAAGCAGCGCCGCGTGAAGCCGTTGTTCAACAAGGCGGTGAAAAGCGGCAAGCGCGTGGTGCGCGAGCGTTTTGGTGTTGATGAAGACGTTTGTACCGGCGATCACGCCTGCATCCGTCTGTCCGGCTGTCCGTCGCTATCGGTCAAGCACACCGCCGATCCGCTGAAGGACGATCCGGTGGCGGCGATCGACAACACCTGCGTCGGCTGCGGCAATTGCGGCGAGGTGGCGGAAGCCGCCGTCCTGTGCCCGTCGTTTTATCGCGCCGACATCGTTTACAACCCCACCGGTTTCGACCGCTTCATGGCGCGCCTGCGCGCCGGCGTGATCGGTTTCCTGCAGCGTCGCCGCGCGCGGCAGCGTCCCGCTCTGGCCTGACGGCATGAACGCGCTCACCCCGATCGCAGGCGTCTCGACCCGGCCGATTTCCATCGCCGTGCTGGCCATGGGCGGGCAGGGCGGCGGCGTGCTGATGGACTGGATCGTTGCGCTCGCGGAAAGCCAGGGCTTCATCGCCCAGTCGACCTCGGTGCCCGGCGTGGCGCAGCGCACCGGCGCGACGATCTATTATGTCGAGATGATCAAGGCCCGGACCGATGGCGTGCAGCCGGTGCTGTCCCTGATGCCGGAGCCGGGTCGCGTCGATGTGGTGATCGGCGCAGAACTGATGGAAGCCGGCCGGGCGATCCTGCGCGGACTGGTGACGCCGGAGCAGACCACGCTGATCGCCTCATCGCACCGCTCGTTCGCGGTGCAGGAGAAGATCGCACCGGGCGACGGCATCGGCGATCCGGAGAAGGTGTTCGAGGCGGCGCAGGTCGCGGCCAGGCGTTTCATCGCCTTCGACATGGCGACGCTCGCCGAGCAAACGGGGAGCGCCATTTCGGCGGTGTTGTTCGGCGCGCTTGCCGCGTCGGGCACGTTGCCGTTTGCGCGCTCGGCTTACGAGGACACGATCAAGGCCGCGGGCGTCGGCGTTGCCGGCAGTCTGCGTGCCTTCGCCGCCGGCTTCGACGCGACGGCCGCCGCATCCGCGCCGGTGATGCCGCCGCCGATGACCGACATCAAGGTGGCGCCGGCGTTGGCGCCGATCGGCCATGCCGGTTTCGATGCGCTGGTCGCGCGCGCGCAAAACGAGTTTCCCGCAGCGGCGCACGGCATGCTCGCCGCCGGCCTCCGCCGCGTCGTCGATTTTCAGGATGTCGCCTATGGCGACGAATATCTCGATCTCGTCGCGAGTCTCAAGCCGTTCGCGCGCGAGGGCGACCCGGCGCTGCTCGATGCGGCGGCGAAATACATCGCCACCGCCATGGCCTATGACGACGTGATCCGCGTCGCCGATCTCAAGACCCGCGCCACGCGCTTTGCCCGCGTGCGTCAGGAGATTGCCGTCGGCGACGAGCAACTGGTCTACACCACGGAATTCATGCATCCGCGCATGGAGGAGGTGACGGGAACGTTGCCGGCCCGATTGGGCGAATGGATCGAGGCGCGGCCGCGCCTGTTCCGCGCGCTCGATCGTGTGGTCAACAAAGGTCGCCGCGTGCAGACCGGCACCATCCGCTGGTTCCTGCCGCTCTATATCCTTGGCGGGATGCGCCGCTTCCGGCGCGGGGCGCTGCGCCACAAACGCGAGGTCGCGCATCGCGATCACTGGCTGGCGGCGGTGCGCACGGCCGCAGCGCATGATCATGCGCTGGCGGTGGAGATGCTGCAGCTTCGCCGCCTGGTGAAAGGCTATTCGGACACGCATGCGCGAGGCCTGTCCAAGTTCGACCAGGCGCTGGCGGCAGCGCAGCGTCTTGCCGGCCGGCGCGATGCGGCCGACTGGACGCGTCGGCTGCGGCAGGCGGCGTTGGCGGACGAGGAGGGCACGGCGCTGGCCGGCGCCATCGCCACCATCGACAGCTTCCTCAGCGACGAGGCGGCTACGACGTTACGCCACTAGCGAAACGGCGGGCTTCGTGTCTTGCTGCGCCGGCAAGATATGATGGACGAGATCGCATGACGACCGATGCAGCCCCCTGGCCGACCGAAATGCGCCTGCATAAGGATCGCCGAACTCTGACGATCGCTTTCGACAACGGCGAGCGGTTCGACCTACCCGCGGAATATCTGCGGGTGCGTAGCCCAAGCGCGGAAGTGCAGGGGCACTCGCCGGACGAACGGCAGACCGTCGGTGGCAAGCGCGACGTGATGGTCCTCGAAATCCTGCCGGTGGGTAATTATGCCGTCCGGCTCATGTTCGACGACATGCATTCCACCGGCATCTATAGCTGGGACTATCTGCGCGAGCTCGGCGCCCGTCACGAAGCCAATTGGCAGGAATACCTCGACGAGCTGGCCGCCAAGAACCTGTCGCGCGAGCCCGCCCGCCGGCACTGACCGGGCCGATTGTATTTTTCCGCCTTACAGCCGCTGCGTTAGCTCATCTTTAACCTCGCTTTCGTAGGAATGTTAACCATTCCACGGAGGATGACCGACCATGCGCATGACGACCTACGCCCTTGTTGCAGCGGCGGTATTTGTCTCCCCCTCGGCTTTCGCGGCCGATCTCGCCCGACCGATGCCGGTCAAGGGCGTGCCCTACGCTCCCTACATCCCGGCGGCCTATGACTGGTCCGGCTTCTACGGCGGCTTGAACGTCGGTTACGGCTGGTCCAGCGGCTCCGGCACGATCACCATGGGTGCGGCGGGCTCCGGACCCTATTCGGCCAGCGGCAACGGCATCCTCGGCGGTGTTCAGCTCGGCTATAACTGGCAGACCGGCTCCCTGGTGTTCGGCGTCGAAGCCGACTTCCAGGCGACGGGCGGCAAAGGTGACGTGAACGGCTCTGCCGGCGCGACCACCTTCACCGGCTCCGCCAAGACCCCCTGGTTCGGCACGGCCCGGGGCCGTATCGGCTACGCCTTCGACCGCTGGATGGTCTATGCCACCGGCGGCGCCGTTTATGGCAAGGGCACGCTCGACGGCACGGTCTCGACCACCGGTCCGTTCAGCGCCTCCTCCACCTATTGGACTTACACGGTAGGCGGCGGCGCGGAATTCGCGCTCTGGGGCAACTGGACCGCCAAGCTCGAATATCTCTATGCGGGATCGCCCAGTTCGGCGCCTGTGCCGCCCGGCACGACCGCGCTCTCGGGCAGCGGCCGCACGCATGTCCTGCGCACCGGCCTGAACTACCGGTTCTGATCGTCGCCCGCCTGTCATCCGACGACCTAACGGCCGCTGCCCTGCAGCGGCCGTTTTGCTGTCGGTGGGCGGCCGTCCCCAGGAGCCGGAAGTTTATGGGAAATTTACTTGCCCGGGCGGAGTAGCGCGGTCCTCCTGTCCTTTGGCCAAAGCCCAAAGGATAATTCTTCATGCGACTGATGGTTGTGTATGCCCTGCTCGTGATCGTCGGCGAAATCGCCGCGGTCGAACTGGGGCTCTATCTCGATGCGGTGGTACCGACCTTCAGCCTGCCGATCGCGCTCGCGCTGTTCTTCTCGGTCCTGGTCGTGATGTGGCCGATCGCCGTGTTCATCACCGAACGCTGGCTGATGGGCAAGGAAGGTCACGCCAAGGCTTGAGGGCGGCCTGAACGTCTGCCGATGGAACAGCCTCGTCGCCGCGGACGTTGGCAGACATGGTCGGCAAGCGCGTTCAAATCCACGACGAGACCTGGGCGGAGCTGCAGATCCTCGGCGAGGATCGCATGATGACGTTTCAGGAGCTCGCCGACGAGGCGCTCAACGACCTCTTGAAGAAGCATGGGCGTCCGGCCAATCTCAAGGACGCCCTGCGCAAGAGCGTCCGGTCAGACTCGTCCGCGGACGTGATCCCCTTGCGCCGGCACCCGCGCACGCGCCGCTCCTGACGCGGGCGGTCTCAGGCGCTTCTTGGCGACAAGGGTGGGAATGCAAGATCACGCAAACGATCACGGCCACGCACACGGTCCGTCCGGTCAGGCGCCGCCCGATCGTCCCCATTCTCACGAGCGCGAAGCGGGGCACGTTCACGCACCCACTCATTTCGGCCGCGCTTTCGCCATTGGCATCGCGCTGAATACGGGTTTCGTCGCGGTGGAGGCCGGGTACGGCCTGTTGAGCAATTCGATGGCGCTGCTCGCCGACGCCGGACACAATCTGTCCGACGTGCTGGGGCTTCTGGTGGCTTGGGCCGCGGCGACCCTGTCGCGCAGACAGCCCAGCGACCGCTTCACCTATGGCTGGCGCAACTCGTCGATCCTCGCGGCGCTGTTCAACGCGCTGTTCCTGCTGCTCGCGGTCGGCGTGATCGCGTGGGAAGCCGCATGGCGGCTGTTCTATCCAGAGCCGGTGGCGGGGGTGACGGTGATGATCGTTGCCGGCATCGGCATCCTCATCAATGGCTTCACGGCTTATCTGTTCGCCGGCGGACGCAGGAGCGACATCAATATCGAGGGTGCGTATCTGCACATGTTCGCCGATGCCGCCGTCTCAGCCGGTGTCGTCGTTGTCGGCGTGTTGATGATCATGAGCGGCTGGGAATGGCTCGATCCGGCGGTCAGCCTCGTCATCGTCGCGGTCATCGTCTGGCAGACGTGGCGTCTGTTGCGCGAGAGCGTGACCCTGTCGCTCGCCGGCGTGCCGGCGGCGGTCGATGTCGAGCAGGTGCGCCGGTTTCTGCTCGCGCAGCGCGGCGTCACCGGGCTCCACGATCTTCATATCTGGCCGATGAGCACCACCGAGATCGCGCTGACGGCGCATCTGGTGATGCCGGACGGACATCCCGGCGACTCGGTCCTCTTCCAACTGGCCACTGACCTGCGCGAGCGCTTCGGCATCGTGCATCCCACGCTGCAGATCGAGCGCGGCGATCGCGTCTGTCCGCTCGAACCTGCGCAGGTCGTTTGACGGTCGCCGTCAGCGCACGGGGGACGCGGCGTCCGTCAGTCGCGCAGCCCGCCGGCGAGCGCATAGCCGGACATGGCGCGGATCGTCATGGAGGAGGGGGCATGCTCGTGATTGAGCGATCGCACCACGTCGAGCAGCTCGCGCTCGAACGCTTCAAGGATCGTGAGCTGACGGCGAAAACTGTCGAGAAGCGTCTTTTCCATCGGGCACCCCTTAGAGTTCCCGATGCGTAACCCGGGTATGGTTAATGTTGTGTAACCCCCGCGTGTGCCCGAATAAGCTCGAGGGATTCTGATGGAGAGGCCAGCGCGGGGAGCGCCAGGACCAAACGGCAGGTGGCGCCGCTCGGCGGGAAATCGCGTGCGACCGTGCCGTCGAGATCGCCCAATGTACGTTCGATCATGACCGAGCCGAAGCCGCGCCGGGTCGGTGGCGTCACCGGCGGTCCGGCCTGCTCGGTCCAGTCGATAACCAATTGCTCGCCGTCGACGCGCCACTGCAGGTCGATACGGCCGTCTTCGTTCGACAATGCGCCGTATTTGATGGCGTTGGTGGAAAGTTCATGGAGCACCATCGCGACGGCGACCGCATGACGCGGCGGGAGCCGGACGGGAGGGCCCGCGAGCAACACGCGTTGGCGGTTCGCGCCGCGCGGCGTGACCAGGTCGGCGGCGAGATCGCCGAGCGGAAGCGAATGCCAGCTTTCCTGCGTCAGCAGATCGTGCGCCCGAGACAACGCAAGCAGGCGGCCTTCAAAGGCACGCTTCGCGTCGCCAATCGATGTGTCGTTCTTTGATCCGATTTTGAATGTCTGATGGGCAATGCTCTGAACGACGGCAAGCGTGTTCTTGACGCGATGGTTGAGTTCGGCAACCAGCAGGTTTCTTTGCGTCTCTGCGCGTTCGTGATCGGTGATGTCGATGTTGACGCCGATCATGCCCAGAAATTCGCCGTCGCTGGAGAAACGCGGACGTGCCTGGGTTTCGAGGGTCCGATAATCTCCATGGATCGCTGACAGATATCGGCCTTTGAGAGAAACCGATTTGCGCTCGGCGAGAGCCGTCATCATGGTCTGACCGATCCGCGGTGCATCGTCCGGATGCATGGTGCGGGACCAGTCGAACGCCTCGAAGGCGTTTTCGTCGACTCCCCAGAACGTGCGTAATTCGCGGTTGAGATGCAGACAGGCGCCTGTCGCGTCGCTGATCCAGAGCATGACCGGAGCCAGTTCGGACATGACCTGCAACCGGTCCTCGGATTCGCGCTGCCCGCTTTCCGCGAGCTGGCGGGCCGCATCCGCGCGGCTGCGTTCCAGCGCAAAGCCGACCTGACGCGCGATGGTGACCGCCGTTTCGACGTCCTGCGCATGAAAGTGCCGCGCGTGGTTATAATAGGTCATGAACTTGCCGACCACCGCGCCCTGGATCGTCAGCGGAACGAAACCGAGCGCGCGAATGCCCTCGGCCTTGATCCGAGACTTGATCGCGTCCGGCTCGTTCGTCGTCTCGATGTCGGTAACGAAAATCGGCTCCGGGTCGACAGCGCCGGGTTGCCACGGCGTGTGGCCTTCGAGGGCCTGGCGATATCCGTCGGACAAACCGCGCCAGCCGACAAACCGCATCACATTCTGATCGTCGAACAACAGGATCGATGCCCGATGACAACCCAGCGTGCCGATGATCGCATCGAGCGCGGCCTCATAGACCTCTGAAATCGTCCGTGCTCGATACAAGCGATCGGTCAGGAGATGCAGTGCTGCAGCGACCTCGGTCAGCCCGGCAGAGGAGTGAGCAATGGACATGCCTGGAGGCCCTTGGTCAGTGCCCCGGCGGGAGGCCGGCATCTGTTGTAAAAAGTTATTTCGAACTTAGGTGGACGTCCACGGCGCTGCAACGTCCATGGCCGAGCAAGGTTCCAATAAAAAAGCCCGCGACACGCGAGCTGGCAGCGGCTGGAATGGTGGGCGTTGTAGGGATTGAACCTACGACCTCTCCCGTGTGAAGGGACCACCGGCCATTGAAGATGCTATCGAATTTCCGCGCATCGTCCGAACCTCAACGTTTTCTCAACCGAGCTTGATCTTCGGCGCCGGCAGCAGCGCGGCCTTCTGCGCATCCTCGCTGACCACGGTGTGAGCGTAGCGCGAGGCCGACTGCTCCGACCGCCACGCGCCCGTGCCGACAAGCCCGCGTGTGTCCAGCCCGCCGTAGCGGCGCATCCAGGTGCCGTAGGTGTGACGGAAGATGTGGAACGCCTGCCGCTCGGGGAGAGCAACGCCGGCGGCGGTCGCGGCTTCGGCCAGCCTGTCATACAGCCGGCCGCCCTTGTGGAAGCGGAACACCGGCTCCGTGCCACGCTCCAGCCCGCGCGGGTGGTTCGCCAGCGCCGCCACGAGGTCGGGCGGCAAGAACACCGGCCGCGGCTCGCCGTTCTTCGTGCGCGGGATGAACGCATAGGATTCGGACAACCGCAGCCGGTCGCAGGTGAAGTGCCGCGCACCCTCGGACAGCCGCAGCCCGGTCAGCAGCAGGAATAGGCAGAGCAGGCCGAACTCGGCGTCCTTCTTGTAGGCCGCGGCGATCAGCGCCTGCGCCTGCTCGGGCCAGAGCCAGCCGGTGAGCTCGCGGCCACGGGATCCTTTCGGGCGCTTCAATGGCCGCTCGATACCGGCTTGCTTGAGAACTGCGGAGATCGGCGTGTAGACTTCGCGGTTGCGCGTTGCAGCGCTGGCCTCGGGAAACAGGACCGCCGCAGCGTCATCGATCGCCGTCTGCGTAACCTGTGACAACGGCAGGTCGGCCAGCGGCTTGTGGACGATCAGTTTTTTCAGCGAGCGGTCGTTGCTTGCGTTGACGCGCATGTATGCGGTCGCAGCGCTCAGGAACGTCGGCTCGGCGCCCGCGTCAAAGCAACCACGTTCGATGTCGTGTTCCCACTTCGCGATGACCTTCCGCGCGACCGGCTTTCGATCAGAGCCAGTGCTTCTGTTAACAAAGATTCCGAGGTACGTTCCTCGACCATAGTAGTTCGGCGTGAAGCCTTTACGCGGCGGGATGAGTTTAATCGGCATCGTTCGGCCTCGCGGGTCGCCGCAATGATGCGGTCGAGATCATGTTCGGTGAATTTCTTGCGGTTGCCAAGCGCGGTGTAGAACGGCACCCCGGCGCGGTCGGCCGGGGTTTTCGACAGAAAACCCTGGAGCCACCGCCTGCTCACGTCGAGCCGCCGCGCCGCCTCGTCCATGTCGAACGCGATCGGGGGTGATGGGACAAAGGGGAGATCGCGGTTGCTCATCCGTCCCCCTTCGCGCGGGCGCACACTCTCTTGAAAAGCGGAGAGGTGGTCATGGTCTTGGCTCCCATCGATGCCAGGATTTCCCGCAGTCAAAGCAAAAACGATTTTCACCTCGGCCGTCAGGTCCAGCCACACTGGACGAATGGACTTCCTCGTGCGGGCAATTTTGCTGTCGCAGCCTGCGATTTTTCTCAACCAGCGTTTCAGCCGCGAGTTCGTGCACGGTCATCGCTGTGTCGCTCATCCCCGTCCTCCGTCTCTTGCGCGGAGAGCGGCGATGTCGGCCATATCCTCGTTACGCACGAAGCCGCAGC
Organism: Pseudomonadota bacterium; assembly: GCA_023386635.1. Lineage (GTDB taxonomy): Bacteria > Pseudomonadota > Alphaproteobacteria > Rhizobiales > Xanthobacteraceae > Pseudolabrys. The sequence goes on from JAEWJH010000106.1 coordinate 30,431, forward strand.
ACCGCTCGCAATACTGTCCGTCATCGCCCATCCTGTCGGTGTGAGGCGTCCATCGGTGATCGCAGGCATCGAAGTGTTTTTGGAAATCTGCGGTGCATGCGGCGCAGTACCAGCAGTCGTCCATCCTTGTGCATGTTTCGAGGTTAGACTCGTTACCGCAACGCTCACATTGCTGGAGTTCGGTTGCCATCATCTCTCTTCCTCTTTGAGTGCCGCCTGCGTAATCAGGATGGTCCTTATAAAGATGTGCGCAGCCGATATAGGGCGGATCAGCGTAGCCGGTCCTCGCGCTTTCCAGCTTTCGCAGAAGATCGGCCATCACCGCGTCTCCCGCATGATGGCGTCTGCGAGTTGCAACCACTCGTTTTGAAGGTCAGCCGAAGCGTCGTCGAAATCTGCCGGCGGATTTAGGACCAAGCGCCTGTAAAGCGTCCGCGCCAGCCGTTCTCTGTCGAGATGTGGGGAGGTGAGATAAAGCGGCGCAGTGCAATGCGGGCTTTTGTCCGGGCGGCAAGACACCACGCGACCGCCGATGATTTCGGCATAGGCATCCGGCTCAGCCTCGGGCTGACGGGAGAGGCGGTTTGTGCAGTCGACGTCGAATGACTTAATCGCTGCACGGAGGGCTACCAACTCAAGCGAATCCCCAACAACGCTAAGACTGTCGCACACAGCCTTTGCGGCCCTCCAAAGTGCATAGTAACGCTCCTCCTCGCTCAACCGATCCGGTGCGGGGGAGGAAAAGGCGGCGCGTTCTGTGCGCTGCTTGAGGATGATATTGACCGCCTCAAGAACATGCTTCGCTTCTAGCTTGCCTTCGCCGCAGACAAGCCGAACGTCCTGCATATTGATCGGCTCCAGCGCCTCGCGCATCGATGTGCTCATGGCTGGCGGCTCCGCTTAACTCGGCGATAGACGCCCAGAGCGGCCTCAACCTTGCGCCAAGGGATCGTGCATTGTGCCGTTCCGCGAAAGCTGCCGATGGTGTCGAATAACTCTGTGACCACCAGCATGCCTTTCGGCTGCGTGTAAAACCACGCTGTCTCGCTGATCTTGATTGGCTTGCCGGGGAAACGAACACTTGCCCCGCGCGTGGCCTTATATGCAATCTGGCGTTTCGCCATCACTTCCTCCGTATGTCGAATTGGGAAAGGAGAGCGCGGGCGAGTTGTCGATCCTTTTCAACAACCGGCTTCAATGTCGCTCCAGGCAGCGGGCCGCACCGAAAATCACGCAGCCAAATTGCTAAATCGCGGGCGCTCACAGTCCCAGCCGGGGCGCAATCCTGCGTTACCGCAGGATCACTCTCACCGGGTGAACCGCAATGAGAGGCGCTAGGTGCCCCGGCTGAGTTCGGGATAAGAGAGCGGATGGCGGAGGCGATGTGCTCCGCAATGTCAGGACGTGGCGGACTTCCCCAGCCATTCAATCGTATCGCCACCTGCGCGCACCGCTCCACCGTCGCCGCGTCAAGTTCATCAGAGACACGGAGACGGCCGGAGCGAGTGTTCCATTGCGTGATCGCCCCTTCTTTCGTCACATCGCCCGCTGGAAGTGATGCCGCGCACCCCAAGCAAACGATTTCGTAATTGCCATCGATGGTATCATTACCGAGAGCAACATTCGTCGAGCCACAAAACGGGCACGGCAGCAGCTTCGTGAGGGAGGTCATGACCGGCCCTCCACCTTGGCGATGGCGGCGCGGATGCCATGGAGAGTTTCTTCGCAAGCCACCTCGCCGTTCAGGTGGACAATCGCGGTCTCTGCGTCTCGCAACGCCGCCAGCAACTCGTCCCGCTGCTCGCGAAGCTGCTGCGGCGTCAGGCCGGTCTCGTGGTGGACGGTGCCGGCTTCGGTGATGAGGCGCGTATTCCCGCGCCCCTTGTAGACAACGGCGATGAGGCCGGAATCATCACCCCGGCTATCGGGGCCATAAACGCGATTGTTGCCGTCCTGTCCTTCGCGCCACGGCCCCGGCGTCGGCTTGATCGGAGGACCAGCGCCGTGTGTGTCTACTGATTTAAACGCGGTCATGCGGTTGCTCCATCGACTTCGAGCGCGCGGGGTTTGTGGCGATTGTCCTTGGCTGCTTCGAGCATCGGTTTGAGCGCTCGCGGGACGGCGACCCACGCCTTGCCGAGCGCGGCCATGCCACTCTCCGCCGCCTCGGCCAGCAGCCGGTCGTGCATCTGGATCAACTCGCTCTCGGTAGGCTCATCGTCCCCCGCGCGCGACGGCGGTTCTCCATCGGGTGACTGCGCGGGGGACGTGGCCTGCGCCGCGGGCTTGTCCTGGCGCGGCGGAGCGGTGCCGCCCTTCGCCCACAGGGCGAGCGCGCGGCCGGTTTCTTCAGAGATTGGCTTGTCGAGCGAGACGGCGGACCGATGCTGTGCCTGCAACTTGATCGGGATCGGCAGGCCTGGGCTTTGCGGCGTGAGCACGCACGAGATCGTCATTTCGTACATGAACCGCTTTTCGCAGATCGGCACCCATCGCTCGTTCGCCGGCATGTCCTTCGGCTGAATGATCACGGTCTTGGTGTATTCCCGACCGTTGCTGCCGGTCTCCGTGACCTTTTCGATGCGGATCTTCTCGTCCGCCCGAAGGCAGAGGATCAGGTGCGCGCGGCACTGGAGCAGCCGCGACACAAACCGCTTGTGGCGGGCCTTCGGCTCGTTCCACGCCCCGACCGAGGCGCGGTCCCGCGTGCGCGCTTCGTCAAAGGCATAATTGCTTTTGTGAGAGGCGCGCGCCTTCTCGACCGCTTCGTTCACGAGGAGGTCATGCATGTCATGCAAGCCGCCTTCGCCTTCATACTCGTGCGAGCAGGAGTCCACGACGATCACATCGAAGCGTCCGCTCTCGTCGGCCGCCTTGATGGCGTCGGCATAGGCTTCCGGTGTGAACGGCGGCTTGAGGTCGCCATGCTGGAAGGCAAAGCGGTCCGGTCCCGGCTGTTCGCCCGGTGCGACTGCGTAATGCAGAGCGCGTCCGGCCTCGGTGTCGATATAGGCGATCTTGCTGTCGTCGCCGTCGGCGAGCCCGCGCGCGAGCTTCAAGGCCGAGAGTGTCTTGCCGCCGCCCGATGCGCCGGCAAGCGCGATGATCAGCGAGACACGGCTGCGGACAGCGGGCGCGAATTCAAAGGTGCGGGCGGGAGCGTTCATTCTTGCCTCGGTGGTGGAAGGAGCGGTTGCATCTGGCCGGTCTGGTAAGCCGTGGCGATGCTGGGTTTGATATGCGTGCCGACCGTGCGCCCGTCCGGCATCATGATGTGTGCGAGGAATTCATCCTCGAATGTGGTAATGCCGCTCTCGACGGCTTCGAGCTTGGCTTTGATCACCAGTGCCAGCGCGCGCCATCGCTGCCGGCACGCTTGTTCCCATGCCGCGATTTGCTTCTCGGTTGACCGCGAGTATCCACGGCCATCAAGCACGAACCGCTTTTCGTCCCTCGATGGCAGCGGCAACTCGAACACAATCCGGCGTTCCTTGGCCTCGAACATGATCAGCGCACGGCCGGGAGCATTCATGAATGCAGTGCTTTGCGCGCCGTACCGTGTGATCAGCGCCTCGATTTCAGCGCGAGATTTCTCGACGGAGACCGTCGTGCCTTCGGCAAACCGTCCCATCTCTCACCCCGCCATCAGCGTTTCAGGATCAATCTTCGGCTGTGTCGTCACGCTTTGCCGGTCGGCGTGCTCGATCTCGCGCTCCAACCAGCGGTTCTCGACGTAGCCGGGGTAATGCGGTTGATGGACGACCGGCTCGTAGCCGCGCCATTTGCCGGTGGCCATCGCCTCGCGCCACATCGCCTCGCCGGCGGCCAGCATCTTTCTGCCCATCGTCATCGTGCCTTCCGGCATTTCGTGCGCGGTCAGCGCGAACGGCGGATAGTTCTCCTGCGCGACGAAGAAGAAGCGGCGGCGGCCGGCGTTGTCGGGGTCGATCAGGTCGAGGATGCGTTCCTGCGTCGCCGCCTGGATCGGCCAGCCGGCGTTCGCCATCAGGTTCGGCACCGCGTGCGGCTCGACTGACAGGCCGGTCGATTTGTAATCGAACAGCAGCGTCGGGCTGACCATCCAGTCGACCAGCGACCGGAGCCAGATGCCGCCCGTCTTGGCGGCGATCATCACTTCGCCGTGGCCCTCGCGGAACGCCAAGTCCATGGCGGGTTCGACGGCGGCGATGTCGGAGAGTTGCAGGCGCGCGGCCAGAACCATCTGGTGCGCGACGGTCATATGCTTCTGCAGGATGACGGTCTTGCCGGCGGCTTGCGCTTCTTCCTTGAAGGCGCGCGCCTCTTTCGATTTCCAGTCTTTGAACTCACCAATCGCCAGCGTCTTGCCGCGCCCGATCAGCGTCAGGTGCGCGGCATTACCGATTGCCTGAGCCTTGACGTATTTCTCCGGCTCCGCGTCCTCATCGTCCGGCTCCGGCGGCGCGAGGCGCGGATGCTCCATGCGGGCGTGCAGCGCGGACTGCGCGATCAGCACCTTGACGATGGATTGCGTCAGCGACGGCTGCGGCGCCGGGTCGTTATAGTAGTCGGCTTCTGGGAAGTCGGGATAAATGCCCGGTTGCGAAATCATGCCACCACCTTCGGCATTACGCGCTGGATCAGCGCATCGACGGTGTAGCCCTGCGCGCTGTTGTCGTTCGCGCGCCAGTACCCGGTGAGCGGGTAGAACGTCACGGTGCCGGCGACGCGGTAGGTGTTTGGCTCTGTCCGCTCGTAGCCGACGCCGGCGGCGGATAGGCGGGCGAGCGATGCGTTGGCCTTGCCCTGCGCGCGCAGGATCGCGCCGCGGTCGTTCGGTTGCATGATGGCGCTGGCGGTCATGATTGCTGTCCTTTCGAGAGGCCGGCGGTCAGGGCGTTGGCGACCGCCTCGATGATCATCGCGCCAACCTTCGCCGCGTTGTCGCCGTGCGACACGCCCAAGCTGAACAGCTTGTCGCCCTCGCGCTGGAGCCTGTCGGCGACTTCCTTCCAGTCCGGTGCCGGCGCGCTCATAGGCGGCGTCCCCAATTCACGGTGGCGTACAGGCAGGCGATGCCGATCAGCGCCAGGACGAACAGCCCTGCGTCGGCGAGCAGGTTGAGCAGGCGGAGGTCGGAGCGGACCACCACCACGGCGGCGGCGAGGCCGACGAACAGCAGCGAGAGCGCCGTGCCGATCAGCGTCCAGACGATGAGGCCGAGGTCGTCGCGACGCTCGGGCGGGGTGAAGCCGGGATCACGCGGCATGGGTGGCCTCCGCCGCGAACTCGTCGCCGGTGATGGCGCGCAGCAGGTCGGCGAACTGCCGGTGCTGCCGCTTGAACCGCAGCCAGCGCAGGATCAGCCGAAGCTCGTCGAGCGCGACCGTGCGCACCCGCGAACGGCCGGCGAGGGCCAGCGCCTTGAACGCCGCGCGCTCGGCCAGATAGGCGCTCTGCGCGTAGGTGCAGGCGGCGTCGAGGTCGAAGCCGAAGTCAGCGACGCGGCGGGCGTGATCGCCGAACCGCGACCATGTGTCGGGATGGGCCGGGCCATTGCGCAGTCGCCGGCGGACGCGCAGCTTGTGCTGGGCGCGGGGGTTGGCGAGCAGGATCATACTTCGCCCTCCCCAGCATCGGGCGCGAGCGGTGGGGCGTCCACGGCCACATTGCGGGAGGCGGTGAGGGCAGCCACAGCGTCGTGGCACAGGTTCTGGAAGTAGCGCCCGAAATCGCTGTTCGGCCCGCAAGCGTTCCATTGAGACACGAAAAGCTCGAGCGCGGCCTGCATCTGTGGCGCGGCGGCGAGCAGCGCGGCGGTGCCGGCCTTCTCATGGGCCTTGCCCCACACGACGCCGATCTTCCGACCGTTCGCGTCGATGATGTAGAGATGGAAACCGCTGCTGGCGGTCGGCTCACCAATCGCCTGCCAGTCGAACGGCGTCGGCGCGGTGATCGGGTGCAGACTTGTGATGGTGCCGACCGTCATCACAGCACCGGCGCCAGCGGCGGCGAGGCGACCGCGATCTCGACATAGCCGAGGGCTTCCCATTGCCCGTTGCGGCGGCGCGGCATCTCGAACTGCGCGCAGTTCGGGCCGGGCGCTTCCTCGGCCTCGCGCATGCGGGCGTCGATGGCGTTCTGGACCACGGCCGGGTTCGGCCCGGTGATGCGGTAGGCCGTGCGGCCCGGCGTGCGGGGATCGCGCTCGTATTCGACGAGGGCGGTGGCCCGTGCAGCCGTTTCCGGCGCGCGGGAGAAGTCAGATAGCAGGGTGGAGAGGGTATCGGACACGGGTGTCACCTCCGGTGTGATGGAGGCGACTTAAACACCTAGGGTGTTAAGTGTCAATACCCAAAGTTGTTATTTTCCCAGCGCGCGTTTCACCCGAAATTCCACGTCGTCAAGGTTCTCGATGTGCACTGCACATGGGTATGCGTGCAAGCCGCAGGCGTAGCGTTGCAATCCTTCGATCTTCCAAAGGACATGCAAAATTGCGCCGAGGAGCAGCGCGATAACGACCAATATCGCTGGCATTACCGCTGATTTAAGATTTGCCATCAATCAAACCCGCGAGTGCTTACCGAAAACCCTGTGCGCCCATCGCCAGTCCTTTCGCGGCAGTCTGAATTCCTTGGCTTTCCCGTCGGGCGGGTTGTGCTGCATCACGTGCCACGCATCGGGCATCGCGCGTTTCAAGTGCTTGATCGTCGCGCGGCCCTCGCCATCGATCTCCGAATAGAAAACGTAAACCTCGTCGCCGACCACCGGGAGTTTCGGGTTAATCAGCGCCGTCTCGCCTGGCTTGAACTCGGGCCACATCGATTCTCCGGTGATGACGAGGCCGTACGCTTCCTTGACGTGAGCGACGGGCGCTGGCCGCGGGATAAAATCGATCGGATCCGTCGACCGGATAATCTCACCCGGGCCACCTTCGGCGGACGCATAGACCGGAAAATCGCGGTCGGGGAGGATGACGCGGCCGGGGACGGGCGGCGGAACGTCCGCCGGCGGGCCACCTGCGAGTTCGGGATAAATCTCGTCGAGCGGTATTCCGAGTCGCTGCGCGATTTGCGGCATGAACTTGGACCGGAGGGTTTGGCCGCTCTCGATCTTATCCACCGTCGCCTGGGAAATTCCGCCGGCTTGCTTGCCAAGTTGTGCTTGGCTGAGGCCGAGTTGTTCCCGTCGCGCGCGGATTTTCTCACCAATTGTCGTCATCGGCGAATTTTAACACCAATGGTTATGGTTTAATTCAAACTTTTAGGTATTGACTTCAACACCCTAGGTGTTCATGTTCGCGGTATGTCCGACACCGCTGAACCGACTGTCCGAGAGCACATTGAGAGGGCCATCGAGTTGCGCGGCAGCGAGGCAAAACTCGCTCGCGACTGCGGGGTGACCCAGCCGGCCATCTGGAAAGCCAAGACCACCGAGAAGGTCTCGCCGGAACTTGCCCTCGCCATCCACCGCGCGACCGACGGCGTTGTCCCGGCGTCAGCGCTGCGGCCGGACCTGTGGTCGCGGCCTGAGCATGTGCCGTCGCCGTCGATCGTTCCCGAACAATCCATGCCTGAGCAGGTTTCGTCATGACGCCAATCGGGCAGAGCAGCCTTGGGAGCGACACGAGAACATTCCCAATTTCCTTGGGAGACGCGCAGGCGGCTCTGAAAGAGCTTGCCGCCCGCCAGCCCGGCGATGCTGTGAAGCGCGCCATCGAGAACGCTGCCAAGCGCGCGGGCTTGAGCTACTGGCGCGCGTTCGATCTCTGGTACGGCAAGGCGCGGCGGCTCGAAGATTTCGAGCGCGTGCAGATCGCGGCTGCGGTCGCGCGCAAGCGCGAACAGGACGCGCGCGCCGAACTGCACGACCTGCGGCTGCGGCTGACGCGGCTCGAATCCATTCTCACGTTGAACGACACAAAAGAGACGGCCCTGTCGCCGGGCGCTGCGTAAGCGCCGGCCGGAGGTTCGTCCATCGCGTTTCAGGGAAGCGTTGCGTGCGTGCGTCGGCCGTCCCGCAGGAGGACGGCGAGGGGATTATCCGTCGAATGACACGGCTGTTTTTTCTGATCGCCGCCTTCTGCCGCTGGCGCGCTGCGCGGCTCACGTCCGACGGCCGCGACGCCGCCGCCCGCGCGGAATGGTGGCTCGATCAGCAGCGCAAATTCACCAAACAGGGAGAGCATCATGGCCGTTAAAGGCAAGCGCGCCGAGAAGCCGGCGCAGAAGGCGAAGATCGACGCGGAGGAGCGGGAGGCCGAACGGCTGGAGCGCGAGGACGGCGCGAAAGCGGCGAAGGGCCACAACCGGCCCGAGCTGACCGAGGACGAACAGCGCGCGCTCACCTATTCGTGGAAAAAGAAATGGGAAGCGCAGCAGGCGGTCGTCGCGGCGGCGAAAGCCGAACTGACCGCCATCGAAAACGGCGCGAAGTCCGAACTCGGCAAGCACGCGGTCAAGGACATCAAGGAGATGATCCTGATCGAACAGCCGGGCGGCAATGCCTCGGTGCAGGCGGCTGTCGAGCGGCAGTTGCGGCTGGCGCGCTGGGTCAATTCGCCGGTCGGCAGCCAGTTCGAGTTTTTCGAGGATCGGCGGCCAGCCGAGGACCGCGCGTTCGAGGAAGGCAAGACCGCCGGCCTCCAGGGTCTGCCGCGCAAGTCGCCCTACGATCACACGCTGCCGCAGCACAACAAGTGGATCGACGGCTGGCACGCCGGCAATGACGTGCTGCTCTCCGATTTCCAGTCGAAGCTCAAGCCGCTCGGCACGAAGGATGGCACGGCGACCGATCCCGATCAGATGGACCTGTCCGAGCGGCCCGACCTGCCGCCGGAAGGCGCGGGTAATACCGCCGACGTGAGCACGCAGCCGTTCCGGCCCGCGCTCGACGACATGCCGACGGCGCCGGCCGTGCCCGCGGATGACGGTCTCGACATTCCCGCGAACCTGCGGCGCACCGCGCCGGTGGTGTGACGATGCTCGCGCCGGCAGCACCGCGCACGATTGCGTTCGTCGTTCCGGGCGAGGCGGTGCCGTTTGCCCGCGCCGGCGGTGGCAAGACTGTGGCGCGGTTCACGCCGGCGAAGCAGCGGAGCGCCATGGGCGTCGTCAAGCTGTGTTGCCAGCGCGCCATGGCCGGCGCGCCGGTGATCGAAGGCGCGATCGAACTCTCGATCGATGCCGTCTATCTGCGGCCGAAAGCACGCCGGGGCGCGACCTGGAAAACGTCGCGGCCCGACGCCGACAACCTCTCGAAACTCATCAAGGACTCGCTGAACACCGTCGCTTGGCGCGACGACGCGCAAGTCTGCTCGCTCCACGTCTGGAAGCGATACGGCGACACGGCGCGGGTACAGGTCAAAATCGTGGAGTTGCAGGAATGAGCAAGCCCCGCCTCACGGCCGAGCAGAAAAACGAGATCGTGCGGCGATATCGCGCTGGCGAGAATGTCATCCAGCTTGCCGCCGCGTTCGGTGTGCATTCGAGCTATCCCGGCCTGCTGGTCAAGCGTCGCGGCGGCCGGTTGCGCGCTTCCTACAGCGCTCGGTCGTTGACGGCTCCATCCGCCGAACGCCGCGAGATCGGGAGGCGGTCATGACCGCCGCCTTCCTGGACGAAGCCAAGCAACTCCACCTCTACGCCGACGCCATCGCCATGTGGCGGCGCGGGTTCGACACACAGTCGATCGCCGACCGGCTCGGCATCCCCGAGCATCGCGCGGCGCGCTGGATCGCCAACTTCCGCGACGTGGTGCGCACATGATGCAGCCGCGCCGCCACCTCGAATTCCCGTTCGCCGACATCGCCGTCGCGCTGCGGCTAGCCGCAAACCGCGCGGTGCTGGATCGCCAGCAGGACGAGCACACCGCACACGCCATCGGGCTGTTCCCGGCGACCGCCGCACACATCGTCGAGGATCGGCAGCGCCAGGCCGACCTGCTCGCCGAGGCGCACCGCATCATCCGCGAACTGATCCCCGTCGAACACACCATCCGCGCCATGCTGGAGGCAGACCGTGCAGCCTAACCCTGGGTATTTCTGGAGCGTCGAACGGACAGAGGCGTTGCGCAGGCTTTGGGCCGAAGGGCTTTCCGGCAGCCAGATCGCCAACAAACTCGGCGGCGTCACGCGCAATGCCGTGCTCGGCAAGGTGGATCGGCTCGGGCTGTCGGGCCGCATCAAGCCGAAGTCGGAGCGGCCGCCGCGGATTCGGGTGCGCAAGTCGAGCACGGGCAATCCGGCGGCGCCGCGCGCCCGCAAGCCCATGGCTCGCTTCGACTGGTGGAGTAGCCCGGGCCAGCCGAGCGAACCGCAGATGACCGACCTGCCGCCCGAGCAATCCGACTGCGCGGTGGCATTCGTGGATCTGCGCCACGACACCTGCCGCTGGCCGATGGGCGAGCCGACCGACCTCGACACGCTCCAATTCTGCGGCGGCGCGCCATTCCCCGACAAGCCGTATTGCGCGCGCCATTGCCGCATCGCGTACCGCGCGCCCGGCGAGCGGCGGAGGGCGGCATGACCATCGACGTCAGCGACCACGCCGTCCTGCGCTACATGCAGCGCGTCCAGGGGTTCGACGTCGAACTCGTGCGCGAGCATATCCGCAAGGTGTGCGGACCGAACCCGAACGCCTGCTCGGTGAGGGCGGAGGGCGTCCAGTTCATCATTAAAAACCGGACCGTGATCACCGTCCGGCCGAAGGAGCGCGTTAATCCGCGCAGGGTGCCGCGATGACCGTCATCCACCGCAACAGCCTGATCCTGCGCCGGCACGCCAAGGCCATGCGCAAGCACGCCGACGAACTGCGCAACATCGCCGCCAAGGGCGTCCACGTCGAGGTTCCAGCCATCCTGCTGCTCGGCCTCGCGCAGACGATGGAGACGGCGGGCGTCGATCTGGCGCGCACCTGCGACGCCGTGAGCGCGCTGGAGGCGCTGCTGCAAACGGAGGATGCGCGTGGCTGAACGTGGCGTATTCGCCATCGACAGGGCGGTGTTCGATCACCCCATCTTCGCGCCGGAGCCTTACACCGAGCGCGAGGCGTGGCTGTGGATGATCGGCGCGGCGGCATGGAAGCCGATGCGGGTCCGCGTCGGTCGTGCGCCTATTGAACTGGCGCGCGGGCAACTCGCTTTCGCAACCCGGTTCCTTGCCACGAAATGGCGGTGGTCGGAGGCTCGCGTGCGACGTTTTCTGAAACGTCTCGAAATCGACGCGATGATAGTCACCCAAACGACGCACCAAGCGACGCTTATAACTCTATGCAATTACGATAAATTCGCCTTTGGCCGACGCGCTGACGACGCGCCAAGCGACGCACAAACCGACGCACAAGCGACGCGCTCGCGACGCAAAGAAGAAGAACCTAATAACTCTAAGAAAGATTCCGAAGCTATCGCTTCGGACGCTGGCGCGTCGCCGCCGGTGGTGGTCGATCCGCGTGCGGACCTGTTCAACCGGGGCCGGCTGATCGTCGAACGCATCACCGGCAAGACGCCAGACAGCGCCCGCGCCCTCATCGGCCGCTTTCTCAAGCTCGCAAACGACGAGGCTGTGGCCGTGCTCGGCGCCATCGAGGACGCGGAGCGCAACCGCGTCGCCGACCCCGTGCCGTGGATCAACCGCGCTCTCGGACAGCGCGCGCGCGGCGATCCCGGAGGCCGTGGCTACGTGAACCTTCGCGAAATGGCAGCCCGCATGAGGCAACCCGATGCAGCAACTTTCGATGATGCCCCAACGATCGACCAGCACAGCGGTGGCGCCGAGTTCGACTTCGGCGGTGGCGCACAAGCCCGATCCCGTGGTGGATGATCTGCTGCGGACGTGCGAGCGGTCGATCCGGTGGCACCCGGCGGATGGCTCGCCGGCCGAGGCGGATCGTTTGCCGACCGCGGCGGAGCGCGAGAAGCTCGAACAGCGCCGCGCCGTGCTTCGCGCCGCGATCCGGCCCTGCTCGCAGGATCGCACGCAACGCGGGCTTGCCGCGGCCGCCATCGCCGAGATGATCGACAGCTTTCCGTCGACGCGCACGCTGTCGGATCGCGGCGGGCTCGTCGCCGGCATGGTGACGGACCTGCAGCAGTTCCCGGCGTGGGCCATCGAACAGGCGTGCCAGAAGGTGAAGATGGGACAGGCGCCGGGGCAAAGCCTGCAATTCTGCCCGGCGTCGTCGTTCATGGCGGCGCTGATCCGCGACGTGCTCGGGCCGGTCGGGGCGGAGGATCGGCGCATCAAGGGCGTGCTGGCGCTGGTCGACCGCCGCGAGGTCTCGAGCGAGGAATACGGCCGCGTCAGGGAGAAATTCGCCGCGCTGCAGGAGCAGCTTCACGCCGCCCAGCCGAAGGAGCCGGCGCGCCGCACAGTGATGGACGAGGCGAACGAGCGGTATTTCCGCCGTATGTGCGAGGATCAAGGCTCGCCGACATTCAGCGTGTCGCCCGAGTTCATCCGCTCGAACCGCGAGTGGGTGGAGCGCGTGACGGCGCACCAGCAGAGTGGGAGCGAGGGGACGTGAGCGCACCGCTCGCCACCGTCCGCACATATGACGACCTGATCGCCGCGCTGCGCGCGCGCAAGGATCGACTGCGGCTGACCGATGCGACGATGGACGCGCTCGCCGGCTGGCAGAGCGGGTATACCGGCAAGCTGTTCGGCCCGTCGCAGGTGAAGAAGCTCGGCGGCCTGTCGTTCGAGTTGGCGCTGGCGACGCTCGGAGTGCGTCTGGAACTCGTCGAGGATCCCGAAACGGTGGCGATGATGGAGCGTCGATGGGAGCAGCGTGCGCGACCGGCGAACGTCGATGCTCACCGGATAAGTGAAACGCTAAAACGCCGTGTCCTGCCGCAGATAATGCGCGATTTGAGTAAAAAGGCCGCGGACGCAAGAAAGGCAAAAATCCGGCCTTCGACGCGGCGGAGAATCGCCCGGCTAGCGGCGAAGGCGAGGTGGCGTCGAACGAAGAAAAGAGTTTCAAAACGTTGTGCAGATTGAACTCGCGCTAGGGATCGAACAAACGCCTGGCATTATTCGGGAATTCCCGATGAACCATTTTCCGACAAAAATCCAAAAAACCACATTGACGAAAGATCAACGGGGATTTCTTATCTCAGGGCAAAGAGAAAGGGCGGCCTTGCGGCCGCCCCTCCGTCTCGGTTGGTGAGCCCGGGGGGATTCGAACCCCCGACCTTCGCCCTGGAATGGCTACGCTCTATCCAGCTGAGCTACGGGCCCGGAAACGCCCCGGCGTTAGCGCGCCGGGGTGTTTTCATGTCGTGATTGTGCGGCGAATCGCCGTTTTCGCAACCGCTTTCAAAGAACCGCACTCACCACTACTCAGTATTCACATCGCCGGCGCTAACTAGCGGATAATGTTCGTGTTTTCTTTGCGTGGGTTCCCGGTGAGGGCTTGTGCATCGCGGGGATAACTGTGGGAGTAACACCCTCAGTTTGTTCTCCTGGTCCATGATTCTGGTTGAAACGCCAGATACTTAATGCAGTAGGCGTCGGTCGCAGGGGCCTTTCCCCACCTAGCCCTCGCTTGTGGTCAAACGAACCACCGCCCGCGAGCCCTAGCGGCTGGTCGGGCGGCAGGAATCGCGCTCGAATACCGCGATGTCTCAACCGCTCGTCGCCAAGCTCCACCACCTCGATGTGCACGGCCTGCCGCATTACCTCGTCTATGCCGGCGAGCAGGTGGTCGGTTCGATCCGCGATCACATTCCCAAGACCTTCGCCCCGCCGGGCGGCACTTGGTTTTGGGGAATCAGCCATCCTCACGATCTCGGGCGGCCGCGGCCGTGCAATGGGCACGCTCCGACGCGCGAGGCCGCGCTCGCCGCTTTCCGGAAGTGCTGGGACGCCGGCGCATGACCGATCGCGTCGAGAACTTCAATCTGGCGCCAGGCTCGCCGGTCGCGAGGGCGAAGGGCTGCATCTGCAAGCCGCAGGACACAGGAACGGAGATTTACAAGGCGGACATGGCGTGCCCGCTGCACGGCGTCGATGTGGTCGCAGAGATGATCGAACAGGGCGACGTCAACCTGCGGTTTGTGGACGGTGACGACCAGTCAGACTGATCCGTTCGGCCGATAGAGCGTGACCGCGAGGCCGGAGCGATAGGAAAGCTCGGCGGCGACGTCCATGGCCCGCATGAGCAAGATGGGGCGCTCGCGCTCTGACGCGGCGGTGACATTCGTGATGGGCTCGATCTGATCATTCGCGCGCCGGCCGTAGACCGTGAAGAACCGCGCGGCATTGAAGGCCACGCCGCTGTCGGTCACCGTGCAACCGCCGAGCTCGAGCCCGGTATAGGCCGCCCAGTCAGGTGCCGAGCCGCCGCACTGGCTGAACAGGTCCTGGTCGATGATCTGCATCGTCACTCCTCCCGTTCGATACGCGCGCCGCGGTTGAGGGCTCGGCGCCAGCGTTTCGCGAGATAGGCGTCGCGCTGCTTGCGCCAGTCTACGCCGGCCGCGAGCAACCAGTGACGCACCAGCTGCCGCGACACGCCCGCGAGGTCTGCGGCCTCTGATGGGTTTACGAGCCCTTCGCGCAGCAGCGTCATCGCCGCCCGGTGCGCGTCCTCGTCTTTTCGTGTATCCTTGGGCGTCATCGCGCGTCCTGGGGCGCCCTCGCGGGCCTTTCAGCGATCAGGTGGCACGGCCCGGCGGCGCCAACCGCCGGGCCAATTCGTTCAAGCATAGGACGAGAAGCTATCGACGCCATAGACCGGCACGCCGGCCACGATCTCCGGCTTGACGAAATAGGCGTGGGCGTAGTGGTTGATCTTGATGCGGCCATCCTGCGCCAAGCACCGCTTGGCCTCGCCAGCGCGGAATTTGCCGGGCTGCGGCGTGGTCTTGCCGGTCATGTCGCCTGTGGCGACGCGGGCCTGCTCGATCTCGCGCACCCACACCGTCTTGCCGCTGACCTTCACCACCTCGTACCAGTCGATATTGGTCTGATCATAGCCCCAGGAGCGGCGGAATAGATCGCCGACCTTGTAGGGATTGACCCAGGCCTGACGCTGCGCACGCGCTGCAGCCTTCGCGCCGGCTTTGGCTCGACGCAAAGCGAATGCATCGGCAATGGCCTTCTCGCGCCGCGCATTGTCGCGGAAGCGGTAGCGCCACAGCGGCTTGCTCGACTTGCCAGCGAAGAGCGTAGCGCATGGCACACCAGCGCCGGCGGTGTAGAGATAGGCGACAGCATCGCTGCCTTTGTCAGCAACCTTCACGGCGCCGGCGGGGATGTAGAACTCGCGGGGCATGATTGCGCGCATCGATCAGCCCTCCCGGTTCATGCGGCGGAGCGAAGCGCGATCCCAAGCAGCCACAGCCATATGCAGGGCGCTAAACGCGAACCCGATCAGCGTCAGCGTGCCAAGGGGCAGCATGATGAAGAATTGGAAGTCGGTCATTTGATGTTCCTCGCGGTTGAGCGATGCGCCAACATCGCTTTACAAATGTAAAGTAAGCACGGCCTCGCACGTTTGTCAAACGTAAAACGTGAATTTTTTTGTCAAGCCGACTCGATATCCGCCGGTCACCACCAAAAACCCGCATAAACATTGAGAAACTTGCCCGGTGCGTTGCGGCCGATCACCACCACGCGCAGTTTCCCCCGCGCCCCGCATCGCGCGCCCGCGCTCCTTTCCTGAAAGGGAAGGAGACCTTCCGCAGCGAGCCTGCGAGCGAGGACCACGACGAAGGCCGAACGGCCGAGGACGTACCAACCGAGCAGGCAATGCCAGCGACATCGCAAGCAATCGCACCAGCAGCCGCCGGAACACCGACAACACAGCCGAAAGTGAAGCGCGAACTGCGCGTAACCGGCCGTCTCAAGCAGGCAATCGAGCAGATGGTGTGGTCCGGCCTCACACGGGCGCAGGCTGCAAAAGCGACCGGAATGGCGGAACATTCGCTCTACGTCGCGTTCCGAAAGCCTCACGTGAAGGCACACTATCTGAGTGAGTTGGAGGTGTTGCGCACCTCTGAACGAGCGCGGAACTTTCACACGCTCTGCGAAGTGCGCGATCAGACGACGAACCAGATGGCTCGCGTCAACGCGGTGAAAGCCCTCGAACAGGTCGACGAAGAGACCGAGCGGAAGGCCGCGGTTCGCACGCCAGGTGTGACGATTGTGATCGCGAGTGGTGAGCAATCGTTGAAGTCGGTGACGATTGATGCGCATTCCTCAGTAAAACAGGCAATCGGCGTTCCCTTCGGCGGGGAGTCCGGCGGCGGGGATGGTGCAGCGTGACGCGCCAGCCTCACCACGCACGCGGCCGACGCCCCCCGGGTCGCGATCACGCGCGCGCAACACGCGAGGTGGGGGTGGGGGAAAATCGGCGCGCGCTTGAGGCGCTGGTACTCCCCCCATCCAGTTTCCCTGAAAACGGTCCGGGGTGGTGTCGGGAATTTTTCGGGCGTGAAAACTTCCGGGCTCGCTCATGACCGACGGTCCGCTGCTCGACGAACACGGCCGGCAGATTTACCGGGTGCGGCCCGCGACGAAGGGCGCCGCGTTCATCACGTCCAACAACTTCATGGACACGATCATCGGCCCGGTCGGGTCCGGCAAGTCGGTGCTGTGCTGTCTGCGGCTGATGCGGCACGCGCAGGAGCAGCGGCCATCGCGGATCGATGGGCTGAGGTATTCCCGGTTTTTCGTCGCGCGCAACACCTATCCCGACCTGCGGCGCACGACGATCAGGACCTGGCTCGACACGTTTCCGGAAGCGGTCTACGGCCGGTTTTATTGGGGGCAGCCGCCATCGCACCGGATCGCCTTCGGCGATGTGCGGATGGAGGTGGACTTTCTCGCGCTGGATAAGCCGGAGGACATTCGCAAGTTGCGGTCCGGCGAATATTCGGGCGGATGGTTCAACGAAGTCCAGTACATCCCGATCGAGCTTGTCGACGAAGGCCAATCCCGCGTCGATCGCTATCCGAAGCAGTCGCACGGCGGCGCGACATGGGCGGGCGTGATCTGTGACGCGAACGCACCGGACGAAGATCACTGGCTTGCGACGCGCACCGGCATGGTCGATCCCCCGTCGGGGCTGACGCCGGAGGAGATGGTCCAGTACCAGTGGCCGGAGGAGTGGGGGCTTTTCATTCAGCCGCCGGCGCTGATCGAGCAGATGGACGCGCAGGGCCGCGTCACCGGATACACGGTCAACCCCGACGCCGAGAACCTGGAAAACCTGTCGGAGAAGTATTACCCGCGTCAGATCGTCGGCAAGACCAAGGCGTGGATCGACAGTCGGCTGATGGTTCGGTGCGTCTTGCTCGTCGAAGGCGATCCCGTCTACCCGATGTTCCGGCGCGAATTCCATGGGGCACCGACCGCGCTTGAGCCGGTACCCGGTCATGATGTGCGGCTATGGATGGATTTCGGCCGGTCGCCGGCGGCGACGTTCGCGCAGGAAATCAATGGCCGCGTGTTCGTACAGCACGAGATGATCGGCTTTAACGAGCCGGCGTCGAGCTTTGCGCCGAAGGTCAAACGATTCCTCGAACAAAACTATTCCGGCTGCCGGCTGATCACACATGGAGACGAGAAGGGGCGGGATCGCGGGCAGGCGAACGACATCACGCCTTTCGATGTGTTCGCGTCGTATGGCATCCCTGTCAATCCGTCATCGAACGACATCCGCGCCCGCGTCGATACGTTTTCGTTCGCGCTGAATGACAATCCCGGCGGCATCAACCGCTGGGTGATCTCGCCGCGGTGCCGGACGTTGATCGTTGGTCTCGCCGGTCGATACTGTCTGGAGAAAGACCCTGAAACGGGCGAGCTGAAGCCGACCAAGAACAAATATTCGCACGTCTGCAATACGATCGAATATGGCGCGATGTCGCTCGGTGAAGGCCGACGTATGGTAGGGCTGCCGGCAGCGGGCACGAGCAAACCGGTGCAGACCCGCAAGCGCCGCGGCGGCGCCGGGCGGCGGATCGCATGACCCCGAGCCAGTTCTCCAAATTCGAGCCGCTCAGTTGGTTGGTGGTGTTCACCACCACGACCACGATGCCGTGGCTCGACCGCGTTCTCCCGGGCCGATTCAAGCACGTCATGGCGTTCGGCTGGGTGGAAGCGTCCAAGGTGTTCGTCCATTACGACGTGCAGTTCGGCCGCACGCGGGTGATGGCGATGCCTGAACAGGAAGGTCTCGAACTGATCGCCTTCCGCCTCGGCGGGGACAGCGGTGCCGGCGCGCTGCGGATGCCGGCCGACAAGAACGCGCGATGGAATGCGCGCGTCGGTTTCTGGTGCGTGCCGGCGATCAAACACCTGCTCGGCCTGCGTTCGGGTGCGTTGCGGCCGGACCGGCTCTGGCGAGACTGCCTCGCATCAGGAGCGGAAGTGATCCATGGACTTCGACCCGCCGCGGCCCCAGCCGTATCAACCGAGCGCGCAGGAAGTGCAGGCGCAGCAAGCGGCGGAGAACGACAAGATTTCGTCGATTCAGGACCGCCTGCGGACTGATAGCGATCGGCTGTTCCGCATCTACGGCGCGCGTCAGGCATTCTCCGGCACCACCGGCACGCCGATCCAGTCGACGAGCACCAGCACGGCGGCAGCGCCAAGCGGTTTGTCCGGGTTTTTCGGGAACGTTTTTGCCGCCGGCCTGAAAAAGTTGATGTGATCGATGGCGGAACAGCCCAAACCGGCAGTGGATCGGAAGAAGCTGGAGCGTGAGGCTTGCGACCGCCTTGCCGATGCGCGCGCCGAGAAGGCCAAGAGCCGGCTCGACATCGAGGAATGCTATTATTTTGCGGCGCCGCGGCGCGTGCGCAGCGCGAGCTCGCAGACAAAATCATCGTCACGGCCGCACGACGGGAACGAGTTGCAGACCTCGCTCGCCATGGAGGTCGCCGACGACTTCATGACGATGGTGATCGACAGCTTCATGCCGCGGACCGGAAAGTGGGCCGAGCGCCGTGCCGATCCGTACATGAGCGAGGCGCAGAAAAAGACCGTCGCCGAGGTCGCCGGGCCGCAGGACGAAAACATTTTCGAGGCGATCCGCGGCTCGAACTTCTACGCCGAACTCGGCAAAGGCGGCGTGCCGGATGGCTCGATTGGCGTCATGGCGATGGACATCAAGCTCGCGCGGCCCGGTCGGCCGGCGCAGTGCCTCGCCATCCCGATCCGCGAACTTGAGATCAATCTCGGCCCTGACGGCCGCATCGATGACCGTTTCGTTGTGCGGACGAGCAGCTATCGCAAGCTGCCGGCCCTTCTCCCGAAGATCACGCTCCCTGAGAAAATCCAGAAGCGGGCGGACAAAGGCGATAAAAAAGGCGTGGAGGTGCGGTGGGGACATTGGCGGATTTGGGACCGCGACGACGATGAGTATTGGCAGCGCGTCGTCATGGTCGGCGAAGAGGTGGTCCACCACGAAATCTTGAAAGGCGAGGGCTCGTGTCCGCTCGTTGTCGGGCGGTTCGGAGCGACCCCGGACTTCGCCTGGCCCGATGGCCCGATGATCAAAGCGTTGCCCGATCTTCGGCAGGTCGACGACATTCGCGCCGGTTTCGTCGAGAACATCGACTTCACGCTGCGGGCGCCGTTTACCTATGACGACGACGGCACCCTGTCGTTTGAGGACGGTATCGAGCCCGGTATGGGCTATCCGCGCCGGCCCGGCAGCACGCGCCCGGTGACTGAAAAAATCTACGACCCCAACCCGCTCGACTCGTCGCATTTCGAGGAGATGCAGCTCGAAAAGCGCATCCGCCGGCTGCATTACGTCGACTTCCCCGAACAGCTTGGAAAGACGCCGCCGACCGCTTCGCAATGGCTCGACGAGATGGTTGAAGCGCAGAAGAAGATCGGCACGCCCGGATATTCGTTCTGGCGCGAGTTTCCCTACGAGGTTTTCCAGCGCTTCCGGTTCATCGCGGAGCAAAGCGGGCTGGCAGTGCCGCTGGAAATCGAGGGGAAGAAGGTCTCACTCCAGGCTTACAACCCGGCTGAGCGGGCGCAGGAGAATCAGGACGTGCTCACGGCGACCCGCGTTCTCCAGATCGGCGGCTCCGTGTTTCCGCAGACCATGCCGGTCATGGTCGACGACCGGGCCACGATGGACAACATCAAGGCCAAGCTGGGTGACAAAATCGTGGTGATGCGCGACCCCGAGCAACTTGCGCAAACGTTCGACAACATGAGCAAGCTTGCGGGAGTGATGGGCCCGCGTCTCCCCGGCGGCCTGACCGCAGCGGCCACAGGAGGCTCCGGTGGCTGATAATCGCGAGGCAGTGATAGCCGATCTTCGCAAGGTCGGCCGCAATTCCGCGCTCGAAACCTTCCTCTATGCCGAGTTGATCCGTGTGATGCGCAACGCGGAGTCCGGTGCGTTGCGGGAGCAGGAAGGCCGCCGCACTCTCGCGCACGATTTAATTCGGCTCCTCAGGGAAGCGCAGGATGGCACTGGAAGCGAAAACGTTGGGGCAGGACACGCAGCAGCAGGCGCAGGCTTCGACCGGCCAGCAGCAGGAAGTGTCCGACAGCAACGCGGCTCCCGCCGTCGCATCGCAGACGGCGAGCCGGCCTGAGTGGCTGCCCGAGTCCTACTTCGACGCCGAAAAGGGCGAGACGAAATGGGACGACTTCGGCAAGCACTATTCCGAAATCGCCGCCGCGCACAAAGCCGAGGCGGACCGCCTCGCGGCTTTCCCGCAAAAGATCGAGGATCTTGAGATTCCGCTGCCGGAAGGCGCCAAGCTGCCCGAGGGCGTGAAGCTCGACGCGAACGACCCGACCTTTTCGGCATTCCGGCAGTTCGTGTTCGACAAGAAGATTGACCCCGCGGTGGCCGGCGAACTGCTCGGCATGGAGGTCAAGAGCCGCCTCAGCGAAGTCGAGATGATCAACAAGCGCGTCGACGAAGAGGCCGCCAAGCTTGGCCCCAACAGTTCGGCGCGCATCACTGCGGTGCGGACCGCGTTTGAGGGTCGCTTCGGTAAGCCGGTCGGTGAGGCGATCATGTCGGGCGTTTTCCGCGCCGACCAGGTGCAGGCTCTCGAAAAGGTTGTTCTCGCGCTTTCCAATGGCACCGCCGGCGACGTGTCTGGCGGTCAGCGCGAGCAGAAGTCCGAGGAAATCTCGGATGAGGACTACGCGAAGATGTCGCCGCGCGAGCGGCTTGAGTATGCGCGGACCAAGGCCGCGTCCTAGGGGAGATCACTATGGCTGTCATGACGCTGCCTGAATACGCGAAGCAGAAGGAAAAGACCGACGTTTCGCGTCCGATTATCGAGATGTTTGCGCAGTCCGCCGACATCTACGAGGCGCTCCCGTTCGAGACCCTCGGCGCCGCGGTCTACGAAGGCTACCGTCAGGGTCAGCTTCCGAGCGTCGGCTTCCGCGGCATCAACGAGGACTCCACCTCCGGTCTCGGCAAGGTCGACCCCTTCCAGGAGCCGACCTACATCGTTGACCACAACATCGATGTGGACGAGGCGATCATCCGGCGTAACGGCATGCAGCGCCGCGCGCAGGAAGAGACGATGGCGATGGCCGCCCACGGCAAGATGTGGCTGGACACGTTCATCAAGGGCGACAACGCCTCGAATCCGCGCGAGTTCGATGGCCTCCAGAAGCGGGCGGAGAAGTTCGGTCGCAAGATTGCGGCCGGCAGCACCAGCGGCGGCGACGCGCTGTCCCTCGCGAAGCTCGACGAGACGATCAACAACGTCAACAAGCCGAACGCCATTCTGGTCGGCAAGGCGCTGATGCCGCGCTTCATCGCGGCGGCGCGCAACACCTCCATCTCGGGCTTCGTGATCCAGTCCTGGGATGCGGTCGGCGCGCCGAAGATGACCTACAACGGCATCCGCATCTTCTTCGGCTACGAAAAGGATGATCACGGCTTCATCCTGCCGTTCAGCGAAGCAAATCCCGGCGGCGGCTCGGCGGTCGGCACTTCGATCTACGTCATGTCGCTCGGCGAGGGGAAGCTGCGCGGCATCATGCTCAAGGACCTGGCCGCCGAAGATGTCGGCCTCGTCAAGACGGGTACGCGGCCGTTCTATCGCACCCACGTCTCGTGGGACGTCGGCCTCGTCGACGAGCACAAGTACAGCTTTGCCCGTCTGTGGGGCATCAAGGACGCGGCGTTCGCCGCATAACGAGCTTATCGGCCCGGTGGGCTTGAACGAGAGGAGGGCCTGATGGGCCAGCGGAAGTATACGTTCGACGCGGAGATGCAGCTGAAAGACGCCGGCCTCGTCGGGTCTACGGCTGCGGCTACCGTCGGGGGCGGCGCCAAAGTCATCGACCTCGGTACGGCCCGGTTCGAAGGCGTAGCCATCATCGACGTGACGGCCATCGAAATCGCGTCGAACGATGAACTCTATGACATCGTGCTCGAAGTTTCGAGCTCTGCGACCTTCGCCTCCGACATCGAGCAGGCGGCGCATCTGCAACTCGGCGCCACCGAGGTGCGCGATGGCGGCGCGATCGACTCGCCGGTCGGCCGCTACGAGCTGATGTTCTGCAACGAGCAGGCCGATACGGTCCGGCGCTATCTCCGCGCCCGCACGGTCGTCAGCGGCACGGTTGCGACGGGCATCAATTATTCGGCGTGGGTTGCCCCGCTGCCTGGCAAATAGCGGAAAGCGGAAACGGAGGACTACGATGCCCCAGATGCGTGTTGTTTACGACCTGAGCGGCGATGAGCCGAAGCCGCTGGAGCGCTTTACGGTCGATGCGGACGAGCTGGTTCGGAGCGATCCTGACCGTTACTCGTTCGAGGCGGACGCCAGGGCCGGCAAAGCCAAGGACCCCAAGGCCGGCAAGAAGTAGCTCGCCCGCGTCCTGTCAGTGCGTTGCGACCGTGTAGCCCCCGCTGCACGGTCGTTTTGCATGTGAGCATGGCGATCGGGGCCGGCGGTGTACGACAAACTCTCGGTGATCAACACGAACCTGATCCTCACCGGCAATTCGCCGGTGAACACGGAGGAGGATGGTTCGCCGGAATGGACCGTGGCCTCCGCCGCCTACGAGGCCGGTGTCGCCTATCTGCTCGGCAGCCACGACTGGAAGTTCGAGACGGCTATCGTCACGATCCAGCGCAAGCGCGATGGCGACGACGACCACTACGATGATGTCTATGCAAAGCCGGTGAATTGCCTCGGGCTGGTGTGGGTCAAGCAGGCCGACTATCCGCTCGACTGGAAGATCATCGGCAATGACATCTACACCACCGTGGTCACCACCGATCCGGTGAAGGCGAAGGTCGTGCTGCGCGGCGATCCGTCCGGCTGGCCGCCGCTGTTCGTGCAGGCGCTCAACTCGCTGGTGAAGTCGGGCATCTATGCGGGCCTCAACGAGGATCCGGGCGAGGCCGCGCGCCATGAGAACGCGGCGCAGGGTTACCTGGCGCAGGCGCGCACCCGCACCGATCGCGAGGACAAGCCCCGGCCGGCCTTTCGGTCGCGCATGCTCGCGCGCCGCCGCGGCTATGTGGGGCCGCTGTGAGCATCCCGGCGCAAATCCTCCGCCAGCGCGATTTCTCCGCCGGCCAGATTTCCGCCTCGGCGAAGCGCGCCGACGACAAAGGCGTGATGCGTGCCGGCGCGCGGCGGATCGAGAATTTCCGCCTGCTCAACACCGGCGTTCCCGAGGCGCGACCCGGGCGCACGGCCCTGTTTTTGCAGACCGGCCGGACCGATGAGGTGCGGATCGGCAACCTCGGCACGTTCAAGTTTTGTTTTGGCGCCGGTGACCTGAAAATCCGGGATAGCAGCGACGCGGTGATCGCGACGGACACCGGCCGGCCATGGACCGCTGCCACCGCGGTGAACGTCGTGTGGGCGGTCGTCGACAACGACGTGGTGATGTGTTTCCCCGGTATGCGCATGCGCGTTGCGCGGCTCGCTGGTGACGGATCCTGGTCGTTCTTCGACTACGCCTTCCGGCCCGGTAACGGCTCGTCGCTCAAGGCCCCGTTCTACCGCTTCCCGGCGACGTCCGGCTTCACCATGCAGCCGTCCGGCATCAACGTCGGCGCGAGCATCACGGTCGAGTTTTCCGGCGATGTGCTGACCGCGGATCATGTCGGGGTGCTGTTCCGCTACCAGCAGGCGCAGCTTCTCATCACCGCTGTGACCGATGCGCGCAACGCGGATGCGACCTGCGTGGATTATCTGCCGCAGTCGACCCGGTACGCGGTCGGGAGTTCGGACGGGTTCCGCATCGGCGAGATCATCGAAGGCTCGACCACGGGGACGCGGGCGGAGGTCGGCGGCATCCCTGATGGCACGCATCTCGACGTGATCGTGCTCAACAATCGCGCCACGGGCTTCGGAGTCGAGACGGTCGTCGGGCCGAACGCGCGGACGAATGTGGTGTCCGGCGCGCCGCTGTCGCCGCTGGCGACCACCACATGGTCCGAACAGGCCATCTCTGCGGCGCGCGGCTGGCCTGAGTCTTGCGCGACCGACGTGGGCCGCTTGATCTTCTGCAACCTGCCGGGCGCGTCGCACGGGATCATCTGGAGCGCGATCTCGGACCCTTACGACCTTGAGGTTACGGCCGATGCGAATGGGGCGATCTTCGAGACGATCGCTGGCCGCCCGCGCGTCTATCACGTCATCGGTGGCGCCGACGAGTTCGTGTTCACGGATCGCGGCGTGAAATACATTCCGATCTCCGAAAGCAACCCGCTTAAACCGGGTTCCGTGGCGTTCCGGGAAATCACGTCGGATGCCGCGAGTTCTGTGCGGCCGGTCTCGGTCTCCGAGGGTGTTCTATATGTCGACGCGCAGCGCGGCCGCGTTGTCGCGGTGGTCGGGACGGGCCAGACGGCGCGCCCCTATATCGCGCAGGACGTCTCCGAACTGCATGCCGATCTGTTCAATGCCCCGATCGCGCTTGCGGCCAGCACTGGCGGCGGCGCGATGCCGGAGCGGTATGTGTTCGCGCTCAATGCCGATGGCACGCTCGCGGTCGGGAAGTTCGGCACCACGAAGGAATGGGTTGGTTGGGTGCCGTGGTCCGGTTCGGGCGCTTGCAAGTGGGTTTCGGCGCTCGACGCGCGCGTGATCTTCACGACGCGGTATCTGCCGAACAACGTGCAACGCGATCTCGTCGAGCTGATGCAGGCCGACGACTATCTGGACGCGAAACTGCCGATCAATGACGTGCCGGCCGAGCTTGCGCCGACCGGCAGCGACGGGTCGCTGTGGTGGCTCGCTTCGTCCACGGTCGCACTGATGCGCGGCGTGCGGTTCGAGGGCTATCGCGAGGTCGATGCCGACGGCTTCTTGGTGCCGGAGGAAGGCGAGGTGTTCGACGACCCCGACTATGTGGCCGGGCTCGTGTTCAACTCAACGCTGGTGCCGTTCATCCCGCATGCGCAGCCGGGACAGTCGCAGCGGCAGTCGCAGCGCAGGCGCAAGATCGCGCGCGCCACGGTCTCGGTGCAAGACTCCACCGGCTTCATGTTCGACGCGCAGCGCGTTCCGCCGTGGCGGCAGGGTGAGGATCAATCCGGTCAGCCGGAATTGCGGGAGGAAACCTATCCGTTCCGCACGCTCGGCCGGGCCGTCGACCCGACGGTGACGATCACGAAAGACGTTCCGGGGCCGCTGCGGCTGCTCGAACTCGGTTTTGAGGTTACGGTGTAATGGGACCGGAATTGGTAGTCGCGACCACGCTGGCCTCGGCTGGCCTGCAGGTTGCCGGCGGCATCTCGAAGGCTCGCGGCGAGGCGGCCGGGTATCAATACAAGGAGGCGCAGGCGCAGCGCCAAGCATTCGCGGCGCGCACCGCGGCCGACCAGACCGACGCGGGCTTGCGCGACGAGTTGTCAGTCACGCTCGGCAACATCGCGGCGATCCGCGCGGCCGCCGGGGTGGGCGCCGATAGCCCGACCGGCATGGCGATCGAGGATCGCAACGCGACGATCTCAGATCGGCAGCGGCGTATCCGCGTCGGCAACTATATGACGCAGGCCGATCAGTCCGATGCGGACGCGCGATATTTCAACTACGCCGCCGGCTCGGCTCTTGAAACGGGCTACCTCAATGCGTTCGGCACGGGTCTGAAATCGTTGAGCGGCCTCAGCAGGAGCAAGGCAGCGTAATGGTCGATCTCCCCCAGGTCCCCCGACGGCTTGTCACCACCGAGGCCGCAAAGTCCTCGGTGAGCGCGGCGGACATCGCCGCGCCTTACAAATCGCTCGGCAATGCGCTCGACAACCTCGGCGAGGGGTTGGAGGACGTGTCGGTGGTCGTGGCCGAGAAAGCGGCGCAAACGGCAGTGACGCGCGACGCTGACGGTAATCTGCAGGTCGAACAACTGCCTCCGATGATGGGGAAGGCCGGCGCCGCCTATAACCGCATCGCCAAACAGGGCTACCTCGCGCAGCTAGAGAACGAGGCGGCGACGCAGATCACGAAGGCGCGCGCGGATTACGAAGGCCGACCGGAAGAATTCAAGTCGTGGTCCGACAAATATCTCGGCGAATTGGTCAGCAAGCAGCCCGACGAGACGCTGCAAAATGCCGTGCGGCTTTCCGTCAGTCGCAGCCTGACGCAAACCTATGACGGCCTGATCTCGCAGCGGGCCCGGCTCGATCTCGCCCGCGACAATGCGGCCGTCGATGCGAAGATCCTGACGCTCTCCGACGATCTTGAGGTTCTGGCGCGAAAAGGCGGCACCGGCACGCCGCAATTCATCCAGTCGGCGAAGGATTTCGAGCATCTGCTCGACGAGAAGGTGAAGAATCCGCTGCTCGCTTTCCCGAAGGAGAAGGCGGATCGGCTGCGCGAGGAAGTCTATACCCGCGCGGAAGGCGGCGCGATCATCGATCGTGTCGAGACGATCTATCGCGAGCAGGGGTTCGAGGCGGCGCGGACGCATCTGCGCGAGGCCGTTGCCGGGCTCGACGCCAAGCTGAAATCGGCCAGCAAGATCGAGCGGCAGGGCTTGGCCTGGCTGCGGTCGGAGGAGGCTGGCTTCCGTGGTGAGCGCGATGCCATCTCGCGCGAATGGTCGGCGGCGCGCGGGCAGGCCGACACGCTGCCGCGCGACACGCTGCTCGACATGCAGGAGCGCGCGCGCGCCGTTGGCAATGTGCGCGTGGATCAGGACATCGCGGTTCGGCTGGCGGCACTTGATACAGTGTCGGCACTGCGTGGTCTGCCGGCGGCGGACCGTGCGAACATCGCCATCACCGGCAAGGTCAATCTGCCGCTGGTCGATCGCATCGTCGGGGCGGAGAGCGGTGCCAACCCCTCGGCGGTCAACCCAAACTCCAGCGCCGCCGGCGTGGGTCAGTTCATCAATTCGACATGGCTCTCGGTCATCAAAAAGTATCGGCCGGACATCGCCGCCGGCCACTCCGATAGCCAACTCCTCGCGCTGCGAACCTCGAAAACGCCGGAAGCGGTCGCGCTCAATCGCGAGATGGTCGGCCGGTATGCAGAGGACAACGGCCGGTCGCTGCAGGCTGCCGGCGTGCCAGTGAACGACGCGACGCTCTATCTCGCGCATTTCCTCGGCCCGGGCGACGCGGCCAAGGTGGCGAAGGCTGACGCAGCGCAGCCGGTGGCTGGTCTCGTCAACAGCGCGTCGCTCGCCGCGAACCGCGAGGTGTTCTCCAAGAACCCGACCGCCGGCGATCTTGTCGCGTGGGCCGGCCGCAAGGTCGGCGTCGGTGAGGCCGATCTGACGAAATCCCGCGAGGGACTGGTCGCGCTCGGCATGCTCAAGCGCGAGATCGCCAAGGACATCGGCGACCGCATCACCGGCCTGCAGAACGCGGTGGCGAAGCAGGAAATACCCGATGCGGCGGAAGCCGAGGCGCTGCTCGTGCAGGTGCATGCGGTCGGAACACCCGAGCAGCAGAAGAAGGTCGCCGAACTCGCCGCCATCTCGTCGATTGGCGCTGATTTCAACAAGATGCCCGCCGATAAGCGCGCGGCACTGGTGTCTGCAATGGCGGAGAAGGGCCGTAAAGGCGCGTCGGGCTTCGAGCGCAACCTCTCAGCGGCCCTGCAGAAAGCCGACGGTGCGATCAACACGGCCTACAACAACGATCCTTATGGTGCGGCCTATCGCTATGCCGACGTGACGCCGCTGGCGCCGGTGGACTGGAGCAATCCCGGCACCGCCGCAGCCACGATCAAGGCGAAGGTAGCGCAGCAGAACGCGATCCGGGCCGATCAGAACATGGGCCCGTTCTCCGCGTTGCGCCCGGCGGAGGCTGACGCGCTCAAGACGACGCTGACGCAGGCCGATCCGCAGGTAGCGGCGGCGGCGCTCGGCACGTTGCAACAGACGCTCCCGGCCGACGTGTATCGCGTCACCATGGCCGACAAGACCGTTCGCGAAGGTCTCGACGGGATGGTGCGGTCCTATGACCCGGTTCGGCTCAACGCGGCGATGACGACACTCGATCAGCTTTACCGCGCCGATCCGGTCGGGTTTGCGCATAACTTCGGCGCCGAAACGTTCGGCCGCTTGCAGACATGGCAGGCGCGCAAGGATTCGCTGACACCGCAGCAGATGTCGGAATACTTCGCGCGCGCCGACGACCCCGCGCAGAAAACGGCGCGGAAAGCGTTGCTCGACGATGCCGACGAAAAGCTCAAGAAGGTCACGCCCGGCGATGTGGCGCTGGCGCTGGGCGGCTCATGGTCGATCACGCCGGCATTCGTGTCGCAGGGCTTGACCCACAGCGATCCCGCGCCGCCGTCCGATCCGGTGCAGGCGGAGACGCTGGCAGCGGAATGGAAGTCGCTCGTCCGCGAACGCTATGTCGACACCGGCAATATCGACACGGCGAAGCAGCAGGCCGGCGAGCGCATCAAGACTGTGTGGGGCCCATCTGACATCAACGGCAACGCGCTGATGAAGTATCCCCCGGAGCGGTACTATCCGCAGGTGGACGGCTCGCACGGCTGGATGGAAAAGGATATCGAGGCATCGATTGAGAAGATCGTCGGTAAGCCCCGATATGATCAGCCGCTGGCGGCTGATGGGATCAAGGGTGGCACCCCGATCTATGGCGCGGAAAAATGGTCATACAAAATCATGTCCGATCAGCAGACCGAGGCCGATGTGAAGGCGGGTCGGGCGCCTGGCTACGTCGTGATTGTCACCGATCGCGCAACGGGCAAAGCGGACGTGCCGACCGGAAGCGACGGGGCACCGCTGCGTTACCGGTTCGACCCAGCAGCGGCGCAGACCGAGGCGCGCGAGACGTTCAATGCCAAGCGGCAGGGCCTGAATGATCTACTGCCGTTCCAGCCGACCCAGCCGTTCTAGTGCGTTGCGGGTGAACGGGCCCGATCGCACCGTCCGGTCATGCCGTTTGAACCCGCACCGCAGCAGCCCGCGCTGCGCCCGAACGTGGCCGGCGACCTGCCGCTGCCGCCTGATACGTCGCCTGATACTGTGGTCGCCGCCGCGTTTCGGCAGGACAACACGGTGGTGTCGGTCCTGAACGCTGCACGCAACAGCGGCCCGCTCCAGCCCGATCCGAATCACAATCCGCTCGATGTGATCCGCGGCACGCCTTATGAGGGCGGCCATCTCGACCGCTTTATCGGCTCACGCTCGGAGGGTGAGACGCGCTCGATCATGGGCGCGATCGACCGGGAGGAGGCCGACAAGCGCACGCTTGCTGCCGCCGGTCTCGGCGGCTCCATGCTCGAAATGCTCGCTGGCACGCTCGATCCCACCATCGCCTTGCCTGCCGGCGCCGTGGTGAAGGCGGGAAGGGGAGGCTACGCCATCGGCCGGTCGGCGCTCGCCGTCGGCGCCGCTGCCGCTGGGCAGGCCGCGGTGCAGGAGGGCATCCTGCAGGCGACGCAGGAGACGCGGACGCTCGGCGAAAGCGCCATGGCGATCGGCACCGCGACGCTGCTCGGCTCGTTGCTCGGCGCCGGTGCCGCGCGGCTGTTGTCGACGGCAGACCGCAAGGTGCTGTCGCAGGCGCTGGACCGCGAACGCACCCGCATCGATGAGCATGCGCAAGGCCGCGCACCGGAAGCCCCGGAGGGCGCCGTAGCCTCTCGGGCGGCCAACGAGAACGCGGCTGGCTCGGCAGTTGCCGCCTCGGCTGGCGCTGCCGCTTCGGATGCGCGGCGGCTGGAGCTAGAGCCGTTCGGCCTCGATAGCGTGCCGGTGGTGCGTGAAGGTCTCGACCGTATGGATCCGATGATGCGCCTGTTTCGGTCGGAGAGCACGGTGGCGCGCCGCACCGCCGCCGATCTGGCTGAGACGCCGCTGATGTTCCGCGAGAACCGTGAGGGCATCGCGACGGTGCAGGGCGCCACGCTCGAGCGTGAGGCGCGGCTGGCGATCAACTCGGCGCGCGTGAACGTCGCGGACGAGATGGACCGGCTGTTCTCCGAATACCGTTTCGGTGCTCCGGACGTGACCATGCCGCGGATGCGTGCGCAGTTCGAGCGGGTCATGGGCCGCGATGGCGAATACATGACATTCGCGGACTTCAAGCGCGAGGTTTCCCGGGCACTGCAGGAGGGCGACCGCCACGACATTCCGCAGGTGCAGCAGGCGGCGCAGTATGTCCGCAACACGGTGTTCAACCCGTGGCGCGATCGCGCGATCAAGGCCGGGTTGCTGCCCGAAGATGTCGGCGTCAAAACTGCCGAAAGCTATTTCCAGCGGGTCTACGACAAGACGAAGATTTCGGCGCGCCGGCCAGAGTTCGTCGACCGCATCACCGACTGGCTGCGGTCCGATCAGGATACGAAGCGCGTGGCGCGGGACCGCATCAGTGGCCTTGCCGACATGCACAGGCAATGGGACGAGCGGACGCGGACGTGGGAAGCGCGGCTTGAGCGTCTGAGCGCGTCGCAACAGAAGGTCGCGGCGCGGCTTGATGAGCGCGCCATGGAAGTGGCCCGCGCCGAGAAGCGCGCCGGCGTGCTGGAAGATCGCGCGACCACCATTGCCGAGGAGTTGTCGGAAATCAGCGACTTCATCCGCGCCATGCGCGAGGAGGTTCGCGATCCGGCGATGCTGACGCGGCTCGATGCGATGGAGCAGGAAGCGGCCGCTTTGCGCAAAGCCGAGCGTCCCGTCACCGAACGTTCGCTCGACAAGCTGGAAAAGGAGGAACTCGGCTCGATCCTGACCGGCCAGGTGCGCATGGCGGCGGAAATGGTCACCGGGCGGCGGTCCTATCCAAAGGCGCCGTCATTCGTCTCCTGGCTGGTGGCAAACGGCGGCATCAAGGACAATCGCGGCGACCTTGCTGCGATCATGGGCGGCAATCGAGCGCGCCCCGGCCTCCTGAACAACAAGACCGGCAACACGCTCGACGAGATTGCCGAGAAGATCGGCGAGGAGGCGCGCGGGCATTTCCCGGCGCGCGACGAGCCGGGCGGCGGGTTGCCGTCGCATCAGCAAGTGCTGACGTGGATCGACGATGCACTGCGCGGCCGGCAGCCTGATTGGTGGATCGCCAGCCGCTCGACCGACGACAAGGAGAAAATCGCGGCCGGGCAGTTCGCCGCGGCGCTGGAGGAGACGCTGGCGCGCGCCGGCGTCGAGGTGAAGAATGTTCGCGATGTCGCCAAGGTGTTCCGCGACGAGCGGGTCGGAAATAGCAGCGTAACGCTGGAGGATTTGGACCGGATCGCGGCAGAAATGGAGGCCGCCGGCGAAAGCGTGCCGATCTCGATCCGGCGCAAAGCGGTGCAGGATGAAATCGACGTCGAACGAGGGACAATTTCTGAGTTGCGCGGCCTGATCGGCAAGGCGATTGCCGCGCGGGACGCTCGCCAACGCCGACTGCGGACGGCAGAGGCGCGCGGTAGCGAGGCGGCGCTGGCGGAACGGTCGAACCGCGGCCGGCTCGGCGTGCTGCAGGACAGGCTCGATCGTGGCGAGGCGCGCCGCGACCTGATGGCCGACGCAATCGAGATGGCATCCCGCATGCGCGACGATATGCGAGCCAAGATCGAGACCGAAATCGGCTCATGGGAAGGCAAGTCGGCCGCAGAGGCTAAGTCCGCCATCAAGGCACGCGAGAAATACGCCACGGAAACGGGTCGCGCCCCGGATGCTCCGCGTCTGACCAGCGCCGATAGCGCCGTCGACCGCGCGGTGAAACGCCTGCTGAAATCCGACCGCGATCTCGACGACGAGACGCTGCGCGGCCGCGCGCACGAGATTGTCGACCGCATCCTGTCGTCGCCGGATGGCCGGTTGCCCTATGACGTCGCCGCCGGCGGGCCGCGTACCGGCGTCCCGACGGGCGAGGAGGCGCGAGGACCGCTCAATAAGCGCGAATTTATGATACCCGACGCGGCGATCCGCGATTTCTTGGAACAGGACGTGGAGAAGGTGATCGCGCTGCACATGCGCACCATGGCGCCGGACGTGCTGCTCGCCGAGCGGTTCGGCGATACCGACCTGTCGATGCCGATGCGGTCGATCAACGAGGATTACGCCGCACGGATCGACGCCGCGAAGTCCGAGAAGGAGCGGACGCGGCTGGAGAAGGAACGCCAGCGCGTGATCGGTGACCTGGCAGCGGTTCGCGACCGCATCCGTGGGGTCTATGGCTATTCCCCCGACCAGTTCATGCGCTCGGCGGCGCGGATCGCCGGCGTGATGAAGAATTACAACGTCATCTCGAACATGGGCTCGGCGGTGGTGTCATCGCTGTCCGACATGGCGGGGCCGATCTTCCGCAACGGGCTGATGACAACCTTCCGCGACGGCTGGATGCCGTTCTTCCATGCGCTCACCGGCGATGGCGAGGCATGGAAGGCCGCCAAGCGGCAGTACCGCGCCATGGGCATCGTGACCGAAACAGCGATCGCCTCCCGCGCGCACGCGCTGGACGACATCACCGACCTTTACCGACCGGAAAGCCGGCTCGAACGGACGCTGCAATGGGGTGCCGACAAGTTCCAGTTGATGAATCTGCTTGCGCCATGGACCGATTGGGGCAAAACGACCGCATCGGCCATTGCCGGCGCGGAAATCCTGCGCGCGGCGGAAGCCGTGGTGAACAACACGGCGACCGCGCGACAGATCACGAACCTTGCCGCGTCGGGTGTCGATCGCAACATGGCCTCGCGCATCTGGCGGCAGTTCGACCCGGCCGGCGATATCAAGGCCGGCGCAATCCAGGATGGCGTCTATCTGCCGAACACCGGGGATTGGCGGGATGCCGGCGCACGACAGGCTTTCGAGGGCGCGGTCGGGCGCGAGGCCGACATCGCCATCATCACGCCGGGCCAAGAAAAGCCGCTCTGGATGAGCCAGCCGGTGGTCGGGGTCCTGGGCCAGTTCAAGAGCTTCACGGCAGCGTCCACGCAGCGCGTGCTGATCGCAAACCTCCAACGCCGGGATGCGGCCGCGCTCCAGGGCCTGATCTTCTCGCTCGGTCTTGGGATGATGTCCTACCGGCTCAACGCGCTGTTCTCGGCGCAGAAGGTGTCCGACCGGCCGCAGGATTGGGTCAAAGAGGGCATCTCCCGGTCCGGCATGCTCGGCTGGCTGGAAGAGGGCAATGCGCTGGCCTCGAAGATGAGCCGGGGCGGCGTCGACATCTACCGCATGATCGGCGCCGACAAGCCTCTGTCTCGCTACGCCTCGCGGTCGGTGCTCGACCAGCTTCTCGGCCCGACTGCCGGCAAGATCGAAGCCCTGTCCAAGGTCACGGGCGCGGCCGCGTCTCGAGACTGGTCGGAAAGCGATACCCATGCGCTGCGGCGGCTGATGGCTTTCCAGAACCTGTTCTACGTGCGCGGCCTGCTCGACCAGGTGGAACGCGGTGCGAACGGCGCGCTTGGCATCGAAATGAAGGCGAAGCCGTAGCCGGTGCGTTGCGACGTCGGTGCCTGCGGTCATCCTCGATGGCATGACAACGGTTCCGACCCTTCCTGATCTTGAGCGCCGAACCACCTATGCGCCGGTGGGGTCAGCCGGTCCGTTCGATGTCGATTTCGATATCTGGGGGGATGGCACAGATTATGACGCCTGGGTCCGCGTTTTCCTCGACGGTCTGGAATTACTTCCGGGTGTCGATTGGACGATGGACTCGCCGACCGGCACCTTCAGCACCATGGCCCGGCCGATCACCGATGCGCGGGTCACGCTGACCAGTCCGCGGACGGGCGATCTTGCGATCTTCGGGCAGATGCGGCCGCGCCGCACGTCGCAGCTCACAGAAGGGCGCGGCGTCTCGGCGAACGACTTCAATCTGCTGGCGACGCGCTTGATGGCGTCGAACCGCGAGACTTACGATCGGCTTGGACGGCTTGAGGATCAGGTTGCGACGCAGATCGCCGACCCCACCATTGCGCCGAATGCTGTTCGGGTCGATGTTGTACAGACCTTCACCGACGAGCAACAGTCTCGCGCTCTTGCCAACCTGCGAGCAGGCGATGCGGTATGGCTAGGCCTCCACACATTCGCTCAGACGATTAGCACCGATGGCGATCTGAGGCTTGGGCGCACCGATCAAGGGTTCGGTTACATCTCGAGGCCCGACGTCGTCGGTAAACGCAACATCGCTTTCGCCGTTGACGGCGGCGGGCAACTCGACAGCATTTTAATGCTTGCGCAGGCTGTAAATCTGCCCGGCGCGCTGAATATCGGTGAGCCCGAAAACGTTCGCGCGCAACCATTGTTGTCGGTTTCGACTTCCGGAACGAATTCGACCGATGCCGCAATGTCATCGGTTCGCTTTGTCTTGAATGAGCATTTTCCGAGCTTCGATCCGAACGGCTCGCACAAAGAATATTTCACCATCCTTGGCGGTAAAAACGATCCAAGCGCTGGAGCGGCAACTTCCGGCAGCCACGATTTGTTTGCGGCGGCATATTTCGGAGCAGGTGGCACTTACGCGGATTTTTTCACCGCGAGCACGTTCGTGATGTCGCCGTTCTACGGGTGGGACAGTGTGCCTGCATACAACACCCACGGGCGGTTTTTCGCGACCGGCGGCTATACATTCATTCGGTCGGGCCTGTCCGCCGAGGAAGCGACTACCGCAGAGTTTGATTTGACCACGCTCTCGGATATTTCGGGCGATCGCCATGGCGTCCGCATCGTGGATATCAATAGCACGGGCAACAATCCGACCGCTGCTACTGGTCTATCGATCGTCAATGCCGGCGGTATCGGCTGGAACCACGCTATTTACTTCGGTGATCTTATCGCCGACGGTCGTCTTCCGGTTAAAACCGGCGGAACGCTGATCGGGGCCACGGCGGGAAATGCTCTCTATGGCATCGATTTCAGCGCCGTAAGTTTTGACGCGGGCGGCGGTCCGGTGCGGCTCGATCGCAATCAGTATATCCGTAGCCGACCATATAACCATGTCGGCAACGATTTCAGCGTCATCGGCGTGCGCGATGACAACGCCGGTATACTGTTCGAGGATGGTGTCGTAGGTGGAATTTTCGCCGGCGCTGGCATCTCGCCGGCAGGCGCCTATTCGCTCGGCGGCGCACTTAATCCCTGGTCCGCCGCACATTCGAAATTGCTCTATCTATACGGATCGACCAGCGGATCGCTGCAGGTGAAAACACCTGCGGTCGTGGGCACAAGAACTCTTGTTCTTCCGGCGCAGGATATTGATTTTAGCGCCCTCGGCGGCAGCGGGCATGTGCTTCGGCAAACAACCGTTGGCGGCGCGATTTTCAGCGGCAAGCTGCCGGCCTCGGACCTGTCCAACGGTGTAACCGGCTCGGGTAAGGTTGTTCTCGATACCGGGTTTGACCTCGTGTCGGGAACGTTCAATGGCGCCGCTATCACCGATCATTACACAACAGCAAGCCTTGGCCAGCTTCCGGGCACTATGTCGAACGACGCCGCGAGTGCCGGGAAGATTGGTCAGATTGTCTCATCACAGGTGGCGATTGGCTCTGCCGTTACTTTGGCGAACGGTACTCCCGCAAATGTCACCTCCATCTCGTTGCCAGCAGGCGATTGGGATGTGTGGGCCGTGGTGATGTTTGGCGGAACTTCGACCAATACTACGGCTCTCGCCGCAAGCATCAACGCCACATCGGCCACAATTGACGATAGCAATCCTGAGCGGACGAACTATTTCCCGGCGCAAGGCTCACCGTTCTCTTATTCTTATCCGACACTACCGATTTCGCCCAGTCGCGTTAGCATCGCGGCGACGACAACGATGTATCTCGTCGCGCGAGGCGGCTTTAGCGGTGGGACGTGCGTCGCCTGGGGAACTCTGATCGCTCGCCGGCGGCGATGATTCAAAGAGGATGATGATCATGACCAGGCGTGGAGAACATCTTTTCCGACAGCAGCAGCAAGCCTTGATCCCGAGTGGTCCACAAGGCGATGTGGTGGATCTCCTCGATCGGCAAAAAAATTCGGTTCCGCTCGCCGAAGAGAAAACCAATCAGGGCGATAAAGCCGGAACGCGTTAGATTCCATTCAACCAATTAACGAGAGGGTGCCTTATGATCAAAGCGACGTACAACGAGGTGCTGAATGCCAAAACGGCGTTGACGCGGCTCGACAGCTTCTTCGGCATACAGCGCGAAGGTGCGATCGAGAAGCCCGTAGAGCGCCCCGCCGAGTACAAATCTGGCGTGGTGCTCAAGATGGCGATCTTGCACAATCGACTGGACTGCGTGGTCAAGGACTACGCGAAGGCGCGTGAGAGAATTCGGGCGCAGATCGCCGGCGAAGATCATGTGATCCCGGAGAAGGACGTCGTGCGAAACACAAGATTCAGCGGGGAGGTCAACGACCTCTTGCAACAAAATGTCGAAATCGATGCAGCTCCGCTGACATTGGAGGACCTCGATTTGGAGCGAAATCGGCACGCTCCGTCGGCGATTGGCGCTCTTGGGCCATTTCTTTCCAATATGGCTCCAACCAGCACCAGATCTTGAAATTGTGCGAGCGGGAGGTTTGATTTAAGGTCGCCAACGGCGTGTCTGGAGTCGATGTCAGCATGAAATCGGTTGGGGTTCTTGGGAACTGCAACATCCACGGTGTAGGCCGTGCCGTGCGCGCCCTGACCGGTTCCGACGTCAAACTATACGGAGTCGAGACCTTTGATGGGCAAGCAGCGGGTGAGGCTGCTGCTGCTCTATCGTCGCACGATTTCATTGTTGCGATTGAGTTCGAGGATAGATTTGCCGGCGGGACCGATGCCCTAAAAGCCGAGATGGGGGATCGGCTTTTGACGATGCCCGCGTTCGTATTCGGGGCATTTCAGCCAGACATGGCTATCTTGCGCCAAAAAGATGAGCACGGTGGCAAGATTATCCTGTCTCCAATTGGGGTTGATAGTTCGTCACTTGTCAGCTTTGGATATCTTAACGGCTTGTCGATCGACGAGACCTGTCGCTTATTTTGTGAGAAGGGCTATCGGTCGGTCGGGTATCTCGATGCATGGTTTCCGGCTGCAGAAAACTTCAAGAGACGGTTCGGCGCGCGGTATGGGAGCTATCTTGTGCAATGGTCGCGCCGAGGCTGTTTCACCTACACCTTCAACCACCCCAAGTCGTTTGTTCTGTTTGATATCACTCGCGAGACCTTGGGCGACAAGATCGTCAACCATGTCCCTGACTTGAGTGAGATTTTGCCAGATGATTTACGAGGCAGCGCTATTTGGCCGGTTTACCCGGATATCGCTAAACGTTACGGGGTTGAGGGAAATTATTGGTTCAAACCTCACCTTGAAGATAGGATCATGAATTTAGAGACGTTCGTTTCCGAGAGTTACGCACTATATCAGCCATATGATCCGCGCGAGCTTGAATGCTGGCAGGTATCTGGCTGGGATACTGAAAAGACGACGACACTTATGAGTATTGCCCGCGGTTAGTGTGCCAGTCGTTCCTCGTCGCAAATGATGTTCTTTGTTCTTTCAACACTCTCGTTTATTTGATCCATCAAATCCAGTCGCGGCGCACCACTATTTGCGATGCGTTCGCTGAACACTCTCATCACGTGCGCCACCCCGCGTTCACTTACATTTCGTAGGTCTGCATCATAGTAGTTCATGCCTGGTGCGGTAATGATCTCATAGGAAGGGAAGTAGAGCGTTCCCGGCAATGCATCAGAAACGGACTGCGCAGCGACGCGCAGCACCGATTTGCTATAGACTGTGGATTGTAGGACATGTCGGTTCGCGTAAGTTGCCGCGAGAGGGACGGGTGAAACCGTTAGAATGAACCGGCACTTCGGGTTATGGACACGTATAAGTGTCAGTGCGGACAAGAGATTGCGTGTTACTTCTTCAGTGCCGTGATTGAAGAACGCGTAATCTTCGTTCCAAGCTCCCCCATAAACGCCTGGCGCGAGCGGTAATGCCGTATTGGTGGGCTTGTGGAGCCAACCCTCCGTTAGTCCGAGCGTAAAAACAAAGACGTCGGCTTGCTCTAGCGCTAGTTTTACGGCGGCGAGGTGCCTCCTCCGATCGCTGAGCATTTCGGTGAGTGATGCAAAGCCGTTAGGTTCTACCGTCGGTCTTAGGGGATCGACAAACGCACCAGACGAAAGCGGCCAGTCCGGAAGCCGCTGTGATTGGCTACCAATCAGCCGCGAAAAGAATGTTCGACGTTGATCTGAGTGCCGCCCGAAAAGTGCCTCTTCGATCAACTGGCGGAGTTGGAGAGTGGTGTAGAGGTTGCCATAACGTGCGGAGAATAGACCGTATTGGCGATCTCGCGCTTCTGTTTCAGACATGCCTTCGGGGCGCGTTTCGGTCACATGATAGCAATACCCCGATCGAGCGAGGTGCCGGGCGATGTGCTGCGCGAAGCAGCTGCCGGCGGTAACAATTCGGTCTGTTTTGGAGATATGAAAAGTGGTTTGGCCCAATGGGTCCAACTCAAAAGGTGGTATAGACGAAACGCCGCGGCTCCAAAATCGATCGGGAGGCAGGCCTTTGTAAGGGTGGATCATATCAAGGCCTCCTCTTGCTGGGTTTCCTATTCAAGCCAATATACCAGTCTTGCGGTGCGTTGCGACTGGTAGCCGTGTCGGCACTCTGCCGGCATGACCGCCGCGAATTTCAGCAAGAGCATGAGCCGCGTCCTCGTCTACGAGGGCGGCCTGTCTGATCACCCGGACGATCCGGGTGGTGTGACGCTGCAAGGCGTGACCCAGCGCGTCGACGATGCGTGGCGCCAGCGGAATGGTCTGCCGCCGCGACCTCTCACGGCTGCGCTCGCGAAACAGCGCACCTGGGTGGCCGAGCGGGACGCGATCTATCGGCAGCAATACTGGAACCGCGTGCGGGCCGATGAACTGCCCGCCGGCGTCGATTTCGTTGTGTTCGACGCAGCGGTGAATTCCGGGCCGGTGCAGGCGGTGAAGTGGCTCCAGCGCTCGCTCGCGCTGCCGATGGTCGACGGCATGCTCGGTGAGGCGACGCTTGCCGCCGTCGAGGCGCATCCCGACCACGATAAACTCGTCGCGAGCTTCTGCGGCCGCCGGCTCGCGTTCATGCAGGCGCTTAAGACGTGGCCGACCTTCGGCCCAGGCTGGTCGAAGCGCGTTTCCAATTCCAAGGCGATCGGGCAGGCCTGGGCCACGGGCTCCGTCGGCCCGCAGCCTGTCGCAGTTGCCGAGATCGGCGGCGCGGCTAAAGCGAACGAGGTCAGCCTGCCGCAGCCGCCCGTCAGCGTCGGTGCCGGCACCTCGGCCACCACCGGCGGCGCCGTCACGGCGGGCGTGCTCGATCCGCTCCAGCAAGCCTCATCGGCCATCACGCCTCTCGCGGACACGCTGACGATTGCCAAATACGTCGTCCTCGCCATCACCATCGTGGTCGCTGCCGTCACGCTGTTCGGGCTCTATCGCAACTGGAAGGCCAACCGCGCCAAGGAAGGCTGTGACGTCGCGCCTGTGCCGGAGTTCGCGTGATGCTCGCCGCGTTGCCCTTCACATGGAAAGCCGCCGGCGCTGGCCTCCTGCTCGCCGCGCTCGTGGCCGGCTACGCGCTCTGGCACCACCACGTCTATCAATCCGGCTATGACGCGGCGATCGCCGGCGTGGCCTCGCAGAACAAGGAGGCCACCGATGCGCGCGATAAAGCTGTCGCTCGCCTTCACGCTTGCCGCGCTCGTGGCGGCGTGTGGGACGCCCAAACCGGCCAGTGTTCTTGAGGGCGAGTGCCGGATCGCACACGCGCCGGCCTTCGTCATCAAGGGCAAGACGGTTCACGATCAGGACTGGATCGACGAGACGACGGAAGGTCTGGTCGCGGGCTGCGGTCAGCCGCGCCCGGCCGCGCGTCCGGTTGCATGGGACGCGCCGACGGATGCGAACGGCAACCCGCCGACACCGAAGAAGCCACGGAACATTCTCGACCTGTTGCGGCGCCGATAGGGCCGAACCGGAATCACCTCGGCCGCGTTGGAGCAGGACAGGAAATGGCAGAGCGAGAAAGGGACGACATGCAGGCCATCCCGCGACCGAGGTTCGACGCCACATTCAATTGGGGCCATGCGATCATCGCGGCGACCTTCCTCGTCACCGCCGCCGGGCAATGGTACCTCACCGACTACCGGCTCCGCTCGCTCGAGGACTCGGTGAAATCGCTCTCGACCATCGTCGTCACCACCGCGCGGATCGAGGAACGGATCAGCGAATATGGCCGCCGGCTCGACCGGCTGGAGACGCGCTGACGACCGTGAACGATGCGTGAACCGAGTTCACCGATTTCTCAACATTTAGCGTGCCGGTTTCCCGTTTCGTTCTGCCACCGTGTGCGCGGAGCAGATTTTCCGGCGATCAAAAAGCGTTGAAAACACGGGGCTAAATGGTGGGCGTTGTAGGGATTGAACCTACGACCTCTCCCGTGTGAAGGGAACGCTCTCCCGCTGAGCTAAACGCCCGTCCAGTGACGGCGGCGCGATATAGTGACGCCACGGCAGGAGTGTCAAGCGACCAAAAACCGGCCTCGCCGCCGGGCGGTATGGCCGTTTTTCAGAGGCGTGGCCGTCCGGAAAGGGCTCACGGTTTTACGGGGACCGGGTCATGGAGTCTTCCACCGTCCTGGAAGTGATGAAAGGACTCCAGGTTTTTGATATGTCGCGTTTTCTTGACGCGAACCGGTATCCACTTCGCTCGAAAACCCTCTAGTTGCGGGTCGGTTCGTTCGCGGGCAGGCGCGAGGCGGCGGTCTGTAGCGCGCGGATGCGGTCGGCGAGGTTGCCCGAACCGGCCGGCGCGTCGGCAAAGACGGGAGCGGCGGGGGCCGTCGCTTCGCTGCGCGCCGTTTCCGCCGCCAGGATCGCGTCGATCGGCGAATTGGGTCCTTCGAGCGCGGAGGCCAGGCGGGAGACCTCGGCGGCGACGTCGTTGATACGCTCGCGCAGCAGCGAGTTTTCAACTCGTTCGGAAGACCAGGCCTGCTCGGTGTCGCGTTTTATCTGCAGGATGTCGCTTTGCAGACGGTCGCGCTCTTCAGTGACCCGCTCGAGCTGCGACTGAAGCTGCGCCTTCTCGGTCTTGAGCACGTCGGTCTGGGACGAGGAGCGGCCGTCGATTTCGGCGATGGCGCTGCGCAGATCGATCTCGGTTTTGCGCGCGGTCTCCAACTCCGCCCGCAGATGCTTGAGTTCGGCATCGCCGGCGGCAAGCAGGCGGCTTTGCTCCTGCAGTTTGGTTTCGAGGTCCTGCGCGCGGCGGCCGAGGATTTCCGCTTCCGTGCTCTGCGCGATGAGTTGGCGCTCCAGTTCGTCGGCACGGTTGCCGAGATTGGAGGCGCGCTCGCGCTCCGCGCCGAGTTCGTCGGTCGCGACTTTGAGTTCGAGCCGTTCCGCTTCCATGCGGTTCTCGGTGGCCTTGAGTTCGTTGCCGGCGTCGGTGAGGCGCTCCTTCATCGCTTCGACCTGCGTGCGCAGCGCGACGATCTCGATCTTCTGCGCGTCGGCGAGCGACGAGCGCTCGTCGAGCTGGCCGAGCACGCGGGCGAGCTCGCTTTCCTTGTCCTTCAGGCCGCGCTCGGCATCGAGCACGCCGGCGGTCTTCACCGCGAATTCCTCTTCGGTCGCGCGTAACTGGTCGCGCAACGCCTTGTCGCGCGCTTCCAGCGCGAAGATGGTGGCGGACTTCTCGCCGATCTCCGCCTTGAGGCGGTTTATGGCGTCGGCCTTCTTGCCGAGTTCGGCAAGCTGGCTGGTCGATCTGTTCTTGAGCTGCTCGACGCTCATTTCCAGGCGCCGCGTGGACATCGCGAATTCGGCGCGCAACTGGTCCTTGTCGGCTTGGATCTCGGCCAT
The DNA here is from genome assembly GCA_023386635.1 of Pseudomonadota bacterium. GTDB lineage: Bacteria > Pseudomonadota > Alphaproteobacteria > Rhizobiales > Xanthobacteraceae > Pseudolabrys. The sequence goes on from JAEWJH010000106.1 coordinate 72,641, forward strand.
GGACAACGGCGTCGCCGCTTCCAGTCGCTGCATGGTGAGGCGCACGGCCCGGCCGTGCACCAGCGGCACGACGATCAATCCGACCAGGGCGGCCACAAGGAAGCCGATCCCGAAATACATGATCGGTTCAACCATAGGCGACGCCTCCGTTTCACACAGGCAGGGGTGAGCGAGGCTAAAACAATGCACGAACCGCCATCGCAACTCCAGCGATAGCGGTTGTTAACCTAAACCCTTTCGCGATAATCCGATGGATCGCCGCCGGTCAGAACGGGTTCCAAGTCTTCTCGGAGGTGAATTTGAGATAGCCGATATTGGCGCCGAGCCGCAGGCCGACACCGGTGCGGATCGGCACAACCACGATGTTATTGGCGGTCAGCGCGGTCATGCCGAGGCCGCCGACGAAATAAGCCGAGCCGTCGATCCCGGCGAAGCGTTGAAATATCGAAGACGTGGCGGGCAGGTTGTAGACCAGCATCATCGTCCGCGCGCCGTCGCCGCCCGCATCGAAGCCGATCGATGGGCCCTCCCAGAACACGCGGCGGTCGCCGGCATTCTTGGTGTAGAGCGTGCCGTCGCCATAACGCAGGCCGACGATGAAGGCGCCGCTTCCCTCCTGACCGAGAATGTAGCCGTTCGGCTGGCCCCAGCGGGCCGCGGCCTTTTCAACCAGTTCGGCAAGACCCTGGCTGACGCCGCCGAAGAAGCGGTGGCCGGCGCGGATCACTTCACCCGGAGAGAATGTGTCGCCGCGATTCTGGCGGGGTGGTCCGTTCTGGGCGGCGGCGATGCCGGCGGTGAGCGTGACGAACAAAGTCGTCAGGGTTGCCAGTCGAAGAAGGCCGCGCATGCAATGTCCCCCAAGGTGCGCTGTAACAAGGTCCGGTGTCACGAGCGTCTCGTTTAACCGGTTGCTTAACCACCGGCATTACGGTCCGGCGTCGAATCGAGACATGTCGTGGATGACTATGATGGCAGGACGGCGGCAACGGAAGCGCATGTGGATTTTTGCCGCCGCGCTCGTTCTCGCCCTGGCCGTGTGTTCCCCGCCCGGGTCGGCCAATGACCGCATCGTCGTCGACGAACGGTCCGGTCTCGCCATCAGCGGCTATGACCCAGTGGCCTACTTCACCGACAAGGTGCCGGTGATGGGCGTGGCGGCGCTGGAGCGCAGCTACGACGGCGTGGTCTGGCGCTTCCACAACACCGGCAACCGGGCAGCGTTTACCGCCGACCCGACGGTCTATATGCCGCGCTATGGCGGCTACGACCCGGTGGCGCTGGCGCGGGGGCGCTCGGTGCCCGGCCATCCGCTGATCTGGGTGGTGCGGGACCAGCATCTCTATCTGTTTTACGACGCAGCCGCGCGCGACGCCTTCCTGCGCGACCCGGCCCGCTTCGTCGCCGACGCCGACCGGGAGTGGCCCGCCGTACGGCACCAGCTCGCGCACTGACCAGCATCAGCCCGCGGCGCGGCTCGGGTCGCCCCAGGCGAGAAACCCCGGCACGCGCAGCCGTGTGGCGAGCTGGCCGTAGCGGAGCGGCCGGCCGCTGGCATCGGTCATCGCGCCGCCGGCGGCGACGAGGATCGCGTGGCCCGCGGCGATGTCCCATTCGCAGGTCGGCCCGAAGCGCGGATAGAGATCGGCGTTGCCTTGGGCGATGGCGCAGAATTTCAGCGCCGAGCCGGATGCGGCGCGGGTCACCGGCAACCTCGCGAGATAGGCCTCGGTCTGCGGATCGAGATGCGAGCGGCTGACGGTGGCGACGGCACCCTGCGCCGGCCACGGCCGGGTGCGGATCGCGGTCACGTCGCCGATGCGGCCGTCGCCATGGTCGGTGACGCGCTCGGCGCGCTCCGCCGCGCCGCGCCAGACCAGGTGGCGCGCGGGAGCGGCGATCACGCCGGCGATGGGAAGGCCATCATGGACGAGGCCGATATTCACCGCGAACTCATCACGCCCGGCGAGGAATTCTCGCGTGCCGTCGAGCGGATCGACCAGCAGGAACGTTGACGGCAGGTGCGCGGGCGCAGCGCGCTGATATGCTTCCTCCGACACCACCGGAATGTCCGGCACGAGCCGCATGAGGCCATCGAGGATCACGGCTTCCGCGGCCTCGTCGGCGGCGCTGACCGGCGATTGGTCCGCCTTGAGGGTGTGCGCGACGGTCGCGGCCGGGCGGGCGCGGATCGCGTCGGCGGCGCGGCTGGCGATGGCGGTGAGGCCGTCGAGCAGGGCGGCAGCGTCGCGCGGAGTCATTGGCGGCTGTCCGCCTGCGGTGTATCAGGCGGCGATGGTGGCCGGATCGATGATTCGGCCGGCACGCGGCCCTGTTGTCCGGAGATTGCTTCCATGTCGGATAAGCCCACGATGCCCGCCCTCGACCTCGCGGCGCTGCTGTGCTCGCGGGTCTGCCACGATCTCATCAGTCCGGTCGGCGCGATCGTCAATGGGCTTGAGGTGCTGGAAGAGGAAAAGGACGAGGAAACCAAGCAGTTTGCCCTCGACCTGATCAAGAAGAGCGCCCGGACCGCCTCGGCCAAGCTGCAGTTCTGCCGGATCGCCTTCGGCGCCGCCGGCTCGGCCGGCGCGCAGATCGACACCGGCGACGCCGAGAGCATCACCCGCGGCTTCCTCGAGGACGAGAAGACCAAAATCGAATGGTCGGTGCCGCGCGCGCTGTTGCCCAAGAACCGGGTCAAGCTGTTGCTGAACATGATGCTCATTGCCGCTCAGGCCATTCCGCGCGGTGGCAAAATGGTTGTCACCGGGGAGGGCGAGGGGTTTTCGGTCACCTGCACGGGCACCAACGCCAAGGTGCCGGCGGCGATCCCGCCGCTGTTGAGCGCCGAGCTCAATCCCGAGCAGCCGGTCGACGCGCACAAGATCCAGCCGTTCTATACCGGGTTGCTGGCGAAGGACTGCGCGCTGGCGCTGTCGATGGCCATGGATGGCGAGACGGTGCGGGTCGCCGCGGTATCGACCGGTGCGGCGGCGGCCCCCGAGGTTGCGCCAGGCGTGCCGTTAACCGCCGGTTAACCTGCGCGGCGCGCACGCCCGCCGCAACCAAAAGTAAACCCTTCCTGGACACACTGGCCTCTGCTTCCGGCGGGAAGCGGCCGGGCGGCCTGCGCCTTGCAGTCAAGGCAGTTCCATGGACGATTTGCTGCGGGAATTTCTGACCGAGACTCATGAGAGCCTCGATGTCGTTGACGTCGAGCTCGTGCGCTTCGAGCAGGAGCCGAACAACGCCACGATTCTCGCGAACATCTTTCGCCTCGTTCACACCATCAAGGGTACCTGCGGCTTTCTCGGCCTGCCGCGGCTCGAAGCGCTGTCGCACGCCGCCGAAACCCTGATGGGCAAATTTCGCGACGGCGCGCCCGCGACCGCCGAAGCGGTGACGTTGATCCTCGCGACCATTGACCGGCTGAAGCTCATTCTCGCCGGGCTCGAACATGATCAGCAGGAGCCGACCGGCGGCGACACCGATCTGATCGGCGAACTGGAGCGCATGGCGGCGCGCGCCGCCGGTGCGCCGCTCGCTGTCACGGCGGCATCGGAGACTGAAGCGGCCGGCAACACATTGCCGGCTTCGGCGCCTGCGGAGGAGATGGTCGAGGATGCCGCGTCCGGCCGCATCGCCAACCAGTCGATCCGCGTAACCGTCGACACGCTCGAACACATGATGACGATGGTGTCCGAGCTTGTTCTCACCCGCAATCAGTTGCTCGAGATCGCGCGGCAGAACGACGACAACGCTTTCAAGACGCCGCTGCAGCGGCTGTCGAACGTCACCGCCGAACTGCAGGAAGGCGTCATGAAGACGCGGATGCAACCGATCGGCAATGCCTGGCAAAAGCTGCCGCGGATCGTGCGCGACCTGGCGCATGAACTCGACAAGGAGATCGAACTCGACCTGCATGGTGAAAACACCGAGCTCGACCGGCAGGTGCTCGATCTCGTGAAAGATCCGCTGACGCATATGGTGCGCAATTCCGCCGATCATGGCTTGGAAACGCGTGCCGAACGGATCGCCGCCGGCAAACCGGCGAAGGGGCATATCCGTCTGTCCGCGTACCAGGAAGGCGGACAGATCGTCATCGAGGTTGCCGACGACGGACGCGGCCTCAACACTGCGCGGATCAAGGCGAAGGCCGTGTCGCTCGGCCTCGCCACCGAGGATGCGCTGGCGAGAATGTCGGACGCGCAAATCCACAAGCTGATCTTCGCACCGGGCTTCTCCACCGTGGATCAGATCACTGCGATCTCCGGTCGCGGCGTCGGCATGGATGTGGTGCGGGCGAATATTGACCAGATTGGCGGCATGATCGACGTGAAGTCGGTGCCGGGCGCCGGCGTCGTCTTCACGATCAAGATTCCGCTGACGCTCGCGATCGTGTCGGCCCTGATCGTTCAGTCCGGTGGGTATCGCTTTGCGATCCCGCAGATCGCGGTGGCGGAACTGGTCAAGGTGCGCGAAGGCTCCGACAACCGGATCGAGCACATCAAGGATACGCCGGTCCTGCGCCTGCGCAACAAGCTGCTGCCGCTCGCCGATCTCAGCCGGCTTTTGCGCATTGACGGCGCCGACGCGCGCGAGAGCGGCAAGGGTCAGTTCATCGTCGTCACGCAGGTCGACGGTCGCACGTTCGGAATTGCGGTCGATCAGGTGTTTCACACCGAGGAAATCGTCGTGAAGCCGATGTCGTCGCGATTGCGGCACATCACGGCCTTCTGCGGCAACACCATTCTCGGCGATGGTTCGGTGATCATGATCGTCGATCCGACCGGCATCGGCCGGATGATGGGTGCGACGGTCACGGTCGATATGGGTGTGGCCGACATGGTCGAGGATGATCGCGACGGCCGCCCCGACAATGTCACGTCGCTGCTCGTGTTCCGCGCAGGTTCGGCGCAACCGAAAGCGGTGCCGTTGTCGCTCGTGACGCGCCTCGAGGAAGTCGATGCCGGTACGATCGAATTGTCGAACGGCCGGCACATGGTGCAGTACCGCGGCCATCTGATGCCGCTGGTAACACTCACCGACAATGCCGTGGTCAAGCCGGAGGGCACGCAGCCGCTGCTGGTGTTCTCCGACGGTACGCGGTCAATGGCGCTGATGGTCGACGAGATCGTCGATATCGTCGAGGAGCGGCTCGACATCGAAGTCGCCAGCGAAACGCCGGGCGTGATCGGCTCGGCTTTGGTCAAGGGACATGCCACCGAGATCATCGATGTCGGCTACTTCCTCCCGCTGGCCTGCGAAGACTGGTTCCGCGACAAGAGCGTCGCCGCCAATGCGTGCAAGCGGCGCTCGCTGCTGCTGGTCGACGACTCGCCGTTCTTCCGCAACATGCTCACGCCGGTGTTGCAGGCCGCCGGATATGACGTGATCACGGCATCGGATGGCAGCGAAGCGCTGGCGCATCTGCGGACCGGCAAAGTTGTCGACATCGTCATTACCGATATCGACATGCCGCAGATGGATGGCTTCGCGCTGGCGGAAGCGGTGAAGCAGGAGCCGGCGACAGCTGCCGTGCCGGTGATCGCATTGTCGTCGCACGTGTCCGTCGCGGCGATCGAACGCGGCCGCGAGGTCGGATTGCACGATTATGTGGCGAAGTTCGATCGCGCCGGCCTGATCGCCGCGCTGAAAGAACACGCCGCCGGTGCGGAGGCCGCCTGACGCCATGAATCACATCATGAGTCAGTCAATGACCGATACCAGCGCCGCCGTCGGCGCCGACGCGCAGCAGGAATTCGTCACGGCAACGATCGGTGGCCAGATGTTCGGCTTGCCGATCCTGCGCGTTCAGGACGTTTTCGTGGTGGACCGTTTGACCTATGTGCCATTGGCGCCGGTCGAGATCGCCGGTGTGCTCAATCTGCGCGGCCGGATCGTCACCATCATCGACATGCGCGTGCGGCTTGGTGTCGACCGTGCCGGCACGCCGGCGCGGCAGATGGCGATCGGGGTTGAAAGCCGCGGCGAGTCTTACGGTCTGCTGGTCGATGCGATCGGTGAGGTGATGAAGCTCGATCAGGATATATGCGAGGCGAATCCGGTCAACCTCGATCCGCGGTTGGCCGCGGTCAGCACCGGCATTTATCGCCTGGATGGATCGCTGCTGATCGCACTCGATCTCGACAAAGTGCTCGAGATCGGCGGGGTAGCGACGGCGGCATAGGAACGAATGAAAAAAGGATGCGGGACGCCGCATCTCAGCATGAGGATAGAACGATGAAGACGTGTCTCGTGGTTGACGATTCCAGCGTGATCCGAAAGGTCGCGCGACGGATTCTGGAAGGTTTGGATTTCAGCATTCTCGAAGCCGAGGACGGCGAACAGGCGCTGTCGAGCTGCCGCACGATGCTGCCCGACGCGATCCTGCTCGACTGGAACATGCCGCGCATGGATGGCTACGAATTCCTGCGGGCGCTGCGTCGTCTGCCGGGCGGCGATCGTCCGAAGGTGGTGTTCTGCACCACGGAGAACGATGTGGCGCACATCGCCCGCGCGCTGCATGCGGGCGCCAACGAATACATCATGAAGCCGTTCGACAAGGACATCGTCGAGTCGAAATTCCAGGAAGTCGGTCTGCTGTAAGCGCGCGCTGACCTCCGGGCCTTCATGCGATGATCTCTCCCGTCCCTCGTCTTTCGCCCTCCGCCCGGCGCAATATCCGCGTCATGGTCGTCGACGACTCTGTCGTCGCGCGCGGTCTGTTTTCGGCATGGATCGGCGCTGCCGCCGATTGCGAGGTGGTGGCTTCGCTGCGCACGGGCCGCGACGCGGTCGAGCAGGTCGAGCGTTTCGATCCGGACGTGGTGATCCTCGATATCGACATGCCGGAGATGGATGGCATCACGGCGCTGCCGCTGTTGTTGCAGAAGCGGCCCGGCCTCGCGGTGATCATGGCGTCGACGCTGACGCGACGGAATGCGGAAATCAGCCTGCGGGCGCTGGCGCTCGGCGCGGCCGACTATGTGCCGAAACCGGAGACCGCGCGCGAGACGACGACTTCGCTGCCGTTTCGCCACGAATTGATCGACAAGGTGCGGCATCTCGGCATGCGGTCGCGGGCGATGCTGGGTGTGCGGCCGGCGCCGCGCGAGCGGACCGTCGTGCCGCTCCGGCGCGAAGAACCGCAAACAACCCATACTTCGGTGTCGACGCTCCCATTCCGGCTGCGGGGCTTTTCTCGCGTGCCGCCGCGCGTGGTGATGATCGGTTGCTCGACAGGAGGACCGCAGGCGTTGAGCAAGCTGCTCCCGGCGATCGCGCCGGTGCTGCCGCGCGCGCCGGTGCTGATCACGCAGCACATGCCGGCGGCGTTCACCACCATTCTCGCCGAACATCTGCAGCGCAGCATCGGCCAGACCGTGCGCGAGGCGACGGACGGCGAACCGATCAAGGCCGGCACCGTCTATCTCGCGCCGGGCGGGCGCCATCTGCGCGTCGTGCGCGGCGCGAACGGTCCGGTGGCGGTGCTCGATGACGGGCCGCCGATCCACTTCTGCAAGCCGTCGGTGGATCCGATGTTCGCGTCGGGTGCCGCGATGTGGGGCGCGAGCGTGCTCGGCCTGGTGCTGACCGGCATGGGCGCTGACGGCGCGCAGGGCAGCGAAGCGATTGCGACTGCCGGCGGCACCATGATCGCCCAGGACGAAGCGACCAGCGTCATTTGGGGCATGCCGGCGCAGGCGATCGCCACGGGAAGCTGCTCGGCGGTTCTTCCCCTCAACGGCATCGCCGAGACGGTGGTGCGGCTGTTCGGGGGGCAAACCGCATGATGCCCGCCGACTATGAATTCCTGCGGGCGCTGCTCAAGGAGCGCTCGGGGCTCGCGCTGTCCAACGACAAGCAATATCTGATCGAGAGCCGGTTGGCGCCGCTCCTTCGCAAGCATGCGATGAACGATCTGAGCGAACTGGTGCGGCGGCTGAAGGAGCCTCGGGCCGATCTGCTCACCGTGGCGGTGGTCGAGGCGATGACCACCAACGAAACATTCTTCTTCCGCGACAAGGTGCCATTCGATCACTTCCGCGATGTGATCATGCCGGCGCTGCTGAAATCGCGGGCCGCCGGGAAACGGATTCGGATCTGGTGCGCGGCATGCGCGGCGGGGCAGGAGCCTTACTCGCTCGCCATGATCTTGCGCGAGATGGGCGCGCAACTGGCCGGATGGCAGGTGGACATTCTCGCCACCGACCTGTCGGGCGATATTCTCGATAAGGCGAAAGCCGGCCTCTACAGCCAGTTCGAAGCGCAGCGCGGGCTGCCGATCCAGATGCTGGTGAAATATTTCCGCCAGGTCGGCGACCGCTGGCAGGTCGTTCCGGAGTTGCGGGAAATGGTCCGCTTCCGTCCGATCAACCTGCTCCACGATTTCACCTCGCTCGGCCCGTTCGACGTGGTGTTCTGCCGTAATGTGCTGATCTATTTCGATGCGCCGACCAAGAGCGCGACCCTGGCGCGGCTCGGGCGCGCGGTGGCGCCGGACGGCTATCTGTTGCTGGGCGCTGCGGAAACGGTGGTCGGCCTGACCGATCAATTCAAGCCGGTGCCGGAGCGGCGCGGCCTCTACGCGCCAAACCCTTATGCGTTCCGCGGACGCTGCACCACGGTCCTGAAATTGGCCGCGCAGGGCTCGGGTACCCGCGGGGCGGGCTGACCCGCTCCCGTCGGTCGTCGGCAGGCCTTGAAAATGCCGTTCCCATTTCGCAAGAATAGCGGGCTCGGGGCCGGTTCCGAGACTGTGATGAAGGTTTTGCCATGCGCCGTTCCACCCTGTTGCTCGCCACCAGCCTGATTGCCGTCTCCTCTGGAGCGGGGCTGGTGTCATCGGCGCAGGCACAGCAGGGCGATGAAAAGACACTGACCCGGCGCACTGACGCCGAGAAACGGCGCGACGCGGAAATCGACCAGCAATATCGCGCGGTGACCCGCCGCAGCGGCGATCCGGGGCCGGCCGTCAAGAGCGACCCGTGGGGCAATGTCCGCAACCAGCCCTCGCACACGACCAAGACGAGCAAAAAGTAAGCGCCGTCCTTAATCGACCGCGAGCTTGCCGCGCTCGATCGTCTGCTTCCAGATCGCCGCTTCCGCTTCTGCGCTTTTCAGGAAGGCTGTCGGCGTGTCGCCGACCGCGACGAAGCCGAGCGTCGTGAGCCTTGCGAGAATGGCGGGGTCCTTCAGTGCCGTGACCACCGCCGCGTGAAGCTGCTCGCAAATCGCTGCCGGCGTTCCTTTCGGCGCCGCGAGGCCCCACCAGTTCGACGCGACGAAACCGGCATATCCCGCTTCGATCAGGGTCGGCACGTCGACGCCCGGGAGCCGCTTCTCGGCGGCCACCGCGATGGCGCGGACCTTGCCGCTCTCCACATGCGCGCGCCCGACGCCCCAGCCGGCGAGATAGAGCTGCACTTCGTTCGCCAGCAGCGCCTGCATCGCCGGCGGCGCGCCGCGATAGGGCACGTGCACCAGTTCGATCCCGGCCGCCTGCTTGAACCGTTCGACCGCGAGATGCGGCGTGGTGCCGACGCTCGGCGACGCATAGCTCAACTTGCCGGGCTGCGATTTGGCGTAAGCGACGAACTCGGCCAGCGTTTTCACCGGCAGCGCCGCGGGGATGTAGAACACCGACGGCACATCCGCGACCTTGGTGATCAGTGCGAACTCCGCCAACGGATCGAACTTCACCTTTGGAAACATGAACTGGTTGATCGCGAAGTTGTTGGCGGCGCCGAGCATCAGCGTATAGCCGTCCGCGGCTGAACTCGCGACCGCGCGGGCGCCGATCGTGCCGCCGCCACCGGCGCGGGCGTCGATGATCAGCGGCTGTCCCAGCGTTTTCTCCAGTGACGGCGCCAGCAGGCGGATGGTGACGTCGCCAGCGCCGCCGGCGGCGTAGGGCACGATCACCGTGATCGGCCGTTCGGGATAAGCGGCGGCACGCGACAGGGTCGGTGACAGGGCGGCTGCGGCAGTGAGCAGCAGGGCATTCCGGCGCGACAGCATGATCATTCAGGCGTCCTCCAGGGTCAGAGATCGATGCGCATGAGATCATGCGCGATGCGCAGCGGGCCTTTGTAAACGGATCGGATCTGATCGACGAAAGCGTCGATCTGGTGCGGACCCATCTTGTCGATGGGCAGATGCTTGCCGGCGGCGCGCTTGAGCACCGGGCTCGTGGAATCGACGTGGCCGATATGCGTGGCAATCACGTTCTTGACGCCGGCGCTGACCGCGAGTCGTCCGAGATCGGACGGAGACGTATGCGCGAAGGTGCCGACGGCGGATTTGCGCCGGTGCTCGATGAAGTCCTCGGTGAAGGTGCATTCGTGGATCAGCAGGTCGGCGCCCTGCGCCAGCCGCGCGATACCGTCGCAAGGCTTGGTGTCCCCGGAGAACACGACGACCTTGCCGTCCGCCTCGATGCGGAAGCCGAAGCACGGCGTCACATCCGGCGGAATGTGATCGACTGCGTCGGCGGTAATGGTGATGTCGGCATCGCGATAGACGACACCGACGTCGTATTCATTCACCTGCGGCCGCACGGCGGCGATGTTCTGCTGGCGCAGCGGATAAGCGGCGCGTGCGCGGATATCGGCGTCAAAGGCGCCGCGCTCGAACAGATGGCCGACCATGGCTTGCGTGCCGCGCGGCCCGTGGATCGGCAGCGTGCCGGGGCGGCTGAGGATCCAGCCGGAGATCACGAAGAACGGCAGTTCGCAGACATGGTCGTGATGCAGATGCGTCAGCAGCACGCGCTCGATCTCCGCCGGATTGACGTCAACCCGCATCAGTTGCCGCGTCGCGCCGTGGCCGCAGTCGAGCAGGAAGTGCCGGCCGTTCGCGAGCGTGACGAGGATTGAGGTGTGGCAGCGATCGGGATCGGGAAGGGCCGCCCCCGTGCCGAGCAGGATGACGCGCATGGCTGCCTCCGTTGCTGTCCGGCCGGAAGGCTAGCTGAAGCAATCTATAACTTAAAATTGTATTATGTTATCGTGTGATAACCAATAGGACTATCAGGATGGCGACTGTCAACCTCCGGGCGCGGCATCTCTCGGTCTTTGCCGCGGTCGCGCGCAGCGGCAGCATGCAGCGCGCTGCCGTCGATGTGCACCTGACGCAGCCGGCCGTCAGCAAGCTGATCGCCGAACTGGAAGCGATGTTCGGCGCGTCGCTGTTCGTGCGCAGCAAGCGCGGCGTCAGCCTTACCGAATGCGGCCAGGCTCTGCTCGCCGGTGCGCAGACCGTGCTCAACGATCTGGCCGATACCGAGAAGACCATCGCCGCGATCTCGGCCGGTCTGATCGGCCGCATCCGCATCGGCGTGCTGCCGGTGGCCGAGGCGCGCCTGCTGCCGAGCGCGCTGTTGACGTTGCGGCGTCGCGCGCCCGGCGTGCGGGTGCGGATCGAGGAGGGCAGCCGCACCTTTCTCCTGAGCGCGCTGCTGCGCGGCGAACTCGATTGCGTTATCGGCCGGCTGCATCATCGCGCGGCGGAAGATGACGTGGTGCACGTGCCTTTGCTGGAATTGCCGATCTGCGTGATCTGCGCGCCGTCGCATCCGCTGGCGCGCGCCCGCCGCGTCACCTTCCGCGACCTCGCCGCTTATCCGTGGATCCTGCCGCAGGAAGGCGCGCCGATCCGTGCGATCATTGAACGCGAATTTGCGGCGGCAGGGCTGATGCCGCCGGTCCCGGCGGTGGAGTCGACCTCGATCCGGCTCAATCACGCACTGACGGCGGACACCGATCTGATCGGCGTAATGACGGCCGACGCGGCCCTGGCTTATGCCAAAGCGGGCGATCTGGCGCGCTTGCCGGTGACGATCGGCACGCCGCTGCCCGCCGTCGGCGTCATGTTGCGCAAGGGCACGCCATCGCACGCGCTGTCGTTGTTTATCGATATTTTGCGCGTAGGGATCGCCGCCCAGCCTCCTCAACGACCGGCATCAAAAAACCCCGCCGTTTCCGGCGGGGTTTGAGGTGGGAGGACGAGCCGACGAGGCCCAGTCAAGATGACGCAGACGCAACGAACACGGGGAAGGGGACCCGTTGGTGCGAATGCCCCGCCGCGTCAGGCGGGAATGCGTGCCTCGTCGTCGGACGGCTCGCGCAGCACATAGCCGCGGCCCCAGACGGTCTCGATGTAATTCTTGCCGCTCGACGCATTCGCCAGCTTCTTGCGCAGCTTGCAGATGAACACGTCGATGATCTTGAGTTCCGGCTCGTCCATGCCGCCGTAGAGATGATTGAGGAACATCTCCTTGGTCAGCGTGGTGCCCTTGCGGAGCGAGAGCAGCTCCAGCATCTGGTATTCCTTGCCGGTCAGATGCACGCGGGCGCCGTTCACCTCGACGGTTTTGGTGTCGAGATTGACGATCAGATCGCCGGTGTTGATGACAGACTGGGCATGCCCCTTCGAGCGCCGCACGATCGCGTGGATGCGGGCGATCAGCTCGTCCTTGTGGAACGGCTTGGTCATGTAGTCGTCGGCACCGAAGCCCAGACCGCGCACCTTGTCCTCGATGCCGGCGAGGCCGGAGAGGATCAGGATCGGCGTCTTGACCTTGGAAACCCGGAGCGCCCGCAAGACCTCGTAACCCGACATATCGGGGAGGTTCAGGTCGAGCAGGATGATGTCGTAGTCATAGAGTTTGCCAAGGTCGACGCCTTCCTCACCGAGGTCGGTCGTGTAGACGTTGAAACTCTCGGATTTCAGCATCAGCTCAATGGATTGAGCTGTGGCGCTGTCGTCCTCAATCAGCAAAACGCGCATGCCAGTCCCCTTCCTCGCCGTTCTGGGCTCAAGGTCGGCACGCCGCAGCGGCGGCCTTCAGAAACGCTTTGGGACAAACCGATTCGGACGCTACCGGCGCATGGTTAACAAAACCTGATTCTCCGGCGCAAGCATTTCCTGGCGAATTCAAGGCGAATCGCCGTAAGATGTTGCTGGAGACCGATTTTCTGGTCGCGCTGTAGCTCATGATCCACATTAAGAAACGGCCTCAACCGATTCTCATGACTCGCCCCTTCGGAACAGGCGGGGCGAGCGCAAGCCTGTCGTCCCTCAACGGTGAGCTAATTCTTAACGACGCGGGTAAACATGCGGTTAACGCGGGCACATGTCGGGTAACGATAAGCGAGTGTGAAGATCGCGCGGCGACCGCCGCACCATGAAAGCTCTTCGCCCATGAAGGCGCTCGCCGAGCAGATCCGCGATATCGACGACCGCGAAACCTATGGTCGTGTCGCCGCCGTGCGCGGTCTCATGGTTGAGGTCGCGGGCCCGATCCACGCCATGTCGGTCGGGGCGCGGCTGATGATCGAAACCGCCCCCGGCCGCACCATTCCGGCCGAAGTCGTCGGCTTCACCGGTTCCAATGCCTTGCTGATGCCGTTCGCTGACCTCGACGGCGTGCGCCGAGGCTGCCGCGCCATCGTCTCCGGCACCGCCAGCACGGTGCGGCCGTCCGAAGGCTGGCTCGGCCGTGTCGTCAATGCCATGGGCGAGCCGATCGACGGCAAGGGACCGTTGCCGCCGGGGCTCGCACCGTATCCCTTCCGCAATGCGCCGCCGGCGGCGCACAAGCGTGCGCGTGTCGGCGCGCCGCTCGATCTCGGCGTGCGCGCGCTCAATACCTTCCTGACGGTGTGCCGCGGGCAGCGCATGGGCATCTTCGCCGGCTCCGGCGTCGGCAAGTCGGTGCTGATGTCGATGCTGGCGCGCAATGTCTCCGCCGACGTGTCGGTGATCGGTCTGATCGGCGAACGCGGCCGCGAGGTGCAGGAGTTTCTGCAGGACGATCTCGGCGAGGAGGGGCTCGCGCGCTCCGTCGTCGTCGTCTCCACCTCCGACGAGCCGGCCCTGATGCGGCGGCAGGCGGCTTATCTGACGCTGTCGATCGGCGAATATTTCCGCGACGTCGGCAAGGACGTTCTAGTGATGATGGACTCGGTCACGCGATTTGCGATGGCGCAGCGCGAGATCGGCCTGTCCACCGGCGAGCCGCCGACCGCCAAAGGCTATACGCCGACCGTGTTCACCGAACTGCCGCGGCTGCTGGAGCGGGCCGGGCCGGGACCGCAGGGCGGCGGCACCATCACCGGCATCTTCAGCGTGCTGGTCGATGGCGACGATCACAACGAGCCGGTCGCCGACGCCGTGCGCGGCATCCTCGACGGTCACATTGTTATGGAGCGCGCCATCGCCGAGCGAGGGCGCTATCCGGCGGTGAACATTCTCAAATCCATCTCCCGCACCATGCCGCGGGCCTGCGATCCGGCGTATCTGCCGGTGGTGATGCGGGCCAAGCAGGTGATGGCGACCTATTCGGACATGGAGGAGCTGATCCGGCTCGGCGCCTACCGGCCGGGCTCCAGCGCCGAGGTCGACGAGGCGATCGGCTTCAACAAGCCGCTGGAGGACTTCCTGAGGCAGGGGAAGGGGGAGGCGACCACCATGGCCGACGCTTATGCCCGGCTGGAGCAGATCATGGCCGCGGGTATTCCCGCACCCTGACCCGGTTTGGGCGCAAAATGGCCGTTTTTGGAAACCGAAAACTAACGTTAGTGCGCCTAGATTGGTCCCCTGAGTGTTGGACCGGTCCGGCGAGTTCTGCCGCGTGGCCGGTCGTTCGGGCATGAGACTTCGGGGGAGTATGAGTCGATGAAGTCACGCGAAACCCTTATCCGGCTGAAGAAATTCGCCGTCGATGAAAAGCGGCGCAAGGCCGCCCAGATCGAATCCATGATCGCCGACTTCGACCGTATGGCCGGCGATCTTGAGCGCGAGATCAAGACCGAGCAGGACCGCGCCAATATCCACGATCCGTCGCACTTCGCCTATCCGACCTATGCAAAGGCGGCGGCGACCCGGCGGGAAAACCTCAAGCGGTCGACCGACGAACTGCGCATTCAGCTCGAGGATGCGAAGTCGGCGCTCGCCGAGGCGTTCGAGGAGTTGAAGAAGGTCGAGATGCTGGATCAGCGCGACCAAGCCCGCGAACTGGCGGAAGCCAACAGCCGCGAACAGGCCGAACTCGACTCGATCGGCGCCATGCGTTTCCACGCGGTTCGCGCCTGACCCGCTTTCGCTCTCCTTGAAAAAAAAGCGCCCGGCCAGGCCGGGCGCATCAAGGAGGGAGGTAAAACGAAATCGGACTCTGTAACGTCAGCGGATGACGGTGGTTCCGCTGGTCGAATAATTCACCGGCGCGCCGGCCTTCAGGGCCGGGCCGCGCGCCTGCTGCGACACCAGCACGTCAGTGCCCAAGTCGACATCGCGCGCGGCAATGCCGACACCGGCCACCATGGTCGCGGCGACCAGAGCGACCACGACGATCTTGAGATGCGTCGTGCGATCGGCGGTGTAGAGCGAAGAATTCATCGCGACGTCCTCCCGTGTGCTAATCGTTTGTCGCAACGACCGGAGCTTCGGTTCATTTGTCATGAACCCAACGTGGGGACGCGGTGATAGGTTCCCAAGAGGCCTTCAACCAACCGTGAGGACCTCGCGAGATTGTAGGAATTGCTCGATTTTTCAGATAGTTGAGACGGTCTTCAGGCGGACGCGCGGGTGGATTTCGGCCTGTCCGACCACCGGAGTCTGCGCCCGGAAGCGCTCGACGATGCTGCGCACGAACGGCCGGATCGCCGACGAGGAAACCAGAACCGGCGCTTCGCCTTCGCGCGCCGCCGCCTCGAATCTCTCGCGCACGAGGGTGATGAATTCCGACAAGCGCGACGGCTGCATCGCCAGATGCCGTTCGTCGCCCTGGCCGACGATGGCGTCGGCGAAGTGCTGCTCCCATTTCGCCGACAGCGCGATCAGCGGCAGATAGCCGGACGGCGTCGAATACTGCGCGCAGATCTGGCGCGCGAGCCGCACGCGCACGTGCTCGGCGATCGAAGCGGGATTGCGCGTGACCGACAGCGCATCGGCGATGGCTTCGAGGATCGTCGACAGATCGCGGATCGAGACGCGCTCGGTGAGCAGCGTCTGCAACACGCGCTGGATGCCGGAGATGGTGATGAGGCCGGGGACGATATCCTTGAGAAGCTCGCCCTGTTCTTTCGGCAGTTCCTTGGTGAGCTTCTGCACCTCGCCGTAGGACAGCAGCTCCGACATGTTCGATTTGAGCAGTTCGGTGAGATGCGTCGACAGCACGGTGGCGGCATCGACCACGGTGTAACCCTTGATCGAGGCTTCTTCCTTGTGATTGGCGTCGATCCAGGTGGCGGGCAGGCCGAAGGTCGGCTCGGTGGTGTGCGTGCCCGGCAGCAGCACCTGGCCGCCGGCCGGGTCCATCACCATGAACTGGCCCGGCCAGATCTGGCCGGAGCCGGCTTCGACTTCCTTGATCTTGATCGAATAGGTGTTTGGATCGAGCTGGACGTTGTCGAGGATGCGCACGGCCGGCATCACGAAGCCCATCTCGATGGCGAGCGAGCGGCGCAGCGCCTTGATCTGCTCGGTCAGGCGGTCGTTGCCGTCCGGCGCGTTGATCAGCGGCAGCAGCGCGTAGCCGATCTCGATCTTGAGATCGTCGATCTTGAGCGCGGTGGAGATCGGCTCCTCCGCCGGAGCGGCGGCGGTCGCGGACTTGGCAGTGGCCGCGCCCGTTTCGGTCGCCGCTTCCACTTTCACCCGCTTGCTCATGGTGTAGGCGAGGGCGCAGGCGCCGCCGCCGAGTCCGAGGAACGGCAGCATCGGAATTCCGGGCAGCAGCCCCATCACCACCATGACGCCGCCGGCCATGCCGAGCGCCAGCGGATAGCCGGAGAACTGCTTGAACAGCGCCTTGTCGGCAGCGCCGGAGACGCCAGCCTTGGACACGAGCAGGCCCGCGCCGGTGGACACGATCAGCGCGGGAATTTGCGTGACCAGACCGTCACCCACGGTGAGCAGCGTGTAGGAACGCACCGCGTCGCCGAAGGTGAGGTTCTGCTGGACCATGCCGATGATCATGCCGCCGATGATGTTGATGAACACGATCAGCAGGCCGGCAATGGCGTCGCCGCGCACGAATTTCGAGGCGCCGTCCATGGCGCCGAAGAAGCCGCCTTCGTCCTCGAGGACCTTGCGTCGCCGCCGCGCGTCGGTCTCGTCGATCAGGCCCGCCGACAGGTCGGCGTCGATCGCCATCTGCTTGCCCGGCATCGCGTCGAGGTGGAAGCGCGCCGCGACTTCGGCGATGCGTCCGGAGCCTTTGGTGATGACCACGAAGTTCACGATCACCAGGATCGCGAACACGATCAGGCCGATCACGAAATTGCCGCCCATCACGAAGTTGCCGAACGCCTCAATGACGTGGCCGGCAGCCGAACTGCCTTCGTGACCATGCGACAGAATGAGGCGGGTCGACGCCAGGTTGAGCGACAACCGCAGCATCGTCGAGATCAGCAGCACCGTCGGGAACGAGGAGAATTCCAGCGGCGTGTGGATGAACAGCGCCGTCATCAGAATCAGCACCGACAGGATGATCGAGATCGCCAGCGCGAGGTCGAGCAGCAGCGGTGGCAGCGGCAGGATCAGGACCACCAGGATGGTCAGGACGCCGATCGCCAATGCGAGATCGCCGCGCTTGAGCAGCGCACTCAGATCGCCCATTGCCGGGAGCTTGAAGCCCCCGTCCGATTGTCCCGCGGTAACGTCGCTCATTCTGCCTGGAAGCCCCGAACTCCAAATCGTCGATTTGGAGCGCCAATCCGGATCGCGGACGCGAAATAACTAGGTCAGAGGCACCCGTTGAGCGGATACCCGGGAATCAACTGCAACTTCCCAACCCCAGGCAATTTTTGCCCGGTGTATGGTTAGCGGCTGGTTAATTTTTTGGGCGGACGACAGCGGGACTCCCCGCGCCAGCGAGCGGGGACAGGCTGCCCGGAGAGTTTCCCGCTGCGCCGCCGCGCCGGGATGACCGGCGCGACGGAAAGCGCCGGGATCAGCCCGGCAGCATCACGGTGTCGATCACATGGATGATGCCGTTGGACTGGTTGACGTTGGCGATGGTGACCTTGGCCTTGTCACCCTTCGCGTCGGTCACGGTCAGCATGTTGCCGGACTGGGTGACGGTCAGGTCATCGCCCTCGACGGTCTTCAGCATGGCCTTGCCGCCGCCCTTCTTCACCGCCTCCATCAGATCCTTGGCGCTCATTTTACCTGCGACCACGTGATAGGTGAGCACTGCCTTCAGCTTGTCCTTGTTCTCGGGCTTGAGCAGCGTATCGACGGTGCCGGCCGGCAACTTCTTGAACGCCTCGTTGGTCGGAGCGAACACTGTGAACGGTCCGGGGCCGGACAGCGTATCGACCAGACCCGCAGCCTTCACCGCCGCCACCAGCGTGGTGTGGTCTTTCGAATTGACCGCGTTCTGCACGATGTTCTTGTTCGAATACATCGGTGCGCCGCCAACCGTCACCGGCTTGGCGCTCTCGCTCTTCATCATGTCGCTTTTCATCGCGTCATTTTTCATCTGCGCGATGGCGGGGGCTGCGGCGAGCGTCATGGCCATCAGCGCGCTACCGGCCAACAAATGGATTTTCTTCATGGATATCCTCCGTAACTCGTTGATGTGATCTTGCGATCGGTACATCGGAGTTACGAAGTGATGGCCGCAGCGGACGCTGGCGGTGTTGTCACAGGCTCGTGAGCTTGCCCTGCGCGACCACGGGGCCGGTCGGAGCACCGCTCGGCGAGCCGCCCGGTGGTTCGATCGTGACGGCGAGCGACGCATTGGTATTGGTATGCGCGCGCAGTTTGCCCGGGATGGTAATCGTCACCGCGCGATCGGCGCTCAAAAGACCGAGTGCATGCGGCGCATTGCCTGGGACGATCAGCCACAGTTCGGGCACACGGTCAGGGACTGCGGCGAAAGCGGCCGGAGAAATCACCATCTGGCCGCGTTCCGCGTCCACGGTGGCGATGAAGTGGCGATGACCGCCGCCATCGATCGACGCCGTGAGCGGCAGCGGTGCGGGCGCCCGCAGCATAATGAACAGCGCGGCGACGCTGGCGGCGGCGAGGGCGGTCGTGCCGGCCGCGAGCCCGCGCCAGAACGTCAGGCCGTTCCACCATCCCGCGCCCGTCTGCGAAGCGGAGCGTCGCGCCGAAGAACCCTGGATCGCGTCCAGTATCCTTTCCCAGACCTGCGGCGGGGGCGGTACGGATTCCACCGTATTGGCCCACGGCAGCAGGCGGTTCTCCCAATCGTCGACGGCGCGCGCGAAGAACGCGTCGCGCACGATGCGGCGTTCGGCGGCGGCGCGCTCGTCCGCGCTCAACACGCCGAGCACATATTCGGCGGCGAGCAGGTCGGAGTCGGGAACTCCGCTATGGGTGTCGACGTCGCTCATCAGCCCAGGCACGCCTTCAGTTTCAGCATCGCGCGTCGGATCCAGCTTTTCATGGTGCCGAGCGGGACGCTCATCCGCTGCGCGAGATCGTCATAGGTCGAGCCGTCGAAGAAAGCGCTGCGCAACGCCTTCTGCTCATGCTCGGCGAGACCGTCCAGACAGTGGTGCAGGCGTTGGGTCACCTCCGCCTGTTCGAGCGCATCGTCAGCGAGCGGTCGCCCATCGGGAACTTCCGCCGCCAGATCGAGCGGGGCGCCGGTTCGCGATGCGCCGCGCACGCGAATCCGGTCGATGGCCTTGTTCCGGGCGATCGCGATCAGCCAGGTCATCGGGCTGGCCTTTGCCGGATCGAAGCTCGCTGCCTTGCGCCAGACCAACAGGTAGACCTCCTGCAGGACGTCCTCCGCTTCTTCGCGTTCCCTGCAGATACGCAGGCAGACGCCAAAAAGCTTCGCGGAGGTCAGCCGATAGGTGGTCTGAAGGGCCCCGCGGTCGCCGGTTGCGACGCGCGCCAGTGCATCCGCCAGTAATTTGCGGTTGGCCTCGAGATTCATGGGAGAGATATGGCCGAAAGTCAGCGCCGGCGCCAGCGTTCCGCGCCGACTTTGGTGCCGCCGGCATAGGTCCAGACGCCGACCCAGTCGTCGCCGTCCTCGCCGTAGAGAGCGAGGCCGGTCTGGTCGCCCGCCCGGTAGGAGACCGAGATGAACTTGTCGTTGCCGATGCCGGTGCCGACGTAGCGCGTGTTCCCGACCACCCAGACGACGCGATAGGTCTCGCCGGTCTTTTCCACGGAGACGGACCCCGTATAGGCCGAGCCTCCACCGGGATTGGTCCCTTCGACGTCATAGCGGCCGACCGGATCGTCGGCGCGGGCCAGGCCCGTGGTCAACAGCAGCAGCGTTGCGGCGGCGAAAGCAAGATCGCGCATATGACGAACGATAAGAGAAGACATGGCGGTGTGTCCTTCCGTGGCTTCGGTTCTATGGCCGGACCCACGGCATACACACCGCTCTGGCTCAGCCCCCCGGCGTGAATTTAGGCACGCCGGCGGAGCGCCGACAAATAAAGACACGTTGATGCGACGCAGAGGCGCGCCTCAGGCGATCTCAGCCGCAGGCGCGGCAGTCGCACGCCGCTGCCTCATGGACTTCGCCGCAGCCGAGACAGGACAATGTCGCCTCGGGCTGCAGCAGATTGCCGACGCTCATCACATCAGTGAACAGCATGATGACGCCGTTCTGCGGACAGGAGGCCTGAACCGCGCGCCGGCGGGCGCTGAGATGCGGCGCATCATCGCTGATCACGGCGAACCGGGGCGGGCGCTCGCCGCCGCCGGTTGGTTTCTTGAGTGCTCCCATCGGAGTGTCTCCGCTCGTCGCCTTGGTTGAGGGCGGACCGACGGGACTGTCGGTGGCCGCCGACGCACGCACCCGGCACGATCACTCACATGAGCGGCGCATGATCTCGTCCCAAAATCCGTTTGGCTTTTCGGGATCGTGCGCCGCGTTTCACCTACGCCGCGACGCGCGGCTCGCTGCCGTTCGGCGGCGGGATCGGCGCGCCATCGGCGGCGTATTCGTTGAGCTTGTTGCGCAGCGTCCGGATCGAAATGCCGAGAATGTTCGAGGCGTGGGTGCGGTTGCCGAGGCAATGTTTCAGCGTTTCGAGGATCAGGTCGCGCTCCACCTCGGCGACGGTGCGCCCGACCAGTCCGCGCGTAACCTGTTCCGCCGCCTGCGCCGCGTGCGCGACGGCGGGCTGCGTCGCCGCCCGCTCCAGCGGCAGGCCGTCGGGCGTCAGGATGCCGTCGACGCCGATCTCGTCGCCATGCGACAGCAGCACGGCGCGGTGCAGCGTGTTTTCCAGTTCGCGGACATTGCCCGGCCAGCGGCTGGTGACGAGCGCGTGACGTGCGCCCTGCGACAGGGTGCGCACCGGCAGACCGTTGGCATCCGCGTATTTCTTGATGAAGTGCAGCGCCAGTTCGGCGATATCGGCCGGACGATCGCGCAGCGGCGGCAGCTTCAGATTGACGACGTTGAGACGGAACAGCAGATCCTCGCGGAACGTGCCGTTGCGCGCCGCTTCCGACAGGTTGCGGTTCGACGTGGCGATGATGCGGATATCGACCGGCACCGGGCGCGTGCCGCCGACGCGATCGATCACGCGCTCCTGGATCGCGCGCAGAAGCTTCGCCTGCAGCCGCACGTCCATCTCGGAGATTTCATCAAGCAGCAGGGTGCCGCCATTGGCTTCCTCGAACTTGCCGATGCGCCGGGCCAGCGCGCCGGTGAACGCGCCCTTCTCGTGGCCGAACAGTTCGGATTCCAGCAGGTTTTCGGGGATCGCAGCGCAGTTGATCGAAATGAACGCCTTCTTGGCGCGGTGCGAGCGCGAATGCACATAGCGCGCCAGCACTTCCTTGCCGGTGCCGCTTTCGCCCGTGATCAGCACCGACGCTTCGGACGTCGCGATCTGCTGCGCGAGCTTCATCACCTGCGCCATGGCGTCGTCGCGCCACACCAGTTCGCGGTGGTCGTTGGTGACGGCGGCGAGTACGGCGGCGATCAGTTCAGGATCGGGCGGCAGCGGGATGTATTCTTTCGCGCCGGCATGGATAGCGGCGACCGCGGCGCGGGCGTCGTTGGAAATGCCGCAGGCGACGATCGGCACATGGATGCGCTCGGTTTCAAGCCGCTTCACCAGCTCGGCGACGTTGAGCGCCACGTCGACCATCAGCAGATCGGCGCCGCGGCCGGCGCGCAGCACGGCCAGCGCCTGATCGATGGTTTCGGCATGGGTCACGGCGGCGCCGCGGTCCATCGCGATCTTGGTCGCGGTGGAGAGCTGTCCCTTCAGCGTTCCGACAATCAGCAGGCGCATGGCAACCTCAATTCCGGTCGTTCTTGATGATTTCCGTCATGGTGACGCCGAGCTTTTCCTCGACGAGCACGACTTCGCCGCGTGCCACCAGACGGTTGTTGACGTAGATATCGATCGCTTCGCCGACCTTGCGGTCGAGTTCCAGCACGGCGCCGGGTCCGAGCTTCAGCAGCGCACCCACATCCATGCGCGCGCGGCCGAGCACGGCGGAGACCTGCACCGGCACGTCGAATACTGCTTCGAGATCGGCGGCGCTGCGATGCACGCTGTCGCCATCGGTCGGCGCGATCGAGCCGGCGTCGTCGATGCTCTGCATCGCCGTGCCGTTCTCAAGATCGGGAAGGGGTACCGGGTGATCGTTGTCAGTCATTGTTGTTGCCTCCCGACTTCATGGTCGTGTTCCGGGTGAGCGTGACGCGCGCCGACATAGCGCGCGACCGCGTCACCGATGGTGGTTGCGATGTGCTGGCGATCGCGGCCGATGCCGCCGTCCGCCCATTCGATCCTGCAGTCGCCCGGCACGATCTCCGGCTCGGCGAGCACCACCAGGCGGCCGTCAAAGCCGCGCGCGCGCGCGATGTCGTCGAGCTGCTGTTTGGCGGTTTCATAGACCGCGTCGTTGACGCGGATCACCACATGCGGTTTCGCGATGAGGTGCTGGAAGCATTCGCTGGCCAGCGCGGCGATTTCCGCGAACGGCTCGCGCGCGATCAGTTCGGGGGCGAGCTTGCCGCCGACGGCGACCGCGACCTCGATCGCTTCATTCTCCAGCCGTGTTTCCAGCGCCTGCAGGTTGCGGGTGAGCTGTTCGATGCCGGCGCCGATCGTTCCGAGCGCGGCGGCGATCATCTGTTGCGCGTGCGCCTCGATGCGTGCTTCGGCGGCGGCAACGCCGCGCTGATAGGCGGCGGACTCACGCTCGGCGCAACGCGCCTCGTGTTCGCTCAGCGTCATCGCCGGACGCTTCTCGGCCGCCGGCGCGAAATCGGTGTCGAACAGGAACTTCGGTTGCGCCGCCATGTCAGTACACCAGCTCGTCTTCGCCGTTGCTCTTGCCGATCATGATCTCGCCCTTGGCGGCGAGATCCTTGGCGGCATTGACCAGCAGGCTCTGCGCCTCGTCGACGTCGCGCAGCCGCACCGGCCCCAGCGCCTGCATGTCGTCGACCAGCATCTTGGCGGCGCGGGACGACATATTGGACAGGAAGAACTGGCGGACTGTCTCGTTCGCGCCCTTGAGGGCGATGCCGAGCTTGTCCTTGTCGATGTGACGCATCAGCGTCTGCGCCGAAGCGTTGTCGAGCTTGATCAGATCGTCGAAGGTGAACATCAGCGCCTTGATGCGCTCGGCCGCTTCGCGGTTGTCGTCCTCGAGCGCGGTGAGGAAGCGCGTCTCGGTCTGCCGGTCAAAATTGTTGAAGATTTCCGCCATGACCTCATGCGCGTCGCGGCGCCGGGTCTGCGACAGGTTCGACATGAATTCGGTGCGCAGCGTCTGCTCGACGCGCTCGATGACTTCCTTCTGCACCGACTCCATACGCAGCATGCGGTTGACGACGTCGAGCGCCAGTTCTTCCGGCAGGATCGCCAGCACGCGCGCGGCATGTTCGGAGCGCAGCTTGGAGAGGACCACCGCGACGGTCTGCGGGTATTCGTTCTTGAGATAGTTCGCCAGCACCTCTTCCTGAACGTTGGCGAGCTTTTCCCACATGTTGCGGCCGGCCGGGCCGCGAATTTCTTCCATGATGCCGCCGACGCGGTCGGCCGGCAGATATTGCTTCAGCAAGCGCTCGGTCGCGTCGTAGTTGCCCATCAGCGCGCCGGACGCCGACATCTGCGAGACGAATTCCAGCAGCAGTTGCTCGACCACGGCGGCGTCGATGGTGCCGAGGGTCGACATGACGATGGAAATCTCGCGCAGTTCGTCGTCGTCGAGCTGGCTGAAGATCTTGGAGCCATATTGCTCGCCGAGCGCGAGCATCAGCACGGCGGCGCGCTCCGGCCCGGTCAGACGGCGGCTTTCCACGGCGATCTGCTGGCGGCCGGCGAGTTGCGCGATCAGTTCCGGCACGTCCTGGCGAGAGGTGCGCTCGCGTCGATCGGTATTGTAGGCGGACGGCATCAGGCGGCGTCCTCATGGAGCCAGTTGCGGATGATCGAGATCGCTTCTTGGGGGTTCTTGTTGGCGAGCTCGCCGACCTTCTGCACGGATTGCGCGTGCACCTGTCCCTGGACCTGCGCGACATCGATCATGTTGGAAGTACGG
>JAEWJH010000041.1 GCA_023386635.1 Pseudomonadota bacterium
AAATCGCGCAGCACCGGATTCTCCGCCATGTCGGCGAGCTTGGCGTGGAACGCGCGGTCGCCGCGGGTGAAGGTGTCGACCTCGGTCGGCTTGCCGTTGCCGTAGCCCTCGCTGGCGAGCCGCTGCAGTTCGCGCGCGTCCGCAGCCGAGGCATGCTCCGCGGCGTTGCGCGCCAGTTCCGCTTCGACGGTGACGCGGGAATCGAGGATCTTCAAAATCTCCGAAAAATTGTCCGGCTGCACGATCACGCCCTTGCGCGGCATGATTTCCACCAGACCTTCGAGTTCGAGCCGCTGCAGCGCCTGATGCACCGGCGTGCGGCCGGCCCCGAGCAGCGCGCACAGAGCGCCCTCGTTGAGATATTGCCCCGGCAGGAAGTGCAGCGTCAGGATCTTTTCCTTGATCTGCTCATAGGCCTGCACCGTCAGCGAACCGCCCTTAGGTTTTGAATTGGGTTTGGAATTGAATTTAGGCCCCGACTTTGACGTTGACTGGGAGCGCGGTTTCGCCGCCTTCGCAGCCTTGGCTACCTCCGGCGCACTTTTCCGCGCGCCGGCGCGCTTGCGCGGCGGCGTCCGTTTTGCTCCTGCTCTGGTTTTCGCTTTCGCCATGGGCGGCTTTCGCCTCTCAATGCCGCTGAGATGACGGCGGCAGCCACGGCTCGGCCAGCTTCTCGGCCAGTTCGACCAGCAGATAGGCGGCGATACCGAGGAACGACAAGGCGAACAGCGCCGCGAAAGCGAGCGGCGTGTCGAGCTGCGACGTCGCGCTCAACAGCAGGAAGCCGAGCCCTTCGCTGGCGCCGACGAACTCGCCGATCACCGCACCGATCACCGCCAGCGTGATCGCCACCTTGGCGCCGGTGATCACGAACGGCAGCGCCGCCGGGAATTGCACCTTGAGAAAAACCTGCATCGGCGAAGCGCGCAGGCTGTCGGCAAGCTCGAGCAACTCCCGCGGAGTCGAGCGCAGACCCGCTACCGTGTCGACGATGATCGGGAAGAACGCGACGAGCCAGACGATCGCCAGCTTGGATTCCATGCCGGTGCCGAGCCACACCAGAATGATCGGCGCCAGCGCCACCTTCGGCACCGACTGCAACGCGATCAGCAGCGGATAGAACATCAGGTTGAGCGGCCGCGAATTGGCGATGGCGACCGCCATCGGAATGCCGATGATAATGGCCAGAATAAAACCGTACAGCGTCTCCTTCACCGTCACCCAGCCTTCGCTCATCAGCAGATCGAAGCGGGCGATGAAGGCGTGGAACACCTTGTCCGGCGTCGGCAGAACCACCGTCGGCAGATCGCCGAGCCAGCAGGCGAGAATCCACGCGCCGAGAATGACGACGAGCCCGAACAGCGGATAACCGATGCGGGTGATGAGCCGCGCGACCACGGGATTGATCATGACGCGGCTCCCGTCTCAGTCTCCGTGTCCGAACCGGGCGTGAGCACGCCGAGCGCCTCGCTGGCGATCCGCTCCGCCTCCGTGAACGCCGGCGTGAAGCGGGTGCGCTGCGAGCGCGGATACGGCAGATCGATCTGGATTTCCCTGGCGACGCGCGCCGGGCGGCGGCTGAACACGATCACCTTGTCGGACAGATAGATCGCCTCGGAAATCGAATGGGTGACGAACAGCACCGACGCGCCGGTCTCGCGACGGATGCGCAACAGCAGGTCGTTCATCTCCAGCCGGGTCAATTCGTCGAGCGCGCCGAACGGCTCATCCATCAGCAGCAGCTTCGGCTGGTGAATGAGCGCGCGGCACAGCGCGACACGCTGCTGCATGCCGCCGGACAACTGATGCGGCCGCGCATGCGCGAAATTGGAGAGACCCACCAGCCCGAGCAATTCAGTGGCGCGGGCGCGCGCCGCCTTGTTGTTGCTCTTCAGGATCTCCATCGGAAACAACACGTTGTCGATCACCGAGCGCCACGGCATCAGGCTCGGGCTCTGGAACACGAAGCCGTAGTCGCCGAGCGGCTCGTTCACTTCGCGCCCGCCGATATTGACCGACCCGGACGTCTTGGAAATCAGCCCCGCGACAATGCGCAGCAGGGTGGTCTTGCCGCAGCCGCTCGGGCCGAGCAGCGCGACCAGTTGCCCCTCTTCGAAATCGAAACTCGCATCGTCGAGCGCGACCACCGGTTCGCGGCTGCGCGAGATCAACTCGCCGGCCGAGAACACCTTCCTGACATTCCTGATGGTGCCGAAAGCCATCGCTGTTTCGGGCCTTTCCGTGGGTTGATCCATCGCCTGCCAGGCTGCCGCGCAGGACGGACCATTCCCTGAATCTCACGCGCATCCGCAAACGCGCAGAGACAGAAACGCCCGACGGACCGGCGGAGCCCGCCGCGTAAGCGGCCACGCGGAGACGCCTTCCTCGAAGCTTGTACGCTTCATGTGAAATATCTTATGATATCTTACCTGTCAATTTGCGGCCGGCCGTCGCATCGTGCCGACGCGCAGACAGGCGGGGGAGAAAGACGATTCCGTTGTCGTTCAATAGGAGGATTTCGATGAAGCGATTGCTTGCCGCCGCGTGCGCCGCGGCGTGTTTGATGACTGCGGCTGTGCCGGCGCAAGCGCAGGCGCTGCAGGATGTGAAGTTCACGCTGGACTTCATCAGCCTCGGCCGTCACGCGCCGTGGTATGTCGCGCTCGGCAAGGGCTACTTCAAGGAAGAAGGGCTGAACGTCACCATTCTTCCGTCGAAGGGCACCGCCGATGCGATTCGCGCGGTCGCGACCGGCGCTTCGGAGTTCGGCTTCATCGACGTGCCGAGCCTCATCGCCGCCGGCAGCGCCGGCTCGACGGTGAAGATCGTCGCCGCCAGCTATCAGAAGCCGCCCTATTGCGTGTTCAGCCTCAATCCGGGCGCGAACATCGACAGCGCGAAGAAGCTGGCCAATCTCGAGCTCGGCACCAGCAGCGCATCGTTCGTGCCCAAGATCTGGGCCGCGATCATGGAAATGAACGGCATCGATAGCAAGACGATGAAGGTCGTCAACATCGATCCGGCCGCGCGCGTGCCGATGCTGGCCTCGCGCAAGGTCGCCTCGATCGACCTGTTCATGATGAGCGAGCCGGCGATCCGCCGCGCCGTTCCCGATGCGAAGCCGGTCTGCCTGTTCGCGGGCGATCTCGGCCTCGACATCTACGCCAATTCGATCGGCGTCAACGCCGACTACCTGAAGAAGAACCCGGAGCTTGTGAAAAAGTTCGTCCGTGCCGCCGCGCGCGGCTGGAAGGACACTTTCGCCAATCCGGACGAAGCGACCAAGATCCAGCTTCAGTACGTGAAGGCGCTTGATCCGCAGATCGTGAAGGAAGAGCTGGAAATCCTCAAGCGCATCGCGCTGACGCCGGAAGTGGAGAAGGGCGGCTTTGGCGTCATCACGCCGGAAAAGATGCGGCGCACGGTCGACTTCATCAACAAGAACATCGAGGTCAGCGGCGACCGCCTGACCGCCGAGCAGGTCTACGTGCCGGGCTACCTGCCCGAGAAGCCGATCCTGCCGTAATTGGCTGACGACAAACAGCGCCACCCGTCAGCAAGGCGGGTGGCGCGCCGTCAGCTCAAGGTGTCGACCAGTCTATGCCGGCATCAAGGCCGGCGAACTCAAGCTCGAACAGATCGAACAGGCGCTGCTCTATGACCTGAGCCGCACGCTCGATCTCGCGCCGGGCGACGGCAACGACGCAGTCGCATCGGCGTCACCGATTTCCTGACGCGGCATCACGCGCCGGACGACGCGGCTGACGCCTTGATCGCCGCCGCGCGCGCCTGGCGCTGACGCGCGCGAGGCGAATTCTTCAGCCTGTGTACTCGAGGATGTGCAGACCAAGGCCCCAGCGGTCGGCCATGTAGATCAACCCGGTGTCGGGATCGACCTGCACGTCGTTGCTCTGCGGGCAGCAGCGCTCCCTGGTGCCGGCGGGGATGTAGTAACCCGCTTCCTTCGGGCTGAACGGGTTCGACCAGTCGATGATCCGCAGGCCTGCATTGAACCAGCAGATATAGATCAGGTCGTCCTTCTTCATATCGAGCCAAATATTGTGCGCGCCGTAGCGCGCGCCGGTGCGGCTCCACTTCTGATCGAGCGGGCGCATCGTATAGGGGTCGATCTCGTAAGGCTGGAACGTGCTGACCGGCAGCGGATGATGGATGTTCCGCATGTCGTAGAACGTCACGAAGGCTGGCGGCTCGTCGCAGTTCACCGTGGTGGTTTCCTGCGTGGCGATGCCAAATTCGGAGCCCTCCGGCACCAGGAAGCTGTGATAGCAGCCGGGCCAGCCATGGGTTTCGTGCGGATTTTGCCGCCACATGAATTTCGGATCGGACGGATTGGTGACATCGAACATCGCGATGCCGCCGTCCCAGTAACCGGCTGTCACATAATTTCCGAATGGATTGCCTTCGTGGATCCACACGCGCTTGCCTGACACCAGATTGGTGTCCCAGGTCGGCGCTTCGCCGTGTTTCTGGCCCGGCGCGTGGGCAAAGCCGACGAGATCGGGATTGGCCGGGTCCTTCATGTCGTGGACCATCAGCACCTTGCCCTCGTAGCCCTCCTTGAAGCCGGAACTGTACAGGAGCTTGCGCTTGCGGTCGTAGATCGGCCGATGGATGCCGAAGCTCTCGGTGCGGATATGCCGGACGTATTTCGGATTGAACGGATCGCTGGTGTCGAAGATGCGCAGGCCCGGAATGGCGTCGGGATAGTCCTTGCGCAGCGCCGGCCGCAGTTCGCTGTTGGTCAGCAGGATGTCGTCGGTGATGCGCAGCACCTTGTGGGTGCGCGCCGCCGGCGAATCGACCAGCTGATTCATGATCTTCGGCTTCGACGGATTGGAGACGTCGAGCACCGTCATGCCGTTATGGCCGTTCACGCCGGACGCGGCGACGTAGCAGACGCCCTTGCCGACCGCGATCTGGAAGGCGTCGCCCCAGCCGTTCAGCTCGGAATGCGCGACCAGCCGCACATTGCGGGACTCCTCGGGCCACGGCTCCGTGAGCTGGTGCTCCACGCCGATATATTGCTGCGCGCCTTCGCCGCGAACGGGGTTAGGACGGTAATAGGGTCTCGACACGGACGCTCTCCCTGTGCCCTTCCGGGCTCGCCTGATGTTATGGTCCTAGTACCATATGGCTCGGACCATGGGAACAGTCTGCTAGCCCTGCGGCCGCGGCGATTTCGCTCGACGGACAACGCCGGAATTTCCGTTGCGGAACCGGCCGGCGCCGTGCATGTCTCCTGCCAAACGGAGACCCGGCGATGAGCCGAAAACCATCGACGAGAGCGACTGCTCCCCGCACGACGATGTCGGTGCTCGGCTATTCCCTGTTGAGCCTGCTGGCACGCAAGGAACGGACCGGTTACGAGCTGTCCCGCTTCACCTCCGGCGTGCGGAGCATGATTTTCGCGTCATCGGGGCACAGCAACATCTACAAGGAGCTGGCCAAGCTGAAGCGGGACAAATACGTGACCTTCCGCGTGGTCAAGGAAGCCCGCCCGTTCGACAAGAAGCTCTATACCCTGACCCCGCTCGGCCGGGACACGCTGCGTGCCTGGCTCAAGAGCGAGCCCGAGCTGTTTTCCAACCGGCGCGAGCTGAATATCCGCGCGCACGCCCTGTGGCTGCTCAGCAAGAAAGAGGCCGCCGCTTTTCTCGACAAGCAGATCGAGCTGGCGACCCAGGAAATCGCCGATCTGAAGGAACACAGCGCCTATCTGCAGAAAGAGAACAAGGTCACGTTCCCGCCGCCAGCCCAGCATCCCCTGTTCGGCACCTGCTCCAC
The DNA here is from genome assembly GCA_023386635.1 of Pseudomonadota bacterium. GTDB lineage: Bacteria > Pseudomonadota > Alphaproteobacteria > Rhizobiales > Xanthobacteraceae > Pseudolabrys. Next base: position 5,806 of record JAEWJH010000041.1, read on the forward strand.
CATCATGCTGGAGATCGACAGCCGCAAGCTCGTCATCGACTGGTGCAACTGGATCAGGAAGCAGTGGGACATCGGCAAGGCTACCCGGGCGCGCAGCCTTTAGAGCGTTTTCCAGCGAAGTGGATACCGGTTCGCTTCAGGAATACGCGACACATCAATACTCCAAGAGGCCGTTCACCGTTTCTTTGAAACGGTGAACGGCTCCGGGCCACGCCCCGTTCGCGGATGCTTCTCTACTTCGCCAGCTTGCGGCCGGACAGTTTCGCCAGCCCAGCCTGATGCTCCGTTTCCGTCACCAGGAATTTGGTGAAGGTCTCCGGCGTGTTGTCGGCCGGCGGCGCCACCATGCCCAGCGGCTCGATCCGCGCGCGGAACGCCGCCGACTGAACGGTCGCATTGAGCGCCTTGTTCAGCTTGGCGACAATCGCCGGCGGAATGCCGGGCGGACCGGCCAGACCGACGAACGCATTGTGCTCGAACCCAGGGAAACCGAGTTCGGCCATGGTCGGCACGTCTTTCCAGTGCGGAATGCGCTTGCTGTTGGCAATGGCGAGCGCCCGCACCTTCCCGTCGTCGACCAGCGGCTTGGCGCTGGGATAGAACACGAACGCGCCCTGCACCTCTCCGCTCATCACCGCGGTGGCCGCCGGCGCCGTGCCGCGATACGGCACGTCGACGATCTTCGTTCCCGCCATCGAGTTGAGCTGCGACACCGCGATCGCCGGCGACGTCGCCGGCCCCGAGGTCGCGAAGCTGATCTTGTCCGGGTTCGCCTTTGCGCCCTTGATCAGGTCGTCCAGCGTCTTGTACGGCGAATTGGCGCCGACGATCAGCACCACCGTCGGGCCATCGGCGACCTTGCCGATCTGCGTGAAGTCGCTGGTGAACTTATACGGCACCGAGAGGTAGTGCAGGTTCTGGACTTCCGAGATCGCGCTCACCAGCAAGGTGTAGCCGTCCGGCGGCGCACGCAGAACGGAGCTTGCACCGGTGATGCCGGAGGCGCCGGGCCGGTTCTCGACCACGATCGACTGGCCGATATGCTGCTGCATTTCCGCAGCGAGAAGCCGCGCCGGCACGTCGGACAATCCACCGGGCGCGAACGAGACGACAAACGTGATCGGTCGCGTCGGATAATCCTGCGCGGATGCGCCGAAAGCGCCCAGCGCGCCAACCAGCAGCGCGCACGCTGCCGTTCGGATCGACGATTTGATTGAGTGCATGGTTCCTCCTTGGATTTTATGGACGGCCGTTGTCAGCAGCAGACCGGTTACACAGATCGAGTGCTGTCGCGAGATAGATGCGGGAAGCGAGAACAACGTCATCCAGCAGAACGTGATCGCCGACCTCGTGCATCGAGCGCCCCTTCGCGTCGGGATGCATGCGCCCGCCCGGACCGAACTGAACGCATGGCACGTCGTAACGCGACAGATGGATCGCGTCGGAGCCGGGACGGCGGATGAACGGCTTGCTCGCCTCGCCCATCACATCTTTTTGGGCGGCGGCCAGCGCCCCGACGATCGGCAGACCGTGATCGAGCGTCAGCGCCGGATCCGTCACCAGAAATTCGAGCGCGGGCTCTTCGAACCCGTGGGTTTGCGCATGCTGCCGCAACACCGCGCGCAACTGCCGCTTCACATGATCGGCGGTCTGGCCCGGCAGGGTGCGGATATCGAGATAGAGACTGCACTCCTGCGGATTGCGCGAGAGCCGCCACGGCGCGCCGCCGCGAATACAGGCGACGGTCACATTGGCCTGTTCGCCCATGAAAGTGTTTTCGGCGCGAAAGCGGACCGCCCATTGCTCGATGGCCGCAAACACAGGCGCCATCCGCGAAATCGCGTTGACGGTCCCCGGCTTGTTGGTAAGCGCGGAATGCGCCATCGAACCGCCGCCCACGGTCACGCGAACCCACAGGCAGCCCATATTCGCCGTGCAGATGCGCAGCGACGTCGGCTCGGCGAGCAGCGCATAGTCGGCGGTAACGCCGTGTGACACCAGATGCTTGCTGCCGATGCCGTAGCCGGAATAATCGCGGCCCTGAAATTCCTCCACCGGCGCTTTCTCGATCTCGCCGACCACGGAGCCGAACGAAACATCGCCGCGCAGCTTGACGCCGGATTTGACGACGGCCTCCAGTGCGACGATCAGGCCGGCAAGACCGCTCTTCATGTTGTTGGCGCCAAGCCCCCACACCCAGCCATCGCGATAGACTCCTTTCGGCCGGAAGCCCTCGCCGTCGAGATGCGGTTCGTCACCGCTATAAGATGTGTCCATGTGACCGGTGAACAGCAGGTTCAGGCCATCACCCGTGCCGCGAACATGCGCGACCGCGTTCGGACGCCCCTCCTCGACCGGCTGCAAGGCCGCATCGAGCCCCGCGCGCCGGAAGCGCTGAACGATATACTCGGCCATGCCGGCCTCGTGCCCGGTCGGGCTGCGGATATCGATCAGGTCGAGCAGCGTCTGACGCACGAGCTCCGGCGTGATGCAAGACATCGCCTGATGCGCGTCGCCGTTGTTCATGGCAGGAGGGCTCCGAAAGACTTTATGGTACTATGACCATAGTTGAACGACCATAAATAGCAAGGCGGCGCCGTTGACGGACCTTGTGTCGCAGACGCCCGCCCTGTGCGTTCGGTTACGGCAAACCCTTCGCCCATCGTGACTTTTCCCGGACCTTCGCGCTACCGTGCATCCCGGCCACGGGACGACAGGACACGAGCATGAGCACATTCGAGAAGACGCACCACAATCACAGCGATTTCGCGAAGGCGTCGTTTTCGGAAGTCGTCGCCGTCACGGGACCGGCGAAACTTTTGTTTCTGTCTGGCATCGGCGCCGAGGATGAATCCGACCCCGCCGGCGCCGTGAAGCATCCGGGCGATTTCACGCGGCAGTGCGACTATGCGTTCGACAAGGTCCGCCGCATCCTGGCGCGCCATGGAGCGGGACTGGGCGATATCGCGAAGATCACGGCTTATCTCACCGATATCCGCGACCGCGAGGCCTATCAGAAAAGCCGGGCCGCGGCCTTGTCCGCGTTGCCGGCGCTCCCGGCGCACACGCTGCTGGTGGTGAGCAATCTCGCCCGTCCGGGCATGATCGTCGAACTCGATATCGTCGCCGCCGTCGCGCCATAACGGCGCGACGGCGTTGGCCGGAAGCGTCGCTTATTGCGGCGTCAGCCCGGCGTCTTTCACGACCTGAGCCGCCAGCGCGCGATCGCGCTTGATCTCTTCGGCGAACTGGTCCGGCGTATTCGTCGCCGGCACCAGACTGCGCGCCGTGAGATGCCGCCGCTTGAACTCCGGATCGTTGATGATTCTGGCCATCTCCTTGGACACCTTGTCGATGATATCCGACGGCGTACCCTTCGGCGCGAACAGACCGAACCAGGCACGCGACGGCGGCCCCTTGTAGCCGCTCTCCTCCAGCGTCGGCACGTTCGGAAAATTGGTCGAGCGGATGTTGTTGACCATGACGATCGGCGTCATCTTCCCTGCCTGGATGAAGGACGAGACGTTGCCTTCGCCGATGATGGCGATGGGCGTGGTGCCGCTGAGCACGGCGTTGACTGCGTCGCCACCGCCCTTGAATGGAATGCGAACCCAGTCCGCGCCCTTTTCTTCCTTCAACTTCGTCATCATGACAGCGACGGAATGGGACGCGGTCGCATAGCTCAGCGTTCCCGCCTTCGCCTTTGACAGGGCGATCAACTCGTCGAGGTTGTGCACGCCGAGCGACGAATTCACCACCATCACCTGCAGCAGATAGAACAGGTTGGTGATCGGCACTATGCCGCCTTCATCGAACGGCAGCTTCTTGAACAGGTGCGGATTGAACACCAGAGGATCGGAATACAGGATGCAGATCGTATAGCCATCCGGCTGCGCATCCTGACATGCCTTGACGCCGATATTCTCCATGCCCCCGGGCCGGTTTTCGACGACCACCGGCTGCTTCCAGCGCTTGTGCAGCTCTTCGCCGACCGCGCGGATGAAAATGTCGCTGATTCCGCCCGGGCTTTGATTGGCGATCACGCGGATCGTGCGCGCCGGATAGTCCTGCGCCATGGCCGCGGACGTGAAACTCCCTCCCGCCAGAAGGGTGGCGAACGCCAGGATACCGGCTGTCAGACGCATGTTGGAGTTCTCCTCACCTGTGCAGCGAACGCGCAAAGGTTAGGCGAGTTGATACGCTAGCGCAATGATTATGCTCCTTGGACCATAACCGCGATTCTGATGGAGTTTGCCGAAGCCGGCGTGCCGCGCGGCTTTGTTATCGCCACGATATCGCACGCGGCGATAAGCTGCGCGCTGATCGGCCCCGGCCGGGAGCGATATCGAGACGAGGATTGATTTTTACGGGCGGTCAGCCATGCGATAGCCGATGCCCGGCTCCGTCAGGATCACCCGGGGATCGTCGGGATGTTCCTCGATCTTCTGCCGGAGCTGGCCGACATAGACCCGCAGATATTGCGTGTCCTCGGTATGAGCCGGTCCCCAAACCGCCGCGAGAATTTGCCGGTGCGTCACGACCCGCCCGGCATGCTTCGCCAGAAACGTCAGGAGCTCCAGTTCTTTGGGCGTCAGCTTCAGCTCGGCGCCGCCGCGCGTGACGCGATGGCGAACGGAATCGACTTCCAGCCCGCCCACCTTCAGAACCGGCACCTCGGCGTTGCGCTGCATCCGATGACGCAGCGCCGTGCGCATCCGCGCCAGCAGTTCGCCGACATTGAACGGCTTGTTGACGTAATCATCGGCACCCAGATCCAGCGCCTCGATTTTTTCCGCCTCGCGCTCGCGCGCCGACACCACGACGATCGGCACCGGATTGAACGGCAGGACCGCTTGCCAGCGCATCAAGAGATAGATGATGAAGAAGCCGCCGACATGAAACAGCAGCATGGCGACCGTGTAAGCCAACCAATGCTGTTCGGTGCTCTCGTCGATTCCGGCAACATGATAAAGACCGGCTTCAACCGGCCTTAGAACGGGCGAGAGAAATGTGCGCTCGCCGGCAAACACGCGGGTCATATAACCGCCGACCGGCGGCGCAAGCGCCGCGACGATCAGACAGAACAGTGCGATTTGAAACCAGCCGATCCATGTCATCATGCGCGCGCCTCAGAACCGTTCCGGGCGCAGCAGCGCATAGACGAGATAAACGGAAAGACCCGCAGTCACGAGCGCGGCCAGCGAATAATCAAGTGTCATGCGCCACCTCTAGAGTCGCTCGCACGCCGTCGCGTAAGCGACGGTCGCGGCGAACAGGGCGAGGCACAGGCCTGTCAGAACGATACCGGTCATGTCGCTCTCCTTTTCCCGGGCGACATGCGATTTAGATATCAGCGCACAAGGAAGCGATCGGGAAAGACGGTGGCGGCGATAAGGGCCACATAAAGGCCGCGGAGCTCATTCATTGGATCAACAGCTTAATCAACGCCGCGACGTGCGTGCGCACCCATAGATATACGGCTATCCATGGCCGATGCGGCTGTCGCCCCGCGCGTCGGATTCGACAACACAGAGCGGTCAGCAGCCCTTCCAGCCGCCGGCGAACGTGGCCTCCCGCGTGGCCAGCTATCCTTGAAATTATGAGAATCACTCATATATACCGACCATGACATTGATGAGAAAAAATCCCGCACTTCTCTAACGCCGGCGTGCCTGCGCCGGCGATAATGTCTTTTTCTCTTTCGCCTTCACCGGATTCATCCCCATGAGCTTGCGCGGCCAGCGCACGTTCGTGGCGAGAACCTATGCGGGGTAGTCATATGATGTTCATCGGTCTGGGGATTTTACTCACCCTCTGGATAGCCTTCGTCTGGTTTATCGACCCGGATGGTTTCGCCTTGCGGCGTGAACGCCGCTGGTATCGTCCAGGCCATCGGGACTGATCATGGAAATTATAAAGGCGAGCGGCATGATCCTCATCGGAATGGCAATTTTCTTCGGGTTGTGGCTGGCGGTTTTCCGGAAGCTCGATCCCGATGATTTCCGGCGGGCGCGTTATCGCAATTCCCGCTGGGAGAACGAAACCAAGGTTGCAGGCCACAGTTGCGGAAAGGCCGCTTAAATTCAGGAGAACGAAAATGATCATCAGTGGCGCTTTGATCCGGTCCGCGCGTGCCTTGGTGGAAGTGTCGCGCAAAAAACTGTCGATCCGCTCCGGCGTTGCGGAAAAGGATATCGCGAAATTCGAGAACCAGGGCTGGCCTTTGAGGGATCCTGATCGGGAAGCGCTGAAGGATGCCCTGGAGGAGTTCGGAGCGGTGTTTATGCCCGAAAGCAACGGCCGGGGTGTCGGTGTCCGCCTGAAATTTGCCGACGCGGACGCGCTCTATCTTGCGCGCCTGGAAGGTGAAGGCGGCATCACCGCAGACGACTGGGTACCGCGCGCCCTGAACGCTTAGGCCCAGAGCATGACAACTGTCCATCGTCACTCGTTACCCTTCGCGTCGTTGACGGCGGGCCGATGGAGGCTATTTCACGCGCGGTTTCGGAGATGCGAGCCGACCTGCTCGTTCTGGGCAGCCGAGGCCTCTCCGCACTCCTGAAGGTGCTCGCCGGAAGCGTGACGGAGGAAGCCCTGCGTTCGCTCAACGTCGCTATCCTCGCCGTGCCAAGCCCGCGCTGAAGTCAGCGTCCGTCCTTGTTTACGCCTGCAGAAGCTGTCCTCTCATTTTTAGCCCCGTCGCGAAGAGACGCGGCGCGAACCAGAACGATCAGGCCGACCGGGGTCGTGAGGGTGATAAAAAAGAAGATCAGCAATTCGTGTACCGATAATCGGCCCGTCATGCTCGAAAAGTAGATCAGCGACGCGATCGCTACACACGCGGCGCCAAGCGTCGTCCCAAGCGTCGGCGCATGGACCCGCTCATAGAAGGTCTGGAAACGAAGCAGCCCCAAAGCGCCGATCAGCGTGACCGCGGATCCTGAGATCAGCAGAACCGCCGTCAAAAGCCCTGCGAGCACGGAGACATCCTTCAGTTCGCTCATTCGATCACCTCTCCGCGCAGCAGGAATTTGGCGAGCGCCAGCGTGCTGACGAATCCAAGCAGCGCAATCAGCAGGGCCGCCTCGAAATACAGCGTGCTTCCCGAGCCGATTCCGAACACGATCAGAAGCAGCATCGCGTTGACATAGAGGCTGTCGAAACCGATCACACGGTCCTGCGCCCGAGGACCGCGGAGAATGCGATAGAGGGCGCAGAGCATGGCAAGGCCCAGCAGGATCTGCGCGCAGGCCACGGACCATAGGATGATCGTGTTCATGCGAATATCTCCAGCAGGCGCCGCTCGTAACGTCCCTTGATGGCGTTCACCACATCGTCCCTGTCGGTAAGATCGAGGACGTGAATGGTGAGAAGGCCGCGTGCTTCGTCGAAATCCACCCAGATCGTGCCCGGCGTGGAGGTGATGATGCATGCGAGCGCGGCCAGGCCGTAAGGGTTGCGTAATTCGAGCGGGATTTCCACAAAGCCGGCGGTTCTCCGGCTGCACTTGAGATCCAGAATAAGGCCCGCGACCGCGATATTGGACCGGACAATATCGATGAGCACCACCGCGGCGAGCCGCGCCATCACGCCAATGCGCTGCAGACGGGTTTTCGGGAGTTCGAGGGCGGTGAGCGTCCATCCCCCGACCACTGCGATCACGCCGCCCAGCAGAATGTGCCCGATCGAGAAAGTCTGATTGAGCAGCAGCCAGAGTGCGAACAGGCCGCCGCTCGCGACAGGAAAGGGAATCAGCCGGCTCATGGCGGCCCCGCCTGCCGGTTCGGCGTAGCTGCCGTGGACCCAAGAACGGCGTGCATATAATCGCGCGGAGTGTGCAGCGACTGCGCGGTTCTCTGCATAAACCGCGTAACCGGTCCCGCGTCGATGGTCTGGACGACACATAGCAACAAGAGCGCGATCACGGGGCCCATCTCGACAAGATGCACGCGCGGAACGGTCCGATCCAAAGACGCCCAGAACGTGCTGATGCCGGCGCGCATCATGGCGATGAGCGCTGCCAGCCCCGACAGGATCAGCACCGGAAGCAAAATCCAGCCCGCCATGGAAACAGCAGGTACATTGAGCGCAGCCGTCAGAATAGCGAATTTACCGACGAATCCGGAGAGGGGTGGCAGGCCGGCAATAACGACGGCGCAGCCGATGAAGGCGAGGCCAAGAAGACTCATGGTCGCCGGGATGGCGATGCCGACATCGTCGGGGCCTTCGAGTTCATGCTCCTCGCCGTACAATTCACGGGTGACGGCGAGCATATCGGCGCCCGGCTCGCGGCCGCGCTCCACCAGTTCGATCAGCAGGAAGAACGCGCCAAGCCCGAGCGTCGAACTGACCAGATAGAATAGCGCGGCGGCGGTCACGCCGAGTTGGTTGATTCCAAGGCAGGCGAGAACCGTGCCGGAAGAGACCAGCACCGACATGGCCGAAAACCTCGCCATGTTTTGCGACGCGAGACTGCCGATCGCACCGAAAATGATGGTGGCGAGACCGCCAGCAAATAATAATTCGCCGCCGAACTGAAAAGACCCTGCCGGCTCGCCACCGCCGACGACCAGAAGCCAGACCCGGATCACGCTATAGACCCCGACCTTCGTCAGGATCGCAAAGATGGCTGCCACGGGCGGCGGTACCGCGCTGTAGGTGCCGGGCAGCCAGAAGCACAGCGGCCACATTCCGGCCTTTACCAGAAACGCGCCGGCGAGAATCCCGACGCCCGCTTCCAGCAATGCGCGATCCTCAGCGCGAATGGCCGGGATACGCGCGGCGAGGTCGGCCATGTTGAGCGTTCCGGCGACGCCGTAAATGAGGCTGACGCCGATCAGAAACAGCAGCGACGCGGCAAGATTGATGACGATGTAGTGAAGTCCGCCCATCACCCGTGCGGACCCGGACCCGTGCAGGGCCAGACCGTAGGAGGCTGCAAGGAGCACTTCGAAGAATACAAAAAGGTTGAACAAATCGCCGGTGAGAAACGCACCGTTGATGCCCATCAGCAAAAACTGAAACAGAGGATGAAACAGCACGCCGACCCGGTGCCAGCGCGCCAGCGAAAATATCGCGGCTCCCGACGCAAGGAGGCTGGTCAACAACAGCATCAGGGCCGCGAGCCGGTCGATCACCAGCACGATGGCGAAGGGCACCGGCCAATCGCCCAGGCGATACACGCCGGCGACGCCCGACGGAGCCGCATCGGCGGCGCGCAGCAGATAGATCGAGATCGCGATCAAGGCGAGCGTGACGATGACATTCAGCGCCCCGTTGACGTTGCGCCGGCGCTCGCCGCCTAGCGCAAGCATCAGCGCACCGGCCGCCAGAGGCAGCACGATGGGAGCGACCATCAGGTGCTCGGTGAAGCCCCTCATGGTTCCGGCTCCCGTCCGTCGACATGGTCCGTGCCGGTCAATCCGCGCGCCGCGAGCAGAACGACCAGGAACAACGCTGTCGTCGCGAAGCTGATGACGATCGCGGTCAGCACCAGTGCTTGCGGCACCGGATCGGCAAATTGTGACGGATCGCCGGCCGCGCCCGGAGTCAGGATCGGAGCAGCGCCGCTCCGCAGGCGTCCCATGGCGAGGATGAACAGATTGACCGCGTAGGACAGCAGCGACAATCCGACGATGACCTGAAAGGTGCGTGGTCGCAGGATGAGCCAGACTCCTGAGCCGGCGAGCACGCCGATACCGAGCGAGAGGACCGCTTCCATCACGGAGCCCCTGACTTTGCGGAGACCGTGGGGGCACGCGCGCTGGTGTCTCGATGGCTGCGGACCGATTGATGGGCGATGGCGATCAGCATCAGGACGGTCGCACCTACCACCAGCGCGAACACACCGAGATCGAACAAGAGCGCGCTCGCCACAGGGAGCGCGCCGATCAACGGGACATCGATATAGAAGAAGGACGAACTCAGGAACGGTCGGCCGAACAGCCACGCGCCCGCTCCGACGCCGGCCGCCAGAAGAAGCCCTAAGCCCATCCACCGCATCGGCAGCACCCGCAACCGGGTTTCGACCCAGATGGTGCCCCGCGCCATGTATTGGACGATAAAGGCGACTCCCATGGTGACGCCGGCGGCAAACCCACCGCCCGGAAGATCGTGGCCGCGCAACAGCAAATAAACCGCCGCGGCACCGATCACAGGGAACAGCATTCCCGTGATGAGTGCCGGCACCGCCATCGCGTCTTTGACGGTATCGTCTTTGACACGGTCGGGATGGCTGTCGTCGAACGCGTTCTGGACCTGTTGCTGTTCCGGCACCGGAATGCTTTCAGCAGCCGGGCGGAAGCGGCGCAGCAGGGCATAGACGGTGATGGCGACAATGCCGAGAACGGTGATTTCGCCGAACGTGTCGAACGCGCGGAAATCCACCAGAATGACGTTGACGATGTTCGTGCCGCCGCCTCGCGTGTAGGCGTTCTCGACAAAAAAGCCGGCGATCGTGTCCGGTTGGGGACGCGTCATGACGAGATAGGACAGGGCCGCCAGACCCGCCCCTGCCGCGATAGCAAGGGTCATGTCGCGTATCCGGTACCATCGGATGATCCGGCCGCCGCCGGGTAGCGGAGCCACCTCCTGCATCCGCTTCGGAAGCCAGCGCAATCCCAGCAAGAGCAGCACGGTCGTCACGGTCTCGACGACCAGTTGGGTGAGTGCAAGGTCAGGCGCCGAAAGCCAGACAAAGGTGACGCAGGTTACGAGGCCGGCGCTTCCGAGCAGGATCAGGGCCGCAAGACGATGGAATTTCGCCTGATAAGCCGCCGCTAACGCGCACCCGGCTCCGATCGCCCAGATGATGGCAAACACGGCATCGAACGATGTGTGGACCGAACTGTCGCTCCCGATCCCCCGCAACCAGAAGGGCGCAACGCCCATCAACAGCGCGACAAAAACCAGGAGCTGCAGTTGCGACTGCAGGCGGCGCGTTCCCAAAACCATCTCGCACCATCGCGCGAACCGCCATGAGACGGAGACGAGCACATAGTCGAAAACACGATGGCTCTTGATGTGCTGCAACAGCGGCGGGCCTTCGGTGACGAGCAGATAGGAGTGGAGAATGGCGTATATGGCGATGCCGCCCGCGATCGCCACGAAGCTCATCAACAGTTCGGGCGTGAAGCCGTGCCAGACTGCTAAGTTAAAGTGGGGAATCTCCGGACCGAGCACCGCATGTAGCGCGGTTTGCAGCAAGGGCCCGACGGTCAGGGCGGGGATAATGCCGACCACGAGACAGGTAAGCACGAGAAGCTCGGCCGGAAACCGCATGAGGAAAGGCGGCTCCTGCGGCGTGCGCGGCAGATCCTGCGGCGGCGGGCCAAAAAAGACGTCGCGGATGAAACGCAGCGAATAGGCGACGGTGAACATGCTCGCGATGGTGACCACGTAAGGCAGCGCCTGGTCCACCAGCGAGTTGTTGTGGATTTCGATGGTCTCAGCGAAGAACATTTCCTTTGAAATAAAGCCGTTCAGCAACGGCACGCCGGCCATGGCAGCGGCCGCAACCATCGCGAGAGTCGCAGTGATCGGCATGAAGCGACGCAGGCCGCTGAGGCGGCGGATGTCCCGCGTGCCAGTTTCGTGATCGATGATCCCGGCGGCCATGAACAGCGATGCCTTGAACGTCGCGTGGTTCATGATGTGGAAGATCGCCGCGACCTGACCCAGCGGCGTGTCGAGACCGATGAGCAGGGTAATCAGCCCGAGATGGCTGATGGTCGAATAGGCCAACAGACCCTTCAGGTCTTGCTGGAACAGGGCGATGAACGCGCCGACGATGAATGTGATCAATCCCGTGGAAGCCACGAGCCAGAGCCATTCATTGGTCCCACCCAGCGCTGGCCACAGCCGCACCAGCAGGAAGACACCGGCTTTCACCATCGTCGCTGAATGCAGATAGGCGGAGACCGGCGTCGGCGCCGCCATCGCGTTGGGCAGCCAGAAATGGAAGGGAAACTGCGCGCTCTTGGTCAGCGCGCCAATGACGACGAGCACGAGGGCAGGCACATAAAGCGAATGAGAGCGGATCGTCGGCCCCGCGGCGAGGACGCGATCGAGGTCATAGGTGCCGACGATATGGCCGAGAATGAGGACTCCGGCGAAAAGCGCGAGCCCTCCGGCGGAGGTGACCACCAGCGCCATGCGGGCACCGAGCCGGGCCTGCGCGTTCTGGTACCAGTAGCCGATCAGCAGAAACGAGAACAGACTGGTCAGTTCCCAGCAGAACACCAGCTGAATCAGATTGCCGGACAGAACGATGCCGAGCATCGCTCCCATAAAGGCAAGCAGGAACGCAAAGAAGCGCGGCACGGGATCCGCCGGCGAGAGGTAGTAGCGCGCATAGACGATGACCAGCAGCCCGATACTCGTGATCAACGCCGCGAGCAGCCACGCAAAGCCGTCCATCCGCAGCTGGAAGTCGAGCCCTAGCTCGGGAATCCAGGGGATCGTGTACCGAAGCACTTTCCCGTCGACGACATCGCGGTAGCCGGCCACGGTCAGAACGAGACAGATAAACGCCACAACGGCGGCCAGGAAGGCGCCGGCATTTCGCGCATCGTGACGGCAGAATGCGACCAGACAACTCCCGATAAAAGGAAGAAGTATGATGGCCGTCAGCAACATTTCCGGCGGAATCGTCATGCCTTGCCGCTTCGAGAGTTCCAGTTCATTCCAAATATCATGAATTGCGAGGCGACAGGGCAGGCATCGTCATTGACGTTCGTACCGACAAATCGTCGCGGGGGATGAAGATCCGGGCATTCATCCCAGGCAGCGACCCACACCGGCGCGCCTGGCTGGAATCAAACTTCCTGTATGCTTCTGAAAAGGCTCTCCTCAGCGTTATTGCGCCACGAGGGGATCCTCATCCGTAGGGCCGCGACGGCGCTCCGAAGGTTTCGCCTTCAGGTCGATGGTGACGCGCGCGGCGACATTCTCAGTCAATCGCCGGTTGGCGGCGCCCCAGCCAAAGACGGCTCGGACCTGAGCAAGGGGGCTGTCGCGGATGCTCTTCGCGTTCAATCACTTTCGACAAGAGCGCCCTTCCAGCGAACCACATCGTCCATCGTGACGCGCTGCGCATCGTCGCCCGGGAAACAGCGCAAGCTGGTGGAACACGCGCATCCAAAGATAGACAGGCTTCTCTGTCGGTTGGGTGTCCTTGGCCCAGCCATCCAGGAGCTGGCCGAACTTAACCTCGGGCTTCTGAGCCGGCCGCGACACCCGGGCTGCTTCGCACGCGGGACTTCGGGAGGATCGCCGTACAATCCGGCGGCATCCTGCTGAAGAGTGCGCCCGGCGCGCTGCATAGACACGGCCATCGCCTTGACGAGCTTGTCGCGCCCCTGTTGTCGACGATCAAACCATCGGCAGCCACAGCTCGTCGGCGCGCGCGTTGCAGCCTTACCCCACAATTGGGCGCAGATCGTCCGGTACGCGCTTGCGCAGCCAGAAGATACTCGTCTCAGGATGCCGCCGCCCGGCACGTGTCATTGCCAAAGCCATGTGTGCCACCCGTGGGTACCAATCGGGCAGCGCAAAACCCTTGTTCGACAAGGATATTTTTAAAATCAATGACTTGGCGTGTGTCTGGCGGAGAGGGAGGGATTCGAACCCCCGATACCCTTGCGAGTATGCCGCATTTCGAGTGCGGTGCTTTCAACCACTCAGCCACCTCTCCATCAGGGGTCGGCGGGGCGCACGGCCCCGGAGCGGACGCCGCTATCTAGCCAAGCAGGCCCGTACAGGCAAGGACAGACACGGCCGGGATCGGCTATAATGTTGGCTTATCGACCCCGCACCGGCAGCGCCGCGGCGACCTACGGAGCTTGGTGTGGGGATTGGACCGCGGAGCAAGACTGAAGGCGAAATCTGAGGGCCGGTCCCCCGGGGCCACACCGTGCGACACCACCTTGAGGCCGGAAACACCTCGCTGACGATCAACCACCATGATCACCCGCCCATAATCACCCGCCCATGATCCCTCACCTACGATCCCTCGTCCGTGATTCCCGTCTATGACCATCCAACCATGACCCTGTTGGAGCGGACATTTCCCTGGCGCCAGCTGCTGGCCGTCACATTGATGGTCGGCACCGTCGCGCTCGTCAGTTATGTGCTGGTGGCGCAAACCGGATTGAGCCGCGGCACGGTACTGTTCGTGGTCCCGGTGCTGGTCGCCGCGGCGCGTTGGGGCGTGCTGCCCGCCGTCGTCGCCGCCGCGCTCGGCACCGCAGCCTCCGCCTTCTTCTTCTATCCGCCGCTCTACACCTTCTGGGTCAGCGATCCGCAGGAGGTCATCAATCTCTGCCTCTTTCTGATCGTCGCCGTGGTCACCGGCCATCTGGCGACCCAGTTGCGTACCCAGGCCGAACTCGCCCGGCAGCGCGAGATCGAGATGCGCGACCTTTATGCCTTTTCACGCCGTCTCGCCGCCGCCTTCGCCGTGTCCGACATTCACGCGGCGATCGAGGACCACCTCGCTAATGTGATGCAACACCGCGTGGTCCTGTTCCCGGCGGCGCGTGACGAGGTCGAGGGCAGCACCGCCCGGCGCCATCCCGATGCGGTGCCGCTGCCGGTGCGCCATGTGGTCGGCAATCTCAGCGCGGGCGGCGCACCGCCGGCCGAAGGCGTCAGCGTCGCTGACGACAGCGGCAATTTCTGGCTGGTGCGCGCGATCTCGCCGAAGACCGCGGCGTTCGGCATGATCGCCGTCGATCTAGGCAAGGCGTCGCAGCCCGAACTGGAAGAGCATCGCGCGCACATCAATCATGTGCTTGCCGATGCCGATGCGACGCTGGAGCGGCTCGGCGTCGGCAACGCGATCAACGAAGCACGGATGCGCTCGCAGACCGACCAGTTCCGCGAGGCGCTGATCGGCTCGGTGTCGCACGAATTGCGCACGCCGCTCGCCTCGATCCTCGGCGCCGCTACGGTTCTGTCGGCCGCTCCCGCCGTGGCCGGCGACAGCAAATTGTCGGCGCTGGCAAACGACGTGCGCGACGAAGCGGAACGGCTCAACCACGACATTCAGAATCTGCTCGACGCGACGCGCATCAGCAGCAATGGCGTCAAGCCGCGCAATGAATGGACGGACCCCGCCGACATCATCAATTCCGCGGTGGAACGCTGCCGGCGCCGCATCGGCTCGCGGCAGCTGACCCTCGACGTGCCGAACGATCTGCCGCTCGTGTATGTCGATTCCGCGCTGGTGACACAGGCGCTGGTGCAGGTGTTCGATAACGCCGCCAAATATTCGCCGCCGCAATCGCAGATCGCATTATGGGTGCGCGCGCAGAAAGGCGAGTTGATCTTCGCCGTCAAGGACGAAGGCATCGGCCTCACCGAGCAGGAAAAGCTCCGGTTGTGGGATCGCTTCTTCCGCGGCGAGCGCCACATCAACGTGACCAGCGGCTCGGGCCTCGGCCTGTGGATCGCGCACGCCTTTGTCGCCGCCAATGGCGGACGGATTTTTGCTGAGAGCCCGGGCGTCGGCCGCGGCACGACCGTTTCAATCGAACTGCCTGTCACCCAGGCCGCAGTCACGCAATTCGAAGGTGATACCGATGAATAAGACCGCCCCTGTCGTGCTGGTCATCGACGACGAAGTGCAGATCCGCCGCTTCCTGCGCACCGGCTTCGAGCTCAACGGCTTCGTCGTGTACGAGGCCGGCACCGGCAACGAAGCGATCCGCATGCTGACCCAGCGGCCGGTGGATCTGGTGATCGTCGATCTCGGCTTGCCCGACACCGACGGCGCCGAGGTGGTGGAAAGCATCCGCGCCTGGTCCACCGTGCCGGTGATCGTGCTGTCGGTTCGCTCCAGCGAAACCGAGAAGGTGCACCTGCTCGAACTCGGCGCCGACGATTATGTGGTCAAGCCGTTCGGCATGGCGGAGTTGCTGGCGCGCGTGCGCGTCGCGCTGCGCCGGCAGAGCCGCGCGCAGAGCGGCGAGCCGATCGTGCGGATCGGCCCCCTCAGCATCGACCTCGCCGCGCGTGCGGTGTCGCTCAATGACAAGCGCCTGATGCTGACGCCCAAGGAATATCGGCTGCTGCAGGTGCTGGCGCAGCACGCCGGCAACGTGGTGACCCACCAGCATCTCCTCAAAGATGTGTGGGGCTCGATCCACGTCCACGACACGCATTATCTGCGCATCTTCGTGCGCAAGCTGCGCCAGAAGATCGAGGCCGATCCGAACAGCCCGAAGATCCTGGTGACGGAATTGGGCGTCGGCTACCGCCTCGCCCAGACCCTCGACGCCGAGATGCCGGCCTGGCCCGAGGCGGGCGCGCCGGGCGAGCCCTCGGACAAGGCTGAGGCCAAGACAGAGTAGCCGAGACCGAGGAGCGCCCCGTCCGGGACGACGGTTTCCGGGCCCCGAAAACCCGGCCCGAAGGCCCAGTCCGAAGGCCCGTTTTCTTGACTCATCGGCCTGATGCCCCCATAAGCATCCCGCGCGGCGGGCCTCACGGCCCGCTGATGCTGTTTGGGCTTGGCTGATCGATAGCTAACCCATTGAAAAACATAACTTTCGACTGAAAGAAGCCGGTCCGGGATGGTCCCGAGCGCCGGGGTTGAACACGAAAGAAAGAACGATGTTCGCAGTCATCAAGACCGGCGGTAAGCAATATCGCGTTGCCGCGGAAGACGTGATCCGGGTCGACCGGGTCGAGGGCGAGCCGGGTTCGGTCGTCCAGTTCGGCGAAGTCCTGGCCGTGGGCGGGGACAAGCCGCAGGTCGGCGTCCCGCTGGTGTCGGGCGCCACCGTCGCGGGCGAGCTCCTCGAGCACAGCCGCGGCGACAAGGTGATCGCTTTCAAGAAGCGGCGCCGCAAGAATTCCCGCCGCAAGCGGGGCTACCGGCACGAGTTTTCGGTGATCCGCATCACCGAGATCCTGACCGATGGCAAGAAGCCGTCGGACAAGGCGCCGCCCCGCCCGAAGCGGGAAAAGAAGGTCGCCGCAGCCCCGGCGAGCGCGGAAGCCAACAAGTAAGTGATTCCGTCACGGAATCGGTGTAGATAGAGACAGAATTCGAGAGGCCATCATGGCACACAAAAAAGCAGGCGGATCTTCGCGCAACGGCCGTGACTCGGCCGGCAAGCGCCTTGGCCTCAAGGCCTCCGGCGACCAGCAGGTCATTGCCGGCAACATCATCGTGCGTCAGCGCGGTACCCAGTGGCATCCGGGCCGCAATGTCGGCATGGGCCGTGACCACACGCTGTTCGCTCTCACCAACGGAAAAGTCCAGTTCGCCACGAAAAGCAAAGGCCGCTGTTACGTGTCCGTCGTACCGACGATGGAAGCTGCGGCCGAATAGACGGTGGATCAAATCGAGGTCCGCCGGTGTTTCGTCAAACCCGGTGGCCCTCAAAGGGCTCGAAGAGGGGGAGACGGGACACCGTCTCCCCCTCTCTCTTTTTGCAACGGAGCCCTGTGCCATGACCCTGCTCGAAAGACCGCTCTCGGAGAGCTACCGGGAAACCAGCCCTGTCGTCCTTGAGACCAAGCGGCTGACCCTGCGCGCGCCGCGCCTCAAGGACGCTAAAACGGTAGCCATGCTCGCGAATGATCGCCGCATCGCCGAGAACACCGCGCGCATTCCGCATCCTTACAAACTGTCGGACGCCGAAGGATTCCTGGCCCGCGCCAACACCGCCGGCGGCGAAACCGCATTTCTCATCACGCTGCGCGACAATAAAGTGATCGGCTCGTGCGGCCTGATGGCGCTCGACGGCCAGCCGCCCGAACTCGGCTACTGGCTCGGCGTCGATTACTGGGGCAAAGGCTACGCCACCGAAGCCATGCACGCGGTGATCGATCACGCCTTCACCGATCTCGATTGCGACGCGCTGCAGGCCGGTGCGCGCGTGACCAATCCCGCGTCGCGCCGCGTGCTGGAGAAGTGCGGCTTCCAGTGGACCGGCGTCGGTCTCTATCGCATCCGCGCGCTCGCGAGTTCCGCGCCGATCGACCGGTTCCGGCTCGATCGCGGCATCTGGCATTCGCTGAAGACCTGGGGCCGCGCACGCAAGCAAAGCTGATCGGGTCGCGCGACACGATTGACAAGGATGCGGGCGGCATGCGCGAGCGTGCCGCCTGTTATTTTAGCCGTCGCTCGCACGCGGGTTTTTTGCGCGGCAAATTTGCGGCGCTTTGCGCCAGAGTTTCATCGCGAATTTTTGCGCGCTGCCGCAAGCAGGATATGTTGACTCGCTCACGCATCGGGCGCAGAATTTTCATGTCACGTGAGACGGCACCGCTGAACGTCATGTGCGTTCGAAGAACCCCTGAGTGCGGCGTGTGCGTTTCACCAGCGAGGCTCTAACGCGGAGGAGTGCATGCCACCGGCGCAGCAAGGCCGCGACGATCGCTCCGGCACCGTTCGGACCAGAGCGTAGCGGCCAAACCCCACGAACAACGCGCCGCGAGCGGGTCCAGTTGAATCTGGATGATGGGCCGCATCAGTCAGGCAAGGCCCAACCTCACCCGCTCCCTGCAGCGTTTCCTTTTGTCGATCGTGTCGTGAATCTGTTGACGCCGACTCTATTCAACGCGGCGAGCACGATTCAACGCGGCACGCGTCCGTTTGCTCAGAACAAAATCAATCGCATCAATCCGCCGGAGATGGAAACGGCGGATATGCCAGCCTGCGCTCGCGCATGAAAATATAAATGCCGGCGGCGATGATCACCGCGCACCCGACCAGCATCGCTGTCTGCGGCACATCGCCGAAGAGCCAGTAGCCGAGCAGGATCGCCCAGATGATCGTCGTGTACTGATACGGCACCACCACCGAAGGCGGCGCGACGATCAGCGAACGGTTGATGCACATATGCGCGCCCATGGCGACGATGCCGAGCAGCAGCAGCAAACCGAGATCGGTGACGTTCATCGGCGTCCAGGTGAGCGGCGCCGCCACCGCGCCGAACGCGAGCGCGCCGAGCATCTGCCATGAGACCAGCACCACGTCGCTGGTGCCACGCACCAGCCGCGTGCAGATCATCAGCAGGGAGAACGAGAAGCTGCCGACAAGCGCCACCAGCGCCGGTACGCTCAGGCTCTCACCCGACGGCTGCAGCGCGATGATCACGCCGCCGAAGCCGACGATCACCGCCGACCAGCGCCGCCAGCCGACCGGCTCGCGCAGCAGGGTCGCCGCCATGGCGGTGACGTAGATCGGTCCGGCGAGGTAGTAGGTCATCACGTCGGCGAGCGGCAGCGACGTCAGCGCCCAGTAGAACAGCGCGACCTCACCGGTCGCGAACATTGCGCGCAGAAGCTGAATGCCCGGCCGCGGCGCCCGGATAAAGGCGCCGAGACCCTCGCGAAGCGCGAACGGCGCCAGCACGGCCAGCGCCGCCAGGCTGCGGATCAGCAGCACCTGGCCGACCGAATAGGTCGCCACCAGCCATTTGCCGAGCGCATCGTTGAGCGCGAACAGGAAAATCCCCACCAGCATCAGGCCAATGCCGGCGGCGGTGGAGGAGACAGGCTGTTGTGAAGTCATCGCGTTGACGGGTATATACGCCGCAAAGGTCACCCAACAACATGAAGTTCCTCGACGAAGCCAAGGTCTATATCCAGTCCGGAGCCGGCGGAAACGGCTGCGTGTCGTTCCGCCGCGAGAAGTTCATCGAATTCGGCGGTCCGAACGGTGGCAATGGCGGCCGCGGCGGCGACGTGGTGATCGAGGCGGTGGACGGCCTCAACACCCTGATCGACTACCGCTATCAGCAGCACTTCAAGGCGCAGCGCGGCGGCAACGGCATGGGCAAGGACCGCCACGGCGCCAACGGCTCGGACATCGTGCTCAAGGTCCCGGTCGGCACGCAGGTCTACGAGGAAGACGGCGAGACGCTGCTCGCCGATCTCGATCATCTGCACGACACGGTGACCGTCGCCGAGGGCGGCAATGGCGGCTTCGGCAACGCGCATTTCAAGAGTTCGACCAACCGCGCGCCGCGCAACGCCAATCCCGGTCAGCCGGGCCAGGAGCGCACCATCCGCCTGCGGCTGAAGCTGATCGCCGACGCCGGCGTGATCGGCCTGCCGAACGCGGGCAAGTCCACCTTCCTTGCCACGGTGACGGCGGCGAAACCGAAGATCGCCGATTATCCGTTCACGACGCTGCATCCGCAGCTCGGCGTGGTGCGCAGCGACGATCGCGAATTCGTCATCGCCGATCTGCCGGGGCTGATCGAGGGGGCGCATGAAGGTGTCGGTCTCGGCGACCGCTTCCTTGGCCACACCGAACGCTGCCGCGTGCTGCTGCATCTCGTCGACGGCACGTCGGAGGATCCGGGCAAGGCCTACAAGACCGTGCGCAAGGAACTGGAAGCCTACGGCCACGGCCTCATGGAGAAGCCCGAAATCGTCGTGCTGACCAAGGCCGACGCGCTGACGCCGGACGAGATCAAGACGCGCAGCGCCAAGCTCAAACGCGCGGCGAAGAAGACGCCGCTGGTCATGTCGTCAGCCGCGCGCCAGGGCGTCGACACGGTGCTGCGCGCGCTGATGAAAATGATTGTCGGGGCGGATGCGGACGAAGAGAAGGTGTGAGGGCGCTTCGGCGGCGCAGCCTCACTTCGCTTATCCTGAGAAGGAGACGGAGCCGGCGTCTTGAACGACGCCGCAGCTCACGTCGTATGCCTCGCGCTCCAGACGCGATGCGGACGCATCGCGCCCATGAGGCAGGGAGCGATTACCCCGCCGTCTTCGCGCCGGTGCGGATGAAGTAGTTGGCGTTGCGGCCGAGCACCAGCTTGCGCAGCATCGCGCGCATGGATTCGCTCCGGCGCAGCGGATCGAGCACCGCCTTGACGACGCGGAACAGCGCAAGCTTCACGGCATCGGCCGCCGGGTTGCGGCCCGGCGCCGCCTGCGGCAGGCCCATGCGGCGCAGCAGGCCGTTGACGACGAAGATGTCGTTCTTGCGCATTACCGCCTTGGTCTTCCAGGTGATCGCCATCGAGATCGAATACTGCGAGCCGGTGCGCACCCAGTGCGGCCACAGATACGGCACGAACAGGCCCTCGCCCGGCTGCAGCGAATAGCACTTGGAACGCGCTTCGAATTCCGGCGTGTAGGTCACGTTGCGGTGCTTGGAGATCGCCTGCTCGATCGCGTCATCGGCCACCACCGCGCCGTCGCGGTTGTCGCAGACGGTGAAATATTTCTCGCCGTGCATATGCACGAAGAAGTTGTCCTCGCCATCCACATGGAACGGCGTGGTCGAGTTCGGTGACGACACGAACAGGAAGCCGCGGATGTCTTCGAACCCGGCCTCTTCCAGGCTTGCATGGCCGTTGGCGCGCGCCACCGACAGGAGCGTTTCCTCTAGCACCGCGCGGTAGCCCGGCAGCATCTCGATGCGCTTGCACACCATCCAGGCGCCGGCGGTTTCGATCCGCCGCACCACCTCTTCCGGTTCGAGATCGACCACCGGCGTCGAGTCCGGGTCCTGGCCGATCGCCACCTTGCCGGAATTGTATTCGATCTGGTCGCGCGGCAACTGCCGTACCAGATCGACGACGTGTGCCAGCGAGAACAGCGGATCGCCGGCGAGGCGATGGCGGATCGCGAACGGCTGCAACGGGAACGATGCCGTGAAAGCCTGACGGTCGGTCGGCTCGATCAGCGCGTCGGTGGCGGTGACGGTGGCGCGCATCGGCGCGGGGGCGCGCATGTCTGCATTCGCTGTGGCGTTCATGCTTCCATTCATGGACGAACTCCTCTCACGGAACGGACGAAGTGGACAAAACGGCGAGCCTGCTCGCGCGCGCCGTCGCGGGCGGCGATCACGGCGGCGAGCGGCCGCAGCGTGATCGCGCCGCCGCGTGCCGGCAGCAGCAAATCAGCGATGGCGAGACGATCGCGCCAGATGTGATCGATCATCGGATGGTTCGACACGGCGATGGAATCGACGCTGCCGACGGCCGGATCGGCGCAGAGTGCGCGCGTGAGATCGAGCGTGAGCTGCACGCCCGGCGACGTCTTGGCCAGCGTTTCGTCGTAGGCGATCTTGAAGAAGTAGGCGCGATCGAGATGGTGCAGCACGACGCCGGTGGCGACGATCCGGTCGCCCGCGGACAACGTCATCATCCGCGCCTGACCATCGCGCACCAGCGCCGGCACCGCTTCGCGCACGAACGCCGCGTCACCCGATTTCGCGCCGAGCGCGGTGCCGCGCGCGCCTTTCCAGCCGGCGGCCTCCAGGGCCAGAAACGCTTCGAGCGCGGCCTGCACGTCATCGGCCGCGGTAACGACGCGGAAGGCGACCTCGCCATTGTCGGCGAGCCGGTTGCGCTGTCGCCGCAGTTCCTTGAGTTTCTTGGCGCCGAGCGATTCAAGCGCCGCATCGCCGTCCTGCCGCGCGTCGAGCATCGCGCGCTGATGTTGATGTGACAGCATCGCCGGTACGCGCGCGGCGCGTTGCAGCGCCTGCGCGGCCGCGCCTTCGGTTGCGATCGACGGCAGCAGCAAGCCGCAGGCGCCGACCGCCGACGCCGCATCGATGAGCGCCGACGCTGCTTGATCGGCGGCGTCGCGATCGAGCAGCGGCACCGTCAGCGGCGCATAGGCCTGCCAGGCCACCAGCGCCGGGACCGGTAATGTCAACGCGCGCATCGCGGAGGTGACCGGCAGCAAGCCGATCAGCCGCGCGCGCGCCGGGCTCTCCCAGGCGAGCAGCGCCCGCGCGCCGCTCTTGCCTTCGGCATGACGCGCCACCGCGCGCGCCCACGCCGGATGATAGAAGCCGTTGGGTTCGATGGCGCGCGCCGCCAGCGCGGACCACGCTGCCTCCGGCACATCGAGCAGATCGACGAGTTCGCCGGCCCCACGCTGCGCGCTTGCGCGCGCGGCGATGCCCGACCCGCCCCATCGCCTGCCGTCCATACTGTCGGTGACCGCCATCGGCGTCCGTCCCGTTCGTCACACCCGCGAGGACGATGGGCGACAGGACGTTAAGAGGGGGCAAAAACGATCGCAGACTCTCGGGGTCTTCCGGGGAAGGCACAATTCGCGGTTAAGACCGCCCTAGCAGCGTTCCGGAACTTCGCAACGGCCTGTTAAGTTTCCGGTCATCATAACAGGGCGCAATAACAGGGCACACGGGCCCGATCCGGGGTCGAACCAGGGCCGGGGCCGCACCTTGACTTGGGGCCGATCCCTAGGCCAGTTGCGCGCTGCAATACCTGTATTCGCCCGATCTTCACCCCGATATTTGCGGCATCGTTCCGGTTCCATGCGCAGTTATCTCGATTTTGAAAAACCCGTCGCCGAGCTTGAGGCGAAGGTGGAGGAATTGCGCGCCATGCAGGCCGGCGGCAACGCCGTGGCGGTCGACGATGAGATCGGCCGGCTCGAGGTCAAGGCGTCTGCCGCCCTGCAGCAGCTCTATACCGAGCTGACGCCATGGCAGAAGACGCAGGTCGCGCGGCATCCGCAGCGGCCGCACTGCATCGACTATGTGAACGGTCTGATTACCGATTTCGTGCCGCTGGCCGGTGACCGCAAATTCGCCGACGATGCCGCCATCATCGGTGGCTTCGGCCGCTTCCGCGGCGAGAGCGTCTGCCTGATCGGCCACGAAAAGGGCTCGAACACCGAGAGCCGCCTCAAGCACAATTTCGGCATGGCGCGGCCGGAGGGCTATCGCAAAGCTGTCCGGCTGATGGAAATGGCCGATCATTTCGGCATTCCCGTTATTTGTCTGGTCGACACCGCGGGGGCCTATCCCGGCATCGGCGCGGAAGAGCGCGGCCAGGCCGAGGCCATCGCCCGCTCGACCGAGGCCTGTCTCAATCTCGGCGTCGCCAATGTCGCCGTCGTGCTCGGCGAAGGCGGCTCCGGCGGCGCGATCGCCATCGCCACCGCCAACCGGGTGATGATGCTCGAACACGCGATCTACAGCGTCATCTCGCCGGAGGGCGCGGCCTCGATCCTGTGGCGCGATACGACCAAGGCGCAGGAAGCCGCCACCAACATGAAGATCACTGCGCAGGACATGATGCGCTTCGGGGTGATCGATACGATTATTCCCGAGCCGGTCGGCGGCGCGCATCGCGATCCGGCGGCCGCCATCACCGCCGCGGGCGAGGCCATCGCGCGGGCATTCGGCGACCTCAAGACCCTCGATGCCAAGGCGCTGCGCCAGCAGCGGCGGGACAAGTTTCTGGCGATGGGCCGCCTCGGTTAGCCTCTGCGGTTAATGCGCGCCGCGCAGACCGGATTCCTGCTGATTCGCCAGATATTTATCGGCCCCCTTGCCGGGTCATGAACCGGCGATTTACCATTCTTTCCCCATAGTCGCCCGATCCACCCGGCGGCCTTGCCTTGCGGCTGCCACATCTTCGGGATAACGGTTCGCGTAGAAGGGCTTAAGATGGCCGCTGGGGAGTTCTTGCGTTTGTATCGCCGCCCGCTGATCCGGACAGTCCTGGCTACCGCCGCGCTCGCCGCCACCCTTGGCCTCGCCGGCTGCAACACCGACGGCACGCAGATGATGCCCGGCCGCGCCATGGCGCCGCTGTCGGACAAGATGGTGGCCGAGCTCGAGACGAAGAATATGGACAAGGGATCGCCGATCCTCGTCCGCCTGTTCAAATCCGAAGCCGAGCTTGAAGTCTGGAAGCAGGATCGCTCCGGCCAGTTCGCGTTGTTGAAGACCTATCCGATCTGCCGCTGGTCCGGCGATCTCGGCCCGAAGGTGAAGGAAGGCGACCGGCAGGCGCCGGAAGGCTTCTATACGATCACGCCGGCGCAGATGAATCCGAACTCCAGCTACTATCTGGCGTTCAACATGGGCTTCCCCAACGCCTATGACAAAGCCAACGGCCGCACTGGCAGCAACCTGATGATCCACGGCGACTGCTCGTCGCGCGGCTGCTACGCGATGACCGACGAACAGATTTCCGAAATCTATGCGCTCGGCCGCGAATCCTTCTTCGGCGGCCAGAAGGCGTTTCAGGTACAGGCCTATCCGTTCCGGATGACGCCGGAGAACATGGCCAAGCATCGAAACAGCAAGCACATGGCCTTCTGGAAGATGATCAAGGAAGGCTACGATCACTTCGAGGTCACGCGCCAGCAGCCGCAAGTGTCGGTGTGCGAGCGCCGCTACGTGTTCGACGCCACCGCGACCAACGGCACCTTCAGCCCCGCGGCCAAGTGCCCGACCTACGAAATTCCCGCGGCGATCGCCCAGGCGGTGCAAGAGAAGCAACGCCAGGACGAATACAAGACCGCGCAGCTCATCTCCCATGGCGTACCGCTCGCGCCGAACCGCGCCGGCATCGACGGCGGCATGAATACCGTGTTCGCCGAGAAGCTCGGCCTCGGCAACAGCGATACCGTGCAGGACCAGAACGGCCGTTCGATCATGCTGTCGTCGGCCTCGAACGACAGCGGCATCTTCTCGCGCGTCGGCGTCGTGCCGCCCGCGCCGATGCCGCCCGAAACACCGGCTCCCGCCGCTGCGCACGCGCCGAAGCCCACCGCCGTCGCCGCCGCGCATCCGGCACCCGCGAAGAAGGTCGAGCATCCGACGCGCTTCGCCAATACGCTGAACACGATGTATCGCACCGCTTCGGCCGACGCGAAGGACGCGCCTGCGCTGCGCGGCTCGAGCACCGCCGACAGCAAGACTTCCGAGATCAAGAGCGCCAAAGCCACGCCGCGCGACGACATCGCCGCCAAACTCGCGGAAAAACCGACGCCGACTCACGCGCCGGCCACCCACACCGCTCAGGCCAACAAGCCGCGCGTGCTCGACGAAGCGCCCTCCACGCGCAGCGCCTTTGCCGCACCGCCGCCCGCCTCGACCATGTCGGGCGCGCAGGCCGTGCTGCCCGCGACATCGTTCAATAGCCGGTGGTCGGCATTCCGCTGACGCTCACCGGCGTTTCCCTGACGCCGGATCGCCGTGTCCCGATAAGCCTTTCCATGGATTGCTTCGTCTATGTGCTCGGCACCACCGCCGGCCGACGGCCAATGACCTATGTCGGCTGGACCACGGACGTCGCCCAGCGTCTCGCCCGCCACAATGCCGGCACCGGCGCCCGCAGCACCCGCGGCCGCCAGTGGGTCTTGCTGCATGTGGAGCAATTCGCCAGCAAACCGGAAGCCATGAGCCGCGAATGGCATCTCAAGCGCGACCGGACTTTCCGCAAGCGGCTGTGCCAGGACTTGGTTACCGAGAGCCTGCCTTGATCCCGCGTGGCTTTTGTCACACCACCGCAACGGTTATGACTGAACACGCGATTCGCCACCAACGCGCGGGAGCCCGATGATCCGGCTGGTCCTAACACTGTCTGCCCTGATGATGACCCCGGTTTCCGCGGCGAACGATGCACGCTTCGAGGCCATCCTGAAGCGGCTCGACCCGTCGGAGCGGCTGGAGCAGATCTGCGACTACGCCGCGATGAAATACATCAATCGCGACAAGAACCCCTATCGGCCCGACCGCGCGGTGATCGAATCGATCGCACCGGCGCATGTGCGCGGCGACACGGTCCGCGGTGAAGGTGGCGCGTTTCGCAGCAAGGGCGAGTGGTACCAGTTCTCGTTCACCTGCCAGACCTCGCCCGACCGGCTGAAAGTGCTGTCGTTCGATTACAAGATCGGCGCGAAAATCCCCGAGAGCAAATGGGACGACTACGGCCTGTGGCGCTGATCGCCGCGAGCACGTAACGATGCCGTCCGGCGTCAGGTCTTGACCAGTCCGGCTCCCTTCGCGGCCGCCAGAGTCCGCTCGTAATCCATCTTCAGATAGTCGGCCAGCCCCTGGGCAGACAGCTGGGCGCCTGAAGCCACGACTGCGCCGAGACCACGCACTTTGTTCACAGCGGCTTCACTGCTCATGCCGCGCACAACCGCCTGCTCGAGCGCAGCGAGGATTTCTTTCGGCGTCGCCGCAGGTGCGAGCACACCGATAAAGCTTTCCGCCGTCATGTTGACGTTGCTTTCGATCATCGTCGGCAGATCCGGCGCTGCCGGATGGCGCTGCGTTGCGGCAACCGCCACAATCTTGCCAAGACCATCTTTGTGCAGCGGCAAACCGGTCGAGAATTCGGTGACAGCGCCGTGGATCGCCCCGCCGATCAGGTCGGGGGCCAATGCGCCACCGCTGCGATAAGGGACTGCAGCAAGCTGGGCCCCGGTCGCGGCCTTGAAGCGCTCCAGGGTCATATGTGTCGCACTGCCGACACCGGCCATGCCGATATTGATCGGCTCTTTTTTCGACAGCGCGATCAGTTCTGCAATCGAATTCGCCGGCACCTTCGCGTTGAGAATCAGGACATGGGGGACATAGCTGGTCAACGCGACCGGCGCGAAGTCCTTGAACGTATCATAGCTGGTCTTTTGGATAATCGGATTGACGGTCATGGGGCCGTTCGATCCGATCAACAGCGTATAGCCATCCGCGGGGGCACGCGCGACCATTTCCGCGCCGATGCCGCCGCCTGCGCCGCCGCGATTCTCGATCACCATGGGCTGACCAAGGAGGCCCTGCGCATATTCGGCGATGAGGCGTCCCTGAATATCTGCGTTCCCGCCTGCCGCGAACGGCACAACAAGCCGCACAGGACGATCCGGATATGCCGCCGATGCCGCACGGGGAAACGCCGTCAAAGCCGCTGACGCGGCGCCACCCAACATCCATCCGGTCAGAGCGCGTCTCGACAACCGCATAACATGACTCCCCATCACACCTGGACGGCGATGATCTCATAGATACGGAACGGGAGCGACAGATTCCTGCGACCTATCCACGTGAGCGGCCCGGCATAGCTGCGTCGAGGAGCCGCCGCTTGCTGGCCGGGTTCAATCCGTGTAGCTCCAATTGCTTCGATAAGAGGGCCGATGGAATATGGCGAACGTCGAGGCACAATCCGCAGCACCCGTGTCCAATAAGCAGGCAGCAGTTCCGCTGTTGTTTCAACCGGTCACATTCCGCGGGCTCACAGCACGCAATCGCATCGTCGTATCGCCGATGTCGCAGTATTGCTCGGTCGACGCCAAGCCCACCGAATGGCATCTCGTCCATCTCGGCAAGTTCGCCATGGGCGGCGCCGGCATCATCTTCGTCGAAGAGACGTCGGTGGAGAAGGGCTCGAGCAAGACCTATTCCTGCCCCGGTATCTACACGGCCGAACAGGCCCAAGCGTGGCGGCGCATCACCGATTTCCTTCACAGCCAGGGCGCTTTGACCGCCATTCAGCTTGGCCACGCCGGCCGCAAGGTCGCGACGCGGCTGCCCTGGGATGGATTTGCCCCCCTCAACGAAGACGATGCGAAGGCCGGCCGGCCGCCGTGGCAGGGTTATGCGCCGAGCCCGATCCCGTTCCGGGAAGGCGCGATCGTCCCCAAGGAAATGGATCGCGACGACATCAAGCGTGTGATCGCCAGCCACGTGAATGCCGCGCAACATTCGCTCGATGCCGGTTTCGACATCTGCGAGATCCACGGCGCGCATGGCTACATCATCCAGCAATTCCTGTCGCCGATCACCAACCACCGCAAGGACGGTTATGGCGGGGATATTCAAGGCCGCATGCGGTTCGGGCTCGAAATCGTCGAGGCGGTCCGTGCCGCGTGGCCGAAAAATCAGCCGCTGTTCTTCCGCACCTCCTGCGTCGACGGAAAGGGAGGCGCCTGGACGATGGATGATACGGTGGTGTTATCGCGCGAACTGAAGGCACGCGGTGTCGACGTGGTCGATTGCTCCTCCGGAGGAATCGAAGGACCGCTGACGCTCGCTGTGGTGCCGCGCGTGCCGGGCTATCACGTGCCATTCGCCGAACGTATCCGTCGCGAAGCCGACGTGCCGACAATGGCTGTCGGCCTTATCACCAGCGCGGCGCAAGCGGAAGGTTATCTGCGCGACGGAAAATGCGATCTCATCGCGCTCGCGCGCGAGATGATGTGGAATCCAAACTGGCCGGCCCATGCGGCAAAGGAGCTTGGCGGCATCGATCCGCTCGATCTCTTGCCGCCGAGTTATGCTTGGTGGCTGCGCCGCCGCGAAGATGTGCGCCGGCTTTACCCGACCGGACTCGAACAGGACTGAGCCTCACGGGCGGCGCACATACTGGAACAGCGCCGCGAGCACGATCACGGCGAGCCCTGCGGCCAGCGCCAGCGACACGTGAATGCCGGTCATCGCACCGACGAGCCCGACGGTGATGCCGCTGAACGCGCGCATGCCGAGGCTCGCCATGTTGAACAGACCGATGACGCGACCGCGGATATCGTTTGGCGCGTTGAGCTGCACCAGCGTCTGCGCCATGGCGTTATAGGACAGTTCGAAAAAGCCGGCGACGAATAGCATCGCCAGCGCGAACGGATACGAGCCGGTCAGCGCGAAACCGAACAGAGCGAGCGCCCACGCCGTCGCCAGGATGATCGCGGTGCGCGGCTTCGCATCCAGCACACGCCAGGACTCCAGCGCGAAGCCGGCGAGGATCGCGCCGAAAGCGTCTGCGGCGAGCAGCGCGCTGTAGGACACGCCGGGATCCCCGTGGCCGAGATCGATCGCGAAATTCGGCATCTGCGGATGATAGGCATTGCCGACAAGAAACGACGTGCCGCCCGCGAGCAGGATCATCGACAGCAGCACGCGGTCGCCGGCGATGTCGCGGAAGGTGCGGATGAAATCGGCGAATCCGCGGACCGCGCGCTGCGGCGCCTGCGCGATGGTGCGGAATTTCGGCCCATAAGGCGCGCCGATCAGCCACAGCAGCATCGGCAGATAGAACAACGTGTTAACGACGATGCCGATCGACGTGCCGAGCGTCAGCATGATCAGCCCGCCCATCGCCGGGCCAACCAGCACGCCGAGATAGCGCGCGGTCGCGTTCAGCCGCACGGCGCTCGGTAGATCCTCCGGGCCGACGATGTCGTAGAGCAGCAACTGGTTCGGCGTCTGCCACAGCACGCCGGCGCAACCGTGGATCACCAGCAGCGCCATCGCCGCTTCCACCGTCAGCGTGTCGGTGATGAAGAAATAACCCCACCCCGCCGAGGCGGCGATGAACAGAGCCATGCCGCACTGGATGATCCGGCGGGGATCGAACTTGTCCGCGAGCGCACCGACCGCGACCGACAGCAGCAGGAACGGCAGCCAGTGCGACAGCACCGCAAAGCCGCCCAGCAAGGGCGACTCGAACTTCTGGTACATGACCCAGTAGCTGATCACGTGCTCGACATTGTCGGCCATCATCACCAGCACGTAGGAAACGAACTGGATCCGGTAACCGGGATGGCGGAAGGCCGAGAAGGACTGTCGGGCGGCAGGCGCCTGCGTCGTCACGAAAACCTCGAATGATTGAAAGAGCGGCGGAACGGTCTCTCTACACATGCCGCCGGGGCGCGGGAGTAAACGCCGGCCCACAGCGGCGTTTCAAGGCTGGGCCGCGCTATGGGATCATGCAGATTTGCCGTGGCACCGATCAGCGCGCGCGGCGAAGGCGCGACAAGCCTTTGATCGCCTGCAACGTCACCGCCGCGGCGCCGAGCGCGAGCGCGATGCCGGTGACGGCCGACCAGCCGCCAAGCCGCCAGCCTTCGCTGGCGAGCGCCGCACCGGCTGCACCGCCGGCAAACATCGACCCCATGAACAGCGTATTGATGCGCGATTGCGCTTCGGGCCTGAGCGCGAAGATGACGTACTGGTTCGCAACAATCGCGCCCTGCAAGCCGAGATCGAGCAAAGCCACGGCGATGGCAAACCCGATCAGGCTTTCCCACGTTCCGAGGATCACCCACGCCAGCAGGGTCACCACCGTGCCCAGCAGGATGGCGCTATAGGGGCCGCGACGATCCGACAGAAAGCCTGAGGCGGGCGTCGCCAAGACGCCGACCAGACCGAGGATGCCGAACAGCCCGACGACATCGGCGCCGTAGCCGAACGGCGGATCCTGGAGCCGGAAGGCGATCACGGTCCAGAACATCGTGAACGCGCCGAAGATCAAAGCCTGCGTCATGGCGGCGAGCCGCAAATCCGGCAGGTCGCGCCAGAGCGTCGCCAGCGACGCGAGCAGTTGTCCGTAGCTTTGCCGGTTCTCCGACCGGCTGTGCGGCAATCGCAACGCCAGCACCGCCGCTGTCGCCAGCGCCAGCGGTGCGCCGAGCCAGAACATGGTGCGCCATCCGGCATAGGCCGCGACATAGCCCGCAAGCGGCCGGCTCAGGAAGATGCCCGTCACCAGCCCCGCCATCACGGTAGCAACCGCCATGCCGCGCGCCTGCGGTGCCGCAAGCGTCGCGGCGAACGGCACGATCTGCTGCGCGACGGTGGCCGCCGCGCCGACGAACAGAGAAGCGAACACGAGCATCGCCGCATTGGGCGCGAAGCCTGCCAGCGTCAGCACCACACCGAGCGCGAGGAACTGCATGACGATCAGCCGCCGGCGCTCGATCAGATCCCCCAGCGGCACCAGCAGCAGCAGGCCGACCGCATAGCCGAGCTGGGTCGCCATCGGGATGAGCCCGGTCAACGGCCCCGGCAGATCGCGCTCGATCAGACCGAGCATCGGCTGATTGTAATAGATATTCGCCACGGCGACGCCGGCGGCGGCGGCCATGACGAAGACCGGCGGCGCAGCGATGCCCGGCGATATCTGAGAATTGTCGGCTGAGGTCATGAAGGATATGAGGCGGAAGGGGATGCGCAGACCAGTTAGCGAACAAGTCCTCGCAGGGCAACAACCGCGCCGATTTGCGCCGACCCGTCAGGCAACCCTTGACGCTTCTCGACAATTCCTGCGCCCGGCCGCTTTCGCGGCATACAGCGCGCGGTCCGCTCTCGCGAAAACAGCCCGCGGCGCCTCGCCTTCCGTGAAGGCATAGCCAATGGACGCCCCGACCTGAAACGTGTGACCCGAGCAGGTGATCGGGATCGCGGCGGCACCGATGATGAGCTGGGCGATACTTTCCATTCTTTGCCGGCTAAAGGGCCTGTCGATGAGCACGGCGAATTCATCGCCGCCGATACGCGCGATCAGATCCGCAAACTGGCAAAGCGTTGAAAGACGCCGCGCGATCTCGACGAGACACTCGTCACCGATCGCGTGCCCGAACTTGTCGTTGATGTCCTTGAAGCCATCGAGGTCGATGAGCATCAGAACTCCCGATGTCTCACCGCCGCAGATTTCGGAGAACCGGGTTTCAAACTGGGCGCGGTTGGCGAGGCCGGTCATCACATCATGCTCGGCCAGGTAACGCATGTGCTCAAGCAGATGCTTTTCCTCGGTGATGTCCTGCTTGGTGCCGAACAACCGCACGGGCTCGCCGTTACGGCGCTCGACTGAAGCGCATATGCGAATCCATCGCTTCTCGGACCTGGCGGGGTGAATCTCCGCATCGAGCAGGAAGCCGGTGCCCGTCGCTATCGCTTGGGAGCGGACCTTCTCGAGACGCGCAAGCGACTCCTCCGAATAGCGCGTGATGATGTCGCGGCGGATAATTCCGCTTCTATAGTCGCGGCCGAAAAGATCGTAGGTGCCCCGGCTCCAGGTCAATCTCTCGCTGGGCAAATCGCACTGCCATATGCCCATCCGGGCAGGAACGGAGGCTCGCTCGAAAATCTCCGCCCTCGTCAGAGCGGCTTCGGCCTGCCGAAGCAAACGGGATTGCTGCTCGACCTGTGCACGCAATTGCCAAACGGCCTTTGCATCGAACCGATCGAGCAACGCGCCGCGCAAACGGCTCAGGAGAGAATAGAGCTTCGGCGGCTGCGGGCGATCAAGGTCTGAACCGGGGCGAACAGACCCACATTGTAACTGATCCCCCGGACTCTCCATGCCGGTCCCCACGCCTGGCGATAAACATTATTGAATAGTGTCTATCACCGAAGGCATTAACCGAGCGTAAGCACCCTGACCTCGCCCATCGTCGAAGTTCCATGATTTCGCGCGCCGCGTTACCGCGTGAACGGCAACGGCCGGAGCGCCACCCGTCATCAAGATCGCGCCGCCCCAGAGGCTCTCTGAGCCTCTAGGCGTACCGTCCATGGCAATGCTTGTACTTCTTGCCGGAGCCGCACGGGCAGACTTCGTTGCGGCCGACCTTGCCCCAGGTCGAGGGGTCCTTGGGATTGCGCGATGCCGGATCGACAGCGTCATCGGATGTCGCGAGGCTGACGCGGGCAAGCGCCATCTCGTCTTCACCCGTTGTCGGGTCGATCTTGTGCGCTTCCATATAGGGAAGCTCCTGCGCATCGTCCTCGGGACGCTGCACCACTTCGACGCGCATCAGCTGCGCCGTCACCGCCTCGCGCATGCGCAGCACAAGACTCTCGAACAACGCGAAGGCTTCCGCCTTGTATTCGTTGAGCGGGTCGCGCTGGCCGTAGCCGCGAAGGCCGATCACCTGGCGCAGATGCTCGAGCATGATGATGTGCTCGCGCCACAGATGATCGAGCGTCTGCAGCAGGATCGACTTCTCGACGTAACGCATCACCTCGGGGCCGTATTGCGCGGCCTTGCGCGCCATCCACTCGTCCGCCTGCTTGGTGATGCGCTCGCGGACCTCCTCGTCGGCGATGCCTTCTTCCTTGGCCCACTCATAAACCGGCGGATCGATGGTGAGAATCTCCCGCACCGCCTTGTCGAGGCCGGCGACGTCCCACTGTTCCGGATAGGCATTCTCCGGAATGTGCTTGGAGACGAGTTGGTCGATCACCTCGTGGCGCATGTCGGTGACGGTCTGCTCGGCATTGTCGTCGCGCATCAGTTCGAGGCGCTGCTCGAAGATCACCTTGCGCTGGTCGTTCGACACGTCGTCGAACTTGAGCACGTTCTTGCGCGCGTCGAAGTTGCGCGCTTCCACCTTCTGCTGCGCCTTTTCCAGCGCTTTGTTGATCCAGGGGTGGATGATCGCCTCGCCTTCCTTGAGGCCGAGCTTCTGCAGCATGCCGTCGAGCTTGCCGGAGCCGAAGATGCGCATCAGGTCGTCTTCGAGCGACAGGAAGAACTTGGAATGACCCGGATCGCCCTGACGGCCGGAACGGCCGCGCAACTGGTTGTCGATGCGGCGGCTTTCGTGGCGCTCGGTGCCGAGCACGAAAAGCCCGCCGGCCGCCAGCGCCTTTTCCTTCAGCCGCGCTACCTGCGCGCGGATCGCCGCGGCGCGCGGATCGCGGTCACGCTCGCCCCAGTCGGCGATGTCGGCGATCTCCTGGCGGATGCGCATGTCGGCGCTGCCGCCGAGCTGAATGTCGGTGCCGCGGCCCGCCATGTTGGTGGCGATAGTCACCGCGCCCGGCACGCCGGCCTGCGAAACGATAAAGGCTTCCTGCTCGTGATAGCGCGCGTTGAGGATCGCGAAGACCTTGGTT
This sequence comes from Pseudomonadota bacterium, assembly GCA_023386635.1. Lineage (GTDB taxonomy): Bacteria > Pseudomonadota > Alphaproteobacteria > Rhizobiales > Xanthobacteraceae > Pseudolabrys. Next base: position 40,166 of record JAEWJH010000041.1, read on the forward strand.
TTCGTCGCGCCCTCGTCGCCGGAATAGAGCGTCGCAAACGCATTGGGGTCGCTGAAGTCGTGCTGCTCCCAGCCCTTCGCCTTCAAGGCATCGGCAAGCTGCTCCGATTTCTCGATCGAGGTGGTGCCGACCAGCACCGGCTGGCCGCGTTTCTTGCAGTCCTCGATCAGTTCGATCACCGCGTGGTTCTTTTCCGCATTGGTGCGGTAGACCTCGTCATCGTCATCGATGCGCGCGACCGGCAGGTTGGTCGGGATCTCGAGCACTTCGAGCCCGTAGATATCCATGAACTCGTCCGCTTCGGTGAGCGCCGTGCCGGTCATGCCGGCGAGCTTCTCGTACATGCGGAAATAGTTCTGGAAGGTGATGCTGGCGAGCGTCTGGTTTTCCGGCTGGATCGGCTGGCGCTCTTTCGCTTCCAGCGCCTGGTGCAGACCTTCCGAATAGCGCCGGCCCGGCATCATGCGGCCGGTGAACTCGTCGATGATGACGACCTCGCCGTTGCGCACGATGTAGTCCTTGTCGCGCTGGAACAGCTTGTGCGCGCGCAGCGCCTGATTGACGTGATGCACCACCGAGACGTTCTCGACGTCGTAGAGCGAACCGCCCTTGAGCTGTCCGGCCTCGCGCAGCATCGTCTCCATCTTTTCCATGCCGGCTTCGGTCATGGTGACGGCGCGCTGCTTCTCGTCGACCTCGTAATCGCTGGCATCGAGCCTCGGAATGAAGGCGTCGATGGTGTTGTAGAATTCCGAACGGTCGTCGAGCGGGCCGGAAATGATCAGCGGCGTGCGCGCTTCGTCGATCAGGATCGAATCGACTTCGTCGACGATGGCGAAGGCGTGGCCACGCTGGACCATGTCCTCCAGCCGGTACTTCATGTTGTCGCGCAGATAGTCGAAGCCGAGTTCGTTGTTGGTGCCGTAGGTCACGTCGCAGGCGTAAGCGGCCTTGCGTTCCTCATCGTCCATGCCGTGGACGATGACGCCCGTGGTTAGACCCAGAAACTTGTAGATCTGCCCCATCCATTCGCTGTCGCGCTTGGCGAGGTAGTCGTTGACGGTGACCACATGCACGCCGCGGCTGGCGAGCGCATTGAGATAGACCGGCAGGGTCGCCACCAGCGTCTTGCCTTCGCCGGTGCGCATCTCGGCGATGCGGCCCTCATGCAGCACCATGCCGCCGATCAACTGCACGTCGAAATGCCGCTGGCCGAGCGTGCGTTTGGCGGCCTCGCGGACGGTGGCGAAGGCCGGAACCAGGAGGTCGTCGAGGCTCTTGCCAGCCTCGAGCTGCTGGCGGAAATCGGCGGTCCGTGCGCGCAGCGCCTCGTCGGACAACGCCGCGATCTCCGGCTCCAGCGCATTGATCGCGGCAACGCGGGGATTATAGGTGCGAATCCGGCGGTCGTTTGCCGAACCAAAAATCTTGCGGGCTACTGCGCCGAGCATGAATGTCCTTAACCTTTGCCGCTAATCTGATGCCGCCAACCCGACCCAAGCCTCCGCCGCCCAACCGGGCTCGCCCTGGGGCGACCGGAAATGCGGCATTTTCAACGCCATAGACGTGCGTGGGGGCACGCGGAGGCAGGTCCCGGCGAGAGATAGGAGTGGGTCAAACCCTTGTCAATTGGCCGGTTTCACGCGACCGGGCGCCTGGTTAAGCCCCCGGCCGAGCGTCCCGTTAAGTGCCGGACCCGCCTTCGGTTCCATAGCAGGTCGGACGCATGCGGATCACCGGGTCCAGCCGGCCATTGCAAAGCCATGATCGTTAGGCGAGTGTCCCGCGCCGTCCTCGTGGCGGCCATCACTGGACCGACTGTTACAGCCGTCCCTTACCGCCCAAAACCCTGACCGACAGGTCGAACCTTATGGATCGCGTCATGCTTTCGCGCACGCTGCCCGCCGCCGCTGCGGCCCTTGTCCTGCTCGCCTCCGCCCTTCCGGCGCTGGCGCAGGACGACCCCGTTCTGGCCAAGGTCAATGGCGTCGAGATCCGCCAGAGCGACGTCGCCCTCGCCGAGGAAGAGGCCGGCGGCCAGCTTCCGGCCATGGCGCCGGACGCCAAGCGCGACTACCTCGTCGCCTTCCTCGGCGACATGATCGTCGTCGCGCAGGCGGCCGAGAAGCAGAAGATCGCCGACACCGCCGAGTTCAAGCGCCGCCTCGCCTTCAACCGCAACCGTCTGCTGATGGACGAGATGCTGCAGAAGGAAGGCAAAGCCGCCCTCACCGACGCCGCGCTGCGCAAGGTCTATGACGAGGCCGTCAAGCAGATGGGCGACGAGCAGGAAGTCCGCGCCCGCCACATCCTGGTGGAGACCGAGGACCAGGCCAAGGAAATCGTCGCCGAGCTGAAGAAGGGCGCGAATTTCGAAGAGCTTGCCAAGACCAAGTCCAAGGATCCGGGCGCGGCCGCGCAGGGCGGCGATCTCGGCTACTTCACCAAGGAGCAGATGGTCCCCGAATTCGCCGACGCCGCCTTCAAGATGGAAAAGGGCCAGGTGTCCGATCCGGTGAAGAGCCAGTTCGGCTGGCACATCATCCGCGTCGAGGACAAGCGCAAGAAGCCGGCGCCGGAGTTCGATGCCGTCAAGTCGCAGCTCGAAACCTACGTCACCCGCAAGGCGCAGGCCGATCTCGTCACCAAGCTGCGCGACAGCGCCAAGATCGAGCGGCTCGACAAGAAGGACGACGCCAAACCGGCGGATGCGAAGCCGGTGGATAAGAAGTAAGCGCGACACGCGCAACAAATCGATGCCGAATGTCATGGCCGGGCTTGTCCCGGCCATGTTGCTTATGGAATGACGGTGGCGAGCCGCGGACGCCGATCCCGCTGCGTCCGGCCGCATACGGAAGACCGTCATGGCTGCCTCCTCGCCCGTTTCCCCGCTCGCGCCCACCTCCGTTCCGGACATGCCGGCGATCGCCGGTGTCAGGCTCGCCACCGCCGCCGCCGGTATCCGCTACAAGGGCCGCACCGACGTGCTGCTGGTGCTGATGGACAAGGGCACGACCGCGGCCGGCGTCTACACCCGCTCGAAATGTCCGTCGGCGCCGGTCGAATGGTGCCGCAAGATTCTCAAGGGCGGCAAAGCGCGCGCGCTGGTGGTCAACTCGGGTAACGCCAACGCGTTCACCGGCAAGAGCGGCCGCGACGCGACCAAGCTCACCGCCGACATCGCCGCCAAGGCCGCCGGCTGCAAGCCCGGTGACATCTTCCTCGCGTCGACCGGCGTGATCGGCGAGCCGCTCGATGCGCGCAAATTTCAGGGCGTGATGGGCGATCTCGTCGCGCAGGCTGCGCCGGGCGCGTTCCTCGATGCGGCCAGGGCGATCATGACCACCGACACGTTTCCGAAGGTGGCGACCGCCAAGGTGAAGCTCGGCGGCGCCACCGTCACCATCGCCGGCATCGCCAAGGGCGCCGGCATGATCGCGCCGGACATGGCGACGATGCTGTCGTTCGTGTTCACCGATGCGCCGATCGCCGCGCCAGCGCTGCAGAAAATTCTCAGCGAGACCGTCACCGACACCTTCAACGCGGTGACCATCGACGGCGACACCTCGACTTCCGATACGCTGATGGCGTTCGCCACCGGCGCCGCGGCAGCGAAAGGCGCGCCACGCATCAGCAAGGCGTCGGACAAACGGCTCGCTGCGTTCCGTAAGGCCTTTGCCGATGTGCTCGCCGATCTGTCCGAACAGGTCGCCCGCGACGGCGAAGGCGCGCGCAAGCTGATCGAGATCACCGTCGAGGGCGCGAAGTCGAAAGCCTCGGCGCGACGCATCGCCATGTCGATCGGCAATTCGCCGCTGGTGAAGACGGCGATCGCCGGCGAGGACGCCAATTGGGGCCGCGTCGTCATGGCGGTCGGCAAGGCCGGCGAGCCGGCCGACCGCGACAAGCTGTCGATCTGGTTCGGCGGCATCCGCGTCGCGCACAAGGGCGCGCGCGATCCCAATTACGACGAAGCCAGGGTCTCGGCGCGGATGAAGGAGCCGAAGATTTTGCTGAAGGTGAATCTGGGCCTGGGCACCGGCCGCGACCGCGTGCTGACCTGCGATCTCACCAAGGAATATGTGGCGATCAACGGCGACTACCGGTCGTGACCGCGGGGTTAAGGCTTGCTTAACAGCGGTCGCGTCGCGATTGTTCCAATCGTCAAAACCTCCTTAAGCACTTGTCATCTAGGGTCGGAGCCACGGCCGTGAGCATGAGAACCGTTCTTGTTGCGGCCTGCGCCCTCGTCGATGCGGATGGCCGCGTGCTCCTGGCACAGCGCCCGCCCGGCAAGCCGATGGCGGGACTGTGGGAGTTTCCTGGCGGCAAGGTCGAGCCCGGCGAGCGGCCGGAGGAAACACTCATTCGGGAATTGCGGGAGGAGCTTGGATTAGCCGTCAGTGAGCCATGCCTCGCGCCGCTGACCTTCGCCAGCCACGTCTATCCGGACTTCCATCTGCTGATGCCGCTTTATGTGTGCCGGCGCTGGGAGGGCATCGCGCGCCCGCTGGAAGGACAGGAGCTGACCTGGGTCAAGCCGAGCCGGCTTCGGGATTATCCGATGCCGCCAGCCGACGAACCGCTGGTGGCGCATCTGGTGACGCTTCTCTGATCCTCCCTCCATGAGAGGAATTGCGCCGATGAAGACCCGCCTTCGCCTGCTTTCGTCGCGATTTGCGCATGACACGCGCGGCGCGACCGCGATCGAATACTCCATCATCGCCGCGGGGATCGCCTGCGCCGTTGCCGCGGTCGTCACCTCGATCGGCACCTCGGTGAACGCGATGTTCGTCTCGTTGTCCGACGCGATGAAATAGCATTACGGCTCGCGGCCGCTGCGGTCTCCCAGCACAGCGGCGAGGCTTACCTTTGCCGAGCCGGGCTTGAGCGGTTGCTGCTGGCTCGCATGCGGCGCCCAGCCCGACAGCCAGACGATCTCGAACGTCGCGTGCACACGGCGATCCGAATCCGAAAAATTGTCTGAATAGGTCTGCAGCACCTGCGCCAGCGTCTCGCGCCGCAGGGGCGCGCGGCGGCGCTCGCGCAGGATATTGGTCGCGCCCATGCGCCGCAGATCGCGCATCAGGTCATAGGCGCTGTCGTAGCGCACCGTGAGCCGGTCCGAATCCACCACCGGCAAGGCGAAGCCGGCGCGCTGCAACAATCCGCCGAGGCTGCGAACATCGACGAATGGCGCAATGCGCGGCGACACGCCGCCCTCGACCACGCTCTCGGCTTCCGCGAACGCCTCGCGCAATTCGGTGAGGGTGTCGCCCCCGATCAGCGCGGCGAGGAACAGGCCATCCGGCTTGAGCGCGCGGCGCACCTGCGCCAGCGTGCCGGGCAGATCGTTGACGAATTGCAGCGACAGGAGCGACACGACGAGATCGAGCGAGCCATCGGCGAACGGCAACGCTTCCTCGTCGGCCAGCACCTGCAATCCGCCGTCGTGTGAAACGTCATGCGCCGCATGCACCGTCAACGCGCCGCGCGCCGCGAGCACGCGCCGTGCATGATCGCCCGGCGTGCCGAGATCGACCACGCGCTCGAACCGCCGCGTCACCACCGACAGCCGCGCATCGAGGTCGTCGGCGGCGTGTGCCAGCAGGAAATCCGCCGTGCCATCCCAACCGGCTTGCGTCCCCTGTCGGGCGGCGCGGCGGCGGCGCAGATCGAGCAGCCTGCGGTCGAACAATTGCGGAGCGGTGGACATGGGCTGACCATGCCATGGCTGCAGCGGCAATGACACTGCCTCAACAGCGGTGCTAGCATCGCCTTTATGCTGAAGGCGGATGCGATCGAGCCTGCTGCGTCCCGGTGGCGCGCGCTGTGGCGCGGCGGCGCCCGCGCGCTCGCGACACTTCGCGATGTGGCGCTGCCGCCGGTCTGCGCGTCGTGCCGCGATCCGCTCGGCGCCGGCGAAGGTCTATGCCCGACCTGCTGGTCACGGATATCCTTCATCGCTCCGCCCTATTGCGCGCGGCTCGGCATCCCGTTCGTCTACGACCCCGGCCCCGGCCTCCTGTCGATGGAGGCGATCGCAGCGCCGCCGACCTATGACCGCGCCCGCGCCGCGGTGCGCTACGACGACGTGGCGCGCGATCTCGTGCACGCCCTGAAATATGCCGACCGGCTCGACCTCGCGCCGATCATGGGCGGGTGGATGGCGCGCGCCGGCCGCGAACTGCTTGCCGATGCCAATGCGCTGGTGCCGGTGCCGCTGCACTGGCGACGACAATGGTCGCGGCGCACCAACCAGTCGGCGGCGCTCGCCGGCGGCATTGCTCGGGTTGCGACCATCCCCGTCCTGCACGGCGCGCTGCGCCGCGCCCGCGCCACGCCGCAGCAGGTGGGCCTGTCGAAGAACGAGCGGGCGGTGAACGTCCAGGGCGCGTTCCGCGTGCCGCCGGAGCGCAGGGCCGAGATCGCTGGCCGGCGGGTCGTTCTGGTCGATGACGTGCTGACCTCCGGCGCGACCGTCGAAGCCTGCGCCAAGGCGCTGTCGCGGGCCGGCGCCGCCCATGTGGACGTTCTGGTTTTCGCCCGGGTTGTGACCCCTGCCCGGACGCCCATATAAAGCGGGAATGGCGATCGTCTGCCGCCGCCCGCAAATTTTGATCGATTCGCCCCTTACAGGTTCGTGATGGCTCCCGTCGAAATCTACACCACCCGCTACTGCCCCTATTGCCACGCCGCCAAGGCGCTGCTGACGCGCAAGAACGTTCCGTTCATCGAGATCGACATCGCCGGCAACTACGAACGCCGCGACGAGATGATCCAGCGCGCCAACGGCCGCACCACGGTGCCGCAAATCTTCATCGGCACCACCCATGTGGGTGGCAGCGACGACCTGCATGCGCTCGAGCGCGCCGGCAAGCTCGATCCGCTGCTGGCGAACGGCTGACACCATGAGCGCCAGCGGCACCTTCAAGGTCGGCCTGATCCAGATGCGGTCGGGTCTGACGCCTGCGAAAAACATCGATGACGCCGCGACGCTGATCGCGCAGGCCAAGGCCGCCGGCGCCGATTATGTGCAGACGCCGGAGATGACCAATATCCTGGCGCTCAAGCGCGAGGACCTGCTGGCGCAGATCACCACCGAAGACAACGACAACTCGCTCGCGGCGCTGCGCGAGATCGCGCGTCAGCACAAAATCCATCTGCATGTCGGCTCGCTCGCCATCAAGAGCAGCGACGAGCGCGCCAGCAACCGGTCGTTCCTGATCGATCCGGCGGGCGAGATCGTCGCGCGCTACGACAAGATCCATATGTTCGACGTCGATCTCGACAACGGCGAGAGCTATCGCGAGTCGCGCAATTTCGCGCCGGGCGATCTCGGTGTCGTCGCCGATCTGCCGTGGGGCCGCCTCGGCTTGACGATCTGCTACGACCTGCGCTTTCCGGCGCTGTTCCGCGCGCTGGCCGATGCCGGTTCGATTTTCCTCGCCGTGCCCGCCGCCTTCACGAAGCCGACCGGCGAAGCGCACTGGCATATCCTGCTGCGGGCCCGTGCGATCGAAAACGGCGCGTTCGTCCTTGCCGCCGCGCAAGGCGGCAAACACGAGAACGGCCGCGAGACTTACGGTCATTCGCTGGTGGTCGACCCGTGGGGCCGCGTCATCGCCGAAGGCGGTCTCGAGCCCGACGTGATCATGGCCGAGATCGATCCGGCCGCGGTCACCGCCGCGCGCTCGCGCGTTCCGTCCTTGCAGCACGGCCGCCGCTTCGAGATCGAAGCGCCCATGAGCGAGCCGGCGCATCTCCACGCTGTCAAGAGTTCTGCATGATCCGCTATTCCCTGAGCTGCAAGAACCGGCACACTTTCGACAGCTGGTTTCAGGATTCGTCGGCGTTCGACCGGCAGGTGAAACGCAAGCTCGTGGTCTGTCCGCATTGCGGCGACACCAGGATCGAGAAGACGATCATGGCGCCGCAAGTGTCGGATTCGAAGCGCGCGACGCGCCGCAAGGCGGTGGAGAAGGCGCTGGACAAATCCGTTGCAGCAGATGCCGGCGCAACGCCGGCCGTGCCCGTGCCAGCCTCGTCGGACGCCGTGACCATCGCCTCCCCGCAGGAGCGCGAACTGCGCGCCAAGCTCAAGGAATTGCGCGAGCAGATCGTCAAGAACTCCGACCACGTCGGCGCGCGGTTTCCCGAGGAAGCGCGCAAGATGCACTACGGCGAGAGCGAGCACCGCTCGATCCACGGCGAAGCCTCGCTGGAGGAAGCGCGCGAGCTGGCCGAGGAAGGCATCGAGTTCTATCCGGTGCCGGTGCTGCCCGACGAACGGAATTGACGCGCGACCGTCAGGACGAGGCGGACGGAGAGCGCGTGCACCCCTCTCTCCCCGTCCTATCGGCGGGCGCGCTGCTGTGGCCGCCTCGTCCTTCGAGACGGCCGCTCCGCGACCTCCTCAGGATGAGGCGGAGTGAGATTGTGCACGCCCTCTCCGCCGTCATGCCCGCATTCATTGCGGGCATCCACGACTTTGCTTTCATACGGCAAAGGAAGACGTGGATGGCCGGGACATAGGCGTTCGTAAGGACGCCGTTCTTCGAACGGCTATGCCCGGCCATGACGCGGCGGGATTTGTGCGCGTCTCTCCAAACCCCAGGACGAGTCGTCTACGTCTCGACGATGCGCGACTGCCAGCCGGCAGCGTGGCGCGGGTCGCGCGGGCCGTGCGGCAGGCCAAGATAGGATTGCGAACGCATCTCGGTGAGGCGCGAGGCCGTGCGCCTGAACTCGTGCCGCTCGATGCCTTCCTCGGCGGCATAGAGATCGTCAGGCTCGGCTTCCGCGGAGGCGACCAGCTTCACCGCGTGATCGTACAATTCGTCGATCAGGATGATGAACCGCTTGGCCTCGTTGCGGCGCGTGTAGTCCATGCGCGGGATATGCGCGACGATCAGCGTGTGAAACTCATGCGCGAGGCGCAGATAATCCGACGCGCCGAGCGGCTGGCTGCACAGATCGGCGAAGGAAAACCGCGCGACGCCCATGGCCGCCAGCGGCACCTCGACCTTGCGGCCCTTCACCGTCAACGCGACGGGCTTGCCGTCCTCACCGCCGGCAAGCCGCGCCCACGCCTCATCGAGCGCGCGCGCCGCCGCGTCGTCGTCCGGCACGTACCAGACCGGCAGGCCGGTCATCTTCTCCAGCCGGTAATCGGTGCGCGCGTCGAGCCGCACGACTTCCACATGCCTGAGCAGCAGATCGATGAACGGCAGGAACAGCGCGCGGTTGAGACCGTCCTTGTAAAGATCGCGCGGCGCGGTGTTCGAGGTCGCCACCAGCACGACGTTGCGCGCGAACAGATGCGTGAACAGCCGGCCGAGGATCATCGCATCGGCGATGTCGGTGACGTAGAACTCGTCGAAACACAGCAGCCAGCTTTCCTCGGCGATCGCCTCCGCCGCGATCTCCACCGGATCGGTCTTCTCGGGCAGATCGCCATTCTTGATGCGGGCGCGGATCGCGGCGAGGCGCTCATGCACGTCGGCCATGAATTCGTGGAAGTGCGCGCGGCGCTTGCGCTGAACCGGCGTCACCTCGAAGAACAGATCCATCAGCATGGTCTTGCCGCGGCCGACATCGCCGTGGACGTAAAGACCCTTGATCGGTCCGCTCGCCGCCGCGCCGCGGCTGAATAGCCAGCCCAGCGCCGAGGACTTGCGCGCCGAGCGGCGCACCGTGATCCGCTCTTCCAGACGCGCGTAATGCGCGACCAGCGACAATTGCGCCGGATCGGCTTCGATCCGACCGGAGTTCACGAGTTCGGTATAGCGGGCGCTGAGGGAATTGGGCATCGGCGGCGGGAAGGAGCAACGGAAGCCGGTTCTTATCGCGCTGCCGGGAGAATGTCACACCCCCTGCGCGCGCGGCCCCTCCCCGCGCAGCGGATAGGCCTGCTCGACCACATAAGGCCCGCCGCCGGTGGACGCGCGCGATGAATAGAGAACGGCGCGCGACACCGGGACGGTGAGCGGCGCGAAATAGCCGCGCTGCGACAACCACGCGGCGACTGCGAGACTGGACGTGTCGCGCAGCCGCGCCAGGGTCACATGCGGTGTGAATTTGCGCCCCTCGGCGGCAAGGCCGAGCCGCCGCATCAGCCGCTCGTGCTCCGCCTGCAACTCCATCAGCGGCGCATCCGGCTCCACCGTCGCGATCAGCGCGCGCGGCTTGCGGCCGCCGAACGAGGACAGCCCCGTGATGCGCAGCGTGAACGGCGCGCGATCGACCTGCGCCAGCGCCGGCACGATCTCACGCGCCACCGGCACCTCGACATCGCCGATGAAACGCAAGGTGACATGATAGTTCTCCGGATCGATCCAGCGCGCGCCATGCAGTCCGCCGCGGATCAGCGACAGGTTCAGCGCCACGTCGGGCGGAATCTCGACCCCGGTGAACAGCCGCGGCATCGTTTAGCTCTTCTGCGCCCGTGCAGGGTTCGCGCGGACTTGCGCGATCAAGTCCTCGACCTTCGGCAGGATGCGTTTGACGATCGCATCGACGCCTGCGGCATTGGGATGGATGCCGTCCTGCTGGTTGAGCGCGCGGTCGGTGGCGACGCCGTCAAGAAAGAACGGATAAAACAGCACGTCGTATTTCTTCGCGAGCGCCGGGAAGATCGCGTTGTAGCGCGTCTCGTAGTCCGCGCCCATGTTCTTGCCGGCGAGCATGCCGGCCAGCAGCACCTTGATCTTGCGCGCGGTGAGCTTGTCGAGAATGCCGTCGAGCGCCTTCTCGGTCACCGCCGGATCGATGCCGCGCAACAGGTCGTTGGCGCCGAGCGCGAGGATCACCGCGTCCGTGCCGTCCGGCACCGACCAGTCGACACGCTCGAGCCCGCCGGTCGTGGTGTCGCCCGACACGCCGGCATTGGCGATCTCGACGTTCTCGCCTTTGGCCTTCAGCGCGGCCGCGAGCTTGGCCGGAAATGCATCCGGCCCCGGCAGGCCATAGCCCGCCGTGAGCGAATCGCCGAAGGCGACGATCTTGACCGGTGCCGTCTGCGCCAGCGCCACACCGTGCAGCCCCATTTGCAGCCCTACCGCTGACACAAGTGTGAGCACAATGAGCGCCGCCACCCGCTGGACCAGACGGGCTTCCTTCCCATATGAGCGGGACTGCAACCGGATCCTCTGCATGACCTCTCCGTCTCTCGAACCATCCGCCGTCGCGCTGACGGGGGTCAATCTCTCGCTCGGGCAAGGCGCCGCCCGCGTTCATATCCTCAAGGATATCGACCTCCATATAGGCCGTGGCGAGGCGGTTGGCATGGTCGGGCCGTCCGGATCGGGCAAATCGACGCTGCTGATGGTGATGGCCGGGCTGGAGCGGCCCAACGCCGGCACCGTGAGCGTCGCCGGGCAGACGCTCAACACCATGGACGAGGACGCGCTGGCGCGGTTTCGCGGCCGGCATGTGGGAATCGTCTTCCAGTCCTTTCATCTGATCCCGACCATGACGGCACTGGAGAATGTCGCGGTGCCGCTCGACATGGCCGGAGATCCGCAGAGCCAGGAGAAGGCGCGCGACGAGCTGACGCGCGTCGGGCTCGGCGAGCGGCTGCATCACTATCCGGCGCAACTGTCGGGCGGCGAGCAGCAGCGCGTGGCGCTCGCCCGCGCGCTGGCGCCGCATCCGGACATCCTCGTCGCCGACGAGCCGACCGGCAATCTCGATGAATCGACCGGGCGGCAGATCATCGATCTGATGTTCGAGGGCCATCGCGCGCGCGGCACGACCTTGATCCTCGTCACCCACGACCACAGCCTCGCCGCGCGCTGCCAGCGCGTGATCCGGCTGCGCTCCGGCCGCGTCGACGATGCGGAGACCGACGCCATCGCGCACAAGGTGCGGCGCCTGTGAGCGTCATCACGTCATCACCCGCGCCGGCATCGCGGTTTCTCGCGCTGCGCTTCGCCGCGCGCGAATTGCGCGGGGGGTTGAGCGGCTTCTATGTGTTCATCGCCTGCATCGCGCTCGGCGTGATGGCGATCGCCGGCGTCGGCTCGCTCGCGGGCAGTCTCGCCGACGGCCTCGCGCGGCAGGGCCGCGTGATCCTCGGCGGCGATCTGTCGTTCTCGCGCATGCATCAGCCGATCGAGCCGGACGAACGCGCGGTGCTGCAGCGCTATGGCACGGTATCCGCCGTGATGACCATGCGGGCGATGGCGCGCACCGCCGACGGCCGCGCCGCGCTCGCCGACGTGAAAGCCGTTGACGGTCTTTATCCCCTCACCGGCGCGGTGACGCTCGATCCGCCGATGCCGTTCGCCGATGCGCTGGCGCAGCGCGACGGGGTCTACGGCGCGGTGGCGGCGCCGGATTTCCTGACGCGGCTGTCCTTGAACGCAGGCGACCGCATCACCATCGGCGGCGCGACGTTCGAGCTGCGCGCCGCGCTCGCGAGCGAACCGGACAAGCTCGCCGGCGGCATCGGCTTCGGCCCGCGACTGATCATGAGCGGGGACGGCCTTGCCGCTACCGGCCTGGTTCAGCCCGGCAGCCTCGTGCGCTACACCTACCGCATCGCCTTGCCCGCCGGCGGCAACAGCGACGCGACGCTCGAGCCGATGGTCGCGTCGGCACGCGGCGCGCTCAACGATGCCGGCTTCGACATCCGCACCCGCACCAACGCCTCGCCGCAACTGGAGCGCACGGTCAACCGCTTCACGCAATTCCTCACCATCGTCGGTCTCACCGCCTTGCTGGTGGGCGGCGTCGGCGTCGCCAATGCGGTGCGCAGCCATCTCGACCACAAGCGCGAGTCGATCGCGGCGATGAAGGCGCTCGGCGCCACCGGCGCGCGGGTGTTCGCGATCCATCTCGTTCAGGTGCTGGCGCTCGCCGTGGTCGGCAGCGCCGTCGGCATCGTGCTCGGCGCGATCCTGCCTTACGGCGTCGCCTCCGCGTTCCGGGCCATCGCGCCGCTGCCGATCGAACCGTCGATCCAGCCTTACGAACTGGCGCTTGCCGGCCTGTACGGGCTGATGGTCGCACTGGCATTCGCGCTCTGGCCGCTCGGCCGCGCCCATGACATTCCGGTCGCGGCCTTGTTCCGCGACCGTGTCGACAGCGGCCGCCGCTGGCCGCGCCGCCGCTACATGATCGCGACGGCGATCGCCGCTGCGGCGCTGATCGCAATCGCCGTCGGCATGGCCTATGACCGCAAGGTGGCGATCATCTATGTGATCGCCGCCGGCGCGGTGTTCGTGCTGCTGCGCTTCGTCGCGACCTTGCTGATGCGCGGCGCCGCCGCGCTCGGCCGGCCGCGCTCCACCGTGTGGCGCATGGCGATCGCCAACATTCACCGGCCCGGCGCGCTGACGCCCGCCGTGGTGATGTCGCTCGGCCTCGGACTTGCTTTGCTCGTCACCGTGATCGAGATCGACGGCAATCTGCGCCAGCAGTTCTCCGCCTCGCTGCCGGACAAGGCGCCGTCGTTCTTCTTCCTCGACATTCCCTCGCAGGACGCCGACCGCTTCGCGGCGTTCATCCATGACCGCGCGCCGCAAGGCAAACTCGACGAAGTGCCGATGCTGCGCGGGCGCATCGTCTCCGCGCGCGGCGTGCCGGCCGAACAGCTCAAGCCGTCGCAGGATGCGGCGTGGGTGCTGCAAAGCGATCGCGGCATCACCTATGCGACGAAAATCCCCGAAGGCTCGCGCGTGGTCGAAGGCGACTGGTGGAAGCCGGACTACGCCGGACCGCCGCTCGTCTCGTTCGACAAGAAGATCGCCGACGGCCTCGGCCTGAAGATCGGCGATCCGGTGACCGTGAACGTGCTCGGCCGCAACATCACCGCGACCATCGCCAATCTGCGCACCATCGACTGGCAGAGTCTCGGCATCAATTTCGTGCTCGTCTATTCGCCGCAGGCGTTCCGCGGCGCGCCACACACGCATATGGCGTCGCTGACATTCCCGAAGGAGACGGCGCAGGCGCTGGAGCGGCAACAGGAGGAACGGCTCATTCGCGAGGTCGCCGACACGTTCCCGAGCGTCAGCAGCGTGCGCGTCAAGGACGCGCTCGACGCGGTCGGCGCCATCGTCGGCAATCTCATCCTCGCCGTGCGTGGCGCGAGCCTGATCACGCTCATCGCCGCCGCGCTGGTGCTCGGCGGCGCGCTCGCCGCCGGCCATCGCCATCGCGTCTATGACGCGGTGATCCTGAAGGCGCTCGGCGCCACCCGCCGGAAGCTGATCGGGATCTATGCGCTCGAATATCTGCTGCTCGCCGCCGCCACCGCGGTGTTCGGCGTGCTCGCCGGCTCGCTCTCCGCTTATGTGATCGTCACCGAGCTGATGATGTTGCCGTTCGGCTGGGAGCCGCTGCCGGCGCTCGCCGCCTCCGCCGCCGCCATCCTCGTCACGGTGATCCTGGGCCTCGCCGGCACCGTGCGGGCGCTGGGGCAGAAACCGGCGCCGGTGCTGCGGAATTTGTAACCGCGATTTTCAGCCGTCATGGCCGGGCGAAGTCCCGGCCATCGGCGTCTTGCTTTGCCGCAGCGAAGAAAGACGTGGATGCGCGGGTCAAGCCCCCGCACGACGGGGAGAGAGCGGACCGACCGGCGCTCCCAACGCGGCGAGCCGGCCTTCTCGCGACAAAGCGCCGCGCGGGCGGCGCATCCGCCCCCTCCGCCCGGTTTTGCCGCCAATCTGGGGCAAAAGGCGCGACAAAACGCCGTTAACTTTCGGCAAGGGAAGCGGAATCCGCCCCCGGCGCTCTGGCGCGGAGCCGGCTGGCACATTAAATTTCCTTTCGACACACCGGCCCCTCCGGGCCGGAATATGGAGAGGGAACTTCGATGTCGGATTTCGACCGGAACATCGCCGCACGGCGGGGCTACACCGCCGATCAGTCGGCGGTCGCAGTCGACGCGGGACTGCGCGCTTACATGATCCGCGTCTACAACTACATGGCCGCCGGCGTTGCGCTGACGGGCGTGGTCTCCTGGCTGACCTTCAACGCCGCGGTGACGAGCAACGGCGCCGGCAAGCTGGTCCTGACCTCGTTCGGCCAGATGCTCTACAGCGGCCCGGTGTCGATCGTGCTGTTCCTGGCGACGCTCGGACTCGTGTTCTTCATGAGCTTCCGCGTCGACAAGCTGCAGCCCACGACCGCGCTCGGCCTGTTCATGCTCTATGCCGGCCTGCTCGGCCTCATGCTGTCGTCGATCTTCCTGACGTACACCGGCACGTCGATCACCCGCACCTTCTTCATCTCGGCGGCGGCGTTCGGCGCGTTGAGCCTGTACGGCTACACGACCAAGCGTGACCTGAGCCCGATCGGCTCGTTCCTGATCATGGGCCTGTTCGGCATCATCCTGGCGATGATCGTCAACATCTTCCTCAAGAGCACGGGCCTCGAATTCGTGATCTCGGCGGTGGGCGTGTTGATCTTCGCCGGCCTGACGGCTTGGGATACGCAGAAGATCAAGGAGATGTACGACGTCAACGACGACGGCACGATCGCCGGCCGCAAGGCGGTGATGGGTGCGCTGTCGCTGTACCTCGACTTCATCAACCTGTTCCTGTTCCTGCTCCGCTTCATGGGTGACCGGCGCTAACGCGCCCACGTCACGCCTTTGGGCGACCCGGCGCTAACGCGCCGGTTGACAAGAACAGACCTGAGATGCGCCCCGGCCTCGTGCCGGGGCGTTTTCGTTTTGCTAGCCTCTCACTCCCATGACCAAAGCCGTCACCATCCGCCCCGCCACGCCGGCGGACATTCCCGCCATCACCGCGATCTACGGCGCGTCGGTGCGCACCGGCACCGCCTCGTTCGAGCTGGAGCCGCCGGACGAGGCCGAGATGGCAAACCGGATGCAGGCCATCCTCGTTGGCGGATTTCCCTATCTCGCCGCCGACTGCGACGGGCGCTTCGCCGGCTACGCCTATGCCGCGCTTTACCGCACGCGGCCGGCCTATCGCTTCACCGTCGAGGATTCGGTTTATGTCGATCCTGCCGTGCAGCGCCGCGGCGTCGGCCGGGCGCTGCTCGACGCGCTGATCGCGGCCTGCGCGCAGCGCGGCTTCCGGCAGATGATCGCGGTGATCGGCGATTCCCCGAACCAGGCGCATTCGGTCGCTTTGCATCGCGCCGCCGGTTTCGCCGAGATCGGCCGTCTGCCCGATATTGGCTTCAAGTTCGGGCGCTGGTGCGACAGCCTGCTGATGCAGCGCGCGCTGGGCGACGGCGGCACGACCGATCCGTCGGATCGCTAGCGCATCCTGTTCCGCCTCATGGTTCGAGACGCATCGCTCACGCGATGCTCCTCGCCAGAGGCTAAGAACGGCGCTTGGGTATGCGCCGCGCAGAGGGCAGCACGGCTCGCGTATCCGAGGCCGTACCGTCGTTCAAATCCTTGGCGGCCTCGCGCAAACAGAACATCAGCTGCGACGCGGCCGGCGACAATCGCCGCTCCGCCACCGTGACCACACCGACCGCCAGCGGCTCGTGCGGGAACCGCACCGGCAGCATCGCCAGATCGCCGCGATCGATATCCCGCCGCACCACCGTGAGCGGCAGCGCCGCGATCGCCTCCTGCTCGATCATCAGCGTGCGCGACATGAGATAGGACGTGGTTTCGACGAACGGCTCAGGATTGGCGAGGCCGTGCTGCGCGAACAGTTGCAGCACCGAACTGTGCACGACGCTGTCCGCCGGCGGCAGGATCCATCGGCAAGCGGCGAGATCGGCGTAGCTGACCGCCGCCAGCCGCGTCAGCGGATGCCGCGCGCCCGCAACCACCACCATCGGCTCGTGCAGCAGCACCTCCTGCGTCAGCCGTTCGCGCGTGTCGATCGGTGCGAGCCGCCCGACGATCATGTCGACCGCGCCGCTGCGCAACTCCTGCACCAGCACGTCCTGCACGCCCTCAATGATTCGCACCGGCGCATGGCCGGCGCGTTCGCGCATCAGCCGCAACGCCGCCGGCAACAGCCACGGCAGGCTGACCAGCATGGCGCCGACCCGCACCTCGCCGGCATTGCCGTCCGCCACCGCCTCCAGCTCCTCGGTAATGTGCCGCACCTCGGACTGGATGGTCTTGCCATGCGCTACCAGCGAGCGGCCGAACATGGTGAGGGTCAGACCGCGGGCGCTGCGCACGAACAGCGGCAGACCGAGCAGCTCCTCGATCTCGCGCAAACCCTTCGACGCCGCCGGCTGGGTGATGTTGAGCGTCGCCGCCGCCGCCGACAGGCTGCGCGCCTCGACGATGGCGTCGATCAGCCGCAGATGCCGCAGCTTGAGCCGGTCCATGATCCGGCGGGAACGGGAGGGGTCGGATCGCGCCATCCCACACCATAACCATATGGTTATAGGCTGGCGAGCAGATTTCATGCCGCCGGGCCGCCGGCCTCGCGTATCCTGAGCGAAAGCCTCCGTCAGCAGCAAGGATCGCCGTGCCGAAAATCAGCGGTTTTTCAGTCATTCCCGTCAGCCTTCCGGACGAGGATCCGGAGTGGAAATTCGCCGGTCAGAACTATCCGAAGTGGGATGCCTGCATCCTCGCGCTGAAGGCGGACGATGGAACGGTTGGTTATGGCTACGCCGCCGCCTTCACCCATCTCGGCGCCACCAATGCGGCGGTGGAGAGCGTGCTCAAACGCCTGGTGCCGCTGATCGTCGGCCGCGACTGCCTCGCGATCGAGGAGAACATCCGCATCACCGACAAGGGCATCACCGCCAACCACCCGGCGAAGTCCGGCATCGACTGCGCGCTGCACGATCTCGCCGCGCGCGTGCTCAAGGTGCCGATGTA
Organism: Pseudomonadota bacterium; assembly: GCA_023386635.1. Lineage (GTDB taxonomy): Bacteria > Pseudomonadota > Alphaproteobacteria > Rhizobiales > Xanthobacteraceae > Pseudolabrys. The sequence continues at coordinate 57,948 of JAEWJH010000041.1, forward strand.
TCACCTGTTCGGCGGCAAGGTGCGCAACAGCATTCCGGTCTGCCGCATGCTCGCCTTGAAGAATCCCGAGCAGACCGCCGAGAAGGCGCGCGCCCGCGTCGACGAAGGCTATCGCTGCCTGAAGATGAAGGTCGGCGGCAACGTCGCCGACGACGTCGCCCGCGTGCGCGCGGTGCGACGCGCGATCGGCGACGACATCCGCCTCACCGCCGATCCGAACATGTCCTATTCGGCCAAGGACGCGATCGCATTCGTCGAGCGCGCCGCCGAATTCAACATCGACATGATCGAGCAGCCGGTGCGCGAGTTCGATCTGGAGGGCCTTGCCACCGTGACGCGCGGCGTCTCCATCGCCGTCGAGGCGGATGAGAGCGCGTTCTCGCCGCAGAGCACGTTCACGCTGGCGTCGCGCCGCATCGTCGATGCGGTGAGCATGAAGATCACCAAGATGGGCGGCCTGCGCAAAGTGCTCGCCGCCGCCAAGGTATGCGAGGCGGCGGCCATCGGCTGCCGCATGGGCGCCACCGTTGGCAGCCGCCTGCTCACGGCCCACGCGCTGCATCTGTGCGCGGCGCTGCCGCATCTCACCTATCCGAGCGAACTCGCCGAATTCCAGCACGTCATGGAAGACCCGTTCGAGGGTCTGACGGTGAAGGACGGCGAGATCGTCATTCCCGACGACATCGGCCCCGGCGTCAGCCTCCGCAAGGACATCGCATGGGCCGCATGATGAGCTTCAACCCGCACGAGGAGAACCGCATGTTCCGTCTCACGTCAGGTCACCTTTCCCCTCGCCTGCCGCGCCGCGCGATACTCGCGGCCGGAGCCGCCGTGCTGGCGCTCGGTCTGATCGGACCCCGCGGCCCGGCAGCGGCGCAAGACGGCATCGTCCGCATGGTGGTGCCGATGGCCGCCGGCGGGCCCGCCGATTTCGTCGCCCGCACCATTTCGGAAAAGCTGCGCGAGAAGCTCGGCGCCTCCGTCATCATCGAGAACAAGCCGGGAGCCAACGGCGCGCTCGGCGGCATGGCGGTGGCGGCGGCGCCGCCGGACGGCAAGACGCTGCTGTTCGCGACCTCGGGCCTGCTCACCATCACGCCGACACTGGAGCAGAAGAGTAATTTCAATCCGGCGACCGATCTGACGCCGATCACCAATGTCGTCGTCAACGGCACGGCGCTGGTGGTGCGCGCGGATCATCCCGCCAACAACATCGCCGAACTGGTCGCGATCTCGAAGAAAGGCCCGAAGCCGGTGACGCTCGGTTCGGCCGGTTTCGGCAACATTCTGCATCTCTATGTCGAGGTGCTGAAGGACGCGACCAAGACCGATATCCTCCATGTGCCGTATCGCGGCGTCGCGCCGGCGATGACCGACGCGCTCGCCGGGGTGATCGACGGGCTGTTCGCCGATCTTCCCGCCTCGCTGCCGCAGATCAAGAGCGGCAAGATGAAGGCGCTCGGCATGGTCGGCGAAGCGCGCAGCAAGGCGGCGCCGAATATTCCGACCATCGCCGAGCAAGGCTATCCGGGCGTGACCGGCGCGAGCTGGTTCGGCCTGTTCGGCCCGCCGAAGATGGACCCCAAGGTCGCCAGCGAAGTCGCCGCCAAGGTCGCCGAAGTGCTGCGCGATCCGGAGATCGTCGCCAAGTTCGAGGCGGTCGGCGCGACGCCGACGCCGACCACGCCGGCGGACTTTGCCAAGCGGATCGAGCAGGACCGCGCGCACTGGGCGCGGGTCATCAAGGAACACAATATCCATCTCGAAAAGTAACGAAATAACGCTATTATCCGACCGATCCTTGAAAGGAACAGCCATGAAATACAGCAAGAAGGATGCCAAGGCTTACGCCCAGGCCAACATGAAAGGCGTGTGGGCCGCCGCGTTGACGCCGATGAAGCAGGACTTCGCCATTGATGAGGCGGGCTTCCGCTCGAACCTGCGGCATTGGGCCGACGACCTGAAGATCGACGGCGTGTTCGTCGCCGGCAAGCAGGGCGAGTTCTTCTCGCTGTCGCTCGACGAACGCAAGAAGCTGTTCGACATCGCCGCCAGCGAACTCGGCGGCAAGGCCGGCACCATCATGTCCTGCTCCGACCAGAACATGGACACGGTGCTCGAACTCGCCAAGCATGCGCAGAAGTGCGGCGCCGACTACATCGTGGTGCACGCGCCGATCCTGCACTTCACCCACAAGCAGGACGAAACGCTGTACGCCTACTACAAGTATCTCAGCGACAATCTCGACATCGGCATCGCCATGTGGAGCCACCCGGACTCGGGTTACCTGATGACGCCGCAGACCTGCGCGCGCATCGCCGATCTGCCGAACATCGTCGCGATCAAGTATTCCGTGCCGCGCGAGATGTATATCGAGCTGACCAACCTGACCAAGGGCAAGCTGATCGTCTCGACCGCGTCGGAAGAAGAGTGGTTCGACAACATCGTCGAGCTCGGCTGGCAGCTCTATCTGTGCTCGTCGCCGCCCTATCTGCTGCAGACCAAGAACGACCTGCGCATGCGCCAGTACACCGACCTCGCCATGGCGGGGAAGGTCGAGGAAGCGCGCAAGATCCGCGACAGCCTCGAGCCGGTGCGTCAGGCACTGCGCAAGACCCGTCCGGCGGAGAAGCCGCAGGCGCAGCAGAAGTACTGGCAGGAACTGCTCGGCCAGGCTGGCGGTCCGGTGCGCCGTCCGATGCTGCAGCTCACCGATGCGGAGCGCACCGCGATCCGCGCCGCATTCGAGACCTGCGGGCTGAACACCTCGGCGAAGGCCAACGCCGCGTAAGCAGCGCGCGACACGCGATAACGACAAAGGCCGCCGGTTTTCCGGCGGCCTTTTTTGTTCGTTTGGATGACTGTTTCTTTCCGTCATGGCCGGGCGAAGTCCCGGCCATCTCAGCAAGATGAGCACGATGCCCCCCTAAGCGGGATGCCCGGGACACGCCCGGGCATGACGGGATCTCGAGTCTTTACCGCGTCACCAGCCGGATCGATTTGTCGAGCACGCGCAGCACGCGATCGAGATCGTGGCCGCGGCGCAGAATGAGCCCGGTGGCGGAGATGGCGCTATAGGCGCCCTGCTTGCGCGCCAGCCGCGGGTCCTTCTCGATGCGATAGATCGGCACTTCCGACGCGCGGCGGAAGATCGAGAACACCGCGCGGTCTTTCAGGAAATCGATGGCGTAGTCGCGCCACTCGCCGGCGGCGACCATGCGCCCGTAAAGCCCGAGGATGCGGTCCAGCTCGCGACGATTGAACGTCACCTGAGCGGGAACAGTGGGAGCGGCGCCGGGAAACGGCCGCACGCCCCCGGAAAGCTGACTCGGCTCACCTTCACCGAATGCCATCGGCGCCTCCGTCTGACAGAACCGCATGATCGCCCCGCGTCACGGCGCGAGCAAGCACGAAACAACCCCTCTCGCGTGCGATCGGCGGCATCATTCATGACATGGGAGCCGGTGCTCGCCCCGGCAAGGCGCATCGTCCTTGGCAAACCGCGGCAAAACGCGCGATTTTCGCGCGAAACCGCGATCACGCCGACGTTATAGGGATCACATTCATGCCCAATTTCGGTCAAGCCGGCGTCACCCTGAGGGACGATAAAGCGACAGTTGCCTAAGGCTCGGACGGTCGGGCTCCGGATTCCTCAGCCCCCCAGCCCCCTGGAGTTCGGTCTGTCCGAGCTGATGGCACGAGTGATTTGTTCGTTCCGCGTATTACGGTTCAATCCCCAAGACTTTCACGGGCCGGTTTTCACCGGCCCGTTTTTTATGGTTGTGGCGGCGCTCGAACGCTTCTCGCATGTTATCGCGCTGCTAGCGTGGGTCCCGATGACCCTCTCCTCCTGCGCGGGAGAAGGTTGCAGCGTGCGCGCGCAACAGCACGCCCAATAATTTGCGAATGAAGCTACGGCAGCGGCGCGAGCGCAGCGCCGATGATCGGGCCGGGCTCGCTCGCGGAGCCGCGCTGCACCAGCACCGCGACCGCGTCGATCTCAGCATCGCCATTGGTGACGCTCGCCTTCGGCAACGAATAGGACACCGGCTGGCCGGTCCAGTCGCCGAGCTTCACCCAGCGCCGCACCACGTTGTGATAGACGATGCTGTGGCCGTTGTTCTCGCCGCGGCCGATGGTGACATGCACCTTGCGGCTGATCGGGCAGAGCCAGATTTCGCCGAGCACGGAATTCGCTGCCGCAGCCTCTTTCGCCGCCGTCGTCGTGATGCTGACAGCGCCGTCCTTGACCGCGACCTGCACCGGAACGGTGAGCGCGCCGCTGTCGCGCGATTTGGTCAAGGCCTGTTCGATCGCCGCCTTGTCGCTGCCGAGCGCATAGACCGAACCGCTGATCACCGCCTGCGGCGTGAACACTTCGCGGTCGCCGCGCGTCTTGGAATAGGCGCGCTGCCGCTTGGTGTGGCCGCGCAGCGCGAGCGTGTCCTTCCAGCCAAGATAGTCCCAGTAATCGACCGGCAGGCTGAGCGCGACCAGCGAAGGGTCGTCGGCCAGTTCGCCGAGCAATTTGTCCGCCGGCGGGCAGGATGAACAGCCCTGGCTGGTAAACAGCTCGACGACACCCCGTACTTCGCCCGCCTGCACGGCGGACGCCACCATCACGGCGGCGCCGGCAAGCAGGGCAAAGGCGAAGCGAGGCAAAGACGGCAACGGAGCAGCCTCCATCAAGGCACTGTGCAAGGTGCGCTACTGATAGGCCGCCCCGGCTTCACCCGCCAGTCACGAGCGGGTGAGAGGAAGCCGCATCCGGCTACCGGGCGCAGAAGGCAAAGCCGGCGACGACAAGCGTCGCCGGCTGCTGGCGGCTTATGCCGCCAACTGCCGCAGCACATATTGCAGGATGCCGCCGTTGCGGAAGTAATCGAGTTCGTCGAGCGTATCGATGCGGCACAGCAACGGAACCTGCCGGCGATCGCCGTTGGCGCTGGTGATCTCCACCGTCAGCTTCTGCCGCGGCTTGAGATCGCCCGCGAGACCGCGGATCGTCACCGTCTCGTCGCCCTTGAGGCCGAGAGACTGCCACGACGTGCCGTCCTCGAAGGTCAGCGGCAGCACGCCCATGCCGACCAGGTTCGAGCGATGGATGCGCTCGAAGCTCTGGGTGATCACCGCGCGCACGCCGAGCAGCCGCGTGCCCTTCGCCGCCCAGTCGCGCGACGAGCCGTTGCCGTATTCGGCGCCGGCGAAGACCACCAGCGGCACCTGCTCCTGCTGATACTTCATCGCGGCATCGTAGATCGACATCGCCTCGCCGTCGGGCCAGTGCTTGGTCATGCCGCCTTCGGGGACGTTGCCGTCGGCGCCCTTCATCATCATGTTCTTGATGCGGATGTTGGCGAAGGTGCCGCGCATCATGACTTCATGATTGCCGCGGCGCGTGCCGTACTGGTTGAAGTCGGCCGGACGCACCTGATGCTCCGACAGATATTTGCCGGCGGGCGAGGTCAGCTTGATCGAACCGGCCGGCGAGATGTGGTCGGTGGTGATCTTGTCACCGAACATCGCCAGGATGCGCGCATCGACGATATCGGTCGTCGGTTCCGGCTCCATCTTCATGCCTTCGAAATACGGCGGATGCTGCACGTAAGTGGAGCTCATGTTCCACTTGTAGGTGTCGCTGCCCGTCGTATTGATCTTGCGCCAGTTGGTGTCGCCCTTGAACACGTCGGCGTACTTCTTCTTGAAGATCGCCGAGGTGACGAACTTCTTGATGTAGGCGTTGATCTCCTTGGTCGTCGGCCAGACGTCCTTGAGATAGACGGGCTTGCCGTCCTTGCCGGTGCCGAGCGGCTCCTCGTCGAGGTTCTTGGTCACGCTGCCGGCGAGCGCATAGGCGACGACCAGCGGCGGCGAGGCGAGATAGTTCGCCTGCACGTCCGGCGAGACGCGGCCTTCGAAGTTGCGGTTGCCCGACAACACGGCGGCGGCGACGATGCCGTTGTCGTTGATGGTCTTGGAAATCTCCTCGGGCAGCGGACCCGAGTTGCCGATGCAGGTGGTGCAGCCGAAGCCGACAAGGTTGAAGCCGAGCGCGTCGAGATCCTTCTGCAGACCGGAATTGGAGAGATATTCCGCGACGACCTGCGAGCCCGGCGCGAGCGAGGTCTTCACCCACGGCTTCGCCTTCAGGCCCCTGGCCGCCGCCTTGCGCGCCAGCAAGCCGGCCGCGATCAGCACGCTCGGATTCGAGGTGTTGGTGCACGAGGTGATCGCCGCGATCACCACGTCGCCGTGGCCGAGATCCTCCTTGCGGCCCTCGACCGGGAACCGCTGGCCGTGGCCTTCTGGCTTCTTGTATTCGTTGGTCAGCGCGGTATCGAACCCGCTCGCCACCGTTTCGAGCGCGAGGCGGCCCTCCGGACGCTTCGGACCGGCCATCGACGGCTGCACGTCCTCGAGCTTGAGCGTGAGGGTCTGGGTGAACACCGGATCCTTCGCGGTTGAGGTGCGGAACAGGCCCTGCGCCTTCGAATATTTCTCCACCAGCGCGACGCGCTGCGCGGCGCGGCCGGAGGTCTTGAGATAATCGAGCGCGGCCTTGTCGACCGGGAAGAAGCCGCAGGTCGCGCCATATTCCGGCGCCATGTTGCCGATCGTCGCCTTGTCGGCCACCGACAGATGGTCGAGGCCGGGGCCGTAGAACTCGACGAACTTGCCGACCACGCCGAGCTTGCGCAGCATCTGCGTGACGGTGAGCACGAGGTCGGTCGAGGTGACGCCTTCCCGCAGCCTGCCCTTGAGCTTGAAGCCGACCACGTCGGGCATCAGCATCGACAGGGGCTGGCCGAGCATGCAGGCTTCCGCCTCGATGCCGCCGACGCCCCAGCCGAGCACGGCAAGGCCATTGACCATGGTGGTGTGCGAGTCGGTGCCGACCAGCGAGTCGGGATAGGCCACTTCGAACATGCCGGTCTTCTTGCCGACCGTCATCTTCTCTTTCTTGGTCCAGACCGTCTGGGCCAGGTATTCGAGATTGACCTGATGGCAGATGCCGGTGCCGGGCGGCACCACGGAGAAGTTCGAGAACGCCTTCTGGCCCCACTTCAGGAACTCGTAGCGTTCCTGGTTCTGCTTGTATTCTTCCTGGACGTTCTTCGCGAAAGCCTTGTTGTCGCCGAAGAAGTTGACGATCACCGAGTGGTCGATGACAAGATCGACCGGCACCAGCGGGTTGATCTTCTCGGCGTCGCCGCCGAGTTCCTTCATGGCGTTGCGCATGGCGGCGAGATCAACCACCGCCGGAACGCCGGTGAAGTCCTGCATCAGCACGCGCGCCGGACGGAAGGCGATTTCGTGCTCGAGCGTCTTCTTGCGCGCCCATTTCGAGAACGCGACGATGTCTTCCTTTTTGACCGAGCGCCCGTCCTCGTTGCGCAGGAGGTTCTCCAGCAGCACCTTCATCGAGAACGGCAGGCGGGAAATGCCCTTGAGGCCGTTTTTCTCGGCGGTCGGCAGGCTGTAATAGGCGTAGGTCTTGCTACCGACCTTGAGGGTCTTGCAGCAGCGGAAGCTATCGAGCGACGTCATGAGGTAAAATCCTGGGTTCGGTTGCATACCCGGGCGGCGGAAAGGTCGTCCAAGCTGTTGCCAAAGCCGATGGTTTAAGGCTCTGACATCTGCCCGCTGAGCGGCATCGGGACCGGTGGCGCCGCGAACGCCCGGCTTATAAGGTCTTTTCATTCCGGACGCCATATCACCCCGCCCTATCAACATGATGCGCCGCTTTTCAGAACAGCTATCGACAGCGCGTTTCCGCCGGCCATGCGCCGGCGCATGGACCGCATGTGTCATGATCAGGCATCGCCGGGACGGGCATGACGTGAACGGGCGCACCTTGGGCGGATTCGGCTGATGCGGCTGGTGGCGGACAATCTGGCCTGCCGGCGGGGCGGCCGCCTCGTGTTCACCGGCGTGAGCTTCACGGCGGCCGCCGGCGAGGCGCTGCTGGTGACCGGCCGCAACGGCGCCGGCAAATCGACCCTGCTGCGGCTTTTGGCCGGGCTGCTGCCGCCCGCCGCCGGCCGCCTCGGCTGCGAGGGCGGGGACCCCGAGCGCAGCGTCGGCGAACAGGCGCATTATGTCGGGCATCTCGATGCCCTGAAGCCGGGGCTGTCTGTCCGCGACAATCTGGCGTTCTGGGCCGCGTGGGGTGGCGCTGATGACGCCCAAATGGACGCCCGAGTCGATCCCGCGCTGGCGGCTCTGACGCTGCACAGCCTCGCCGACCTCCCCGCGGCTTACCTCTCGGCCGGGCAGCGACGGCGGCTCGCGCTCGCCCGCCTCGTCGCCGTGCGCCGGCCGATCTGGCTGCTGGACGAGCCGACCGCCGCACTCGACGTCACCGCGCAGGCGGCGCTGGCGCGGCTGATGCGCGATCATCTGACCGGCGGCGGACTGATCGTCGCGGCGACCCACGGGCCGATCGGCCTCGAGGCGACCCGCGAGTTGCGGATCGGCGCGCCCACAGAGGTGGCGGCGGAGATTCCGGCATGAACGCGCTCGCCGCTCTCTACTGGCGCGACCTGCGTCTCGCCGTGCGCGCCGGGGGCGGCGCGGCGATCGCGGCGCTGTTCTTCCTGATCGTCGTCGCGCTGGTGCCGTTCGCGGTCGGTCCCGATCTCGCGCTGCTGTCGCGCATCGGCCCGGCGATCCTGTGGCTCGGCGCGCTGCTCGCGAGCCTGCTGACGCTCGACCGGCTGATCGCCGTCGACGCCGAGGACGGCTCGCTCGATCTTCTGATGATGACGCCGATGCCGCTGGAAGCCGCGCTTGCCGCCAAGGCGCTGGCGCACTGGACCAGCACCTGTCTCCCGCTCGTGATCCTGTCGCCGGTGCTCGCTTTGCTGCTCAACGTTGAGTTTTCCGCGATGCCGGCGATCGCGCTGACGCTCGCGGCCGGAACGCCGGCGCTGACCTTCATCGGACTTATTGGCGCATCGCTGTCGGTGGCGCTGCGGCGTGGCGGCGTGCTGCTCGCCGTGCTGGTGTTGCCGTTCACCATTCCGGTGCTGATCTTCGGCGTCGCCGCCGCCAATGCGGTGATCGTCGGGCCGGCGCCGTTCGGCCCGCCGTTCACGATTTTGTGCGCGCTGTCGCTGGCGAGCGCGGTGATCGCGCCGGTGGCGGCCGCTGCGGCGATCAGACACGGCCTGGAGTGATGGTTGATCGAGATCACAGCCCGATGCACGCAATCGCCGCAAAGGGCTGCTTTTGGGAATGTCCCTTGACGGCGGCCGTCACGGGACTGAAACAGCCGCCGAGGGGTTAGTAGCACTGATGCCGATCAGCGATTTCGCCAATCCGTCCCGATTCCTGACGCTGGTCAGCCGCGTTCTGCCGTGGCTCGCCGCGGCGACCGTGATCGCCTTCGCCATCGGGCTCACGCAGGCGATGCAGGCGCCCGACGACTACCAGCAGGGCGCCACCGTGAAGATCATGTATCTGCACGTGCCGTCGGCGTGGCTGTGCATGGGCATCTGGGCGGTGATGAGCATCGCCGCGCTCGGCACGCTGGTGTGGCGGCATCCGCTCGCCGATGTCGCCGGCAAGGCCGCCGCGCCGATCGGTGCCGCGTTCACGCTGATCTGCCTGATCACCGGCTCGCTGTGGGGCCGGCCGATGTGGGGCACCTACTGGGTGTGGGACGCGCGGCTGACCTCCGTGTTCGTGCTGTTCCTGATGTATCTCGGCGTGATCGCGCTGTACTGGACCGCCGAGGAGCCGTCGCGCGCCGCGCGGCTCGCGGCCATTCTCACCTTGGTCGGCGCCATCAATCTGCCGGTGGTGAAGTTCTCGGTCGACTGGTGGAATACGCTGCACCAGCCGGCCTCGGTGATCCGCATGGGCGCGCCGACCATCGACCCGTCGCTGCTCAAACCGTTGCTGATGATGGCGGTGGCGTGCTTCCTGCTGTTCGCCGCCTTGCATCTCGCGGCGATGCGTAACGAAATCCTGCGGCGGCGCGTGCGCACGCTGCGGCTGATGCAGGCGAGCGAGGCCGCATCATGATGGCGTCGCTCGGCCCGCATGCGGGCTTCATCGTCGGCGCGTATCTCGCTGCGCTGATCGTCACCGTCGCGGTGATCGTCTGGGTGTGGCTCGACTATCGCCGGCAGCGGCGCATCCTCGCCGACCTCGAAGCGCGCGGCATCACGCGGCGCTCGTTGCGCGAGGGCATGTCACAGGGCACATCAGAGGGCCTGTCGTGAGCGACGAAACGACCACACCGCGCAGCAGCCGCGGCCGGCTGCTGTTGCTGCTGCCGCTCGCGGTGTTTCTGGCGCTCGCCGCGCTGTTCCTGTTCCGGCTCGGCGCGGGCGATCCGAACCGGCTGCCGTCCGCGCTGATCGGCCGCGTCGCGCCGAAGACCGATCTGCCGCCGATCGACGGCCTGACCCGAGACGGCGCCGCCGTGCCCGGCGTCACCAACGCGCTGTTCGCCGGACAGGTGACGGTGGTGAATGTGTGGGCGTCGTGGTGCGTGCCGTGCCACGACGAGATCCCGTTCCTCGCCGAACTCGGCAAGGACAAGCGCATCCAGCTCGCCGGCATCAACTACAAGGATGCGCCGGAGAACGCGCGGCGCTTCCTCAACCGCTACGGCAATCCGTTCGTCGCCACCGGCGCCGATCCCAAGGGCCGCGAGTCGATCGAATGGGGCGTCTACGGCGTGCCGGAAACCTTCGT
>JAEWJH010000074.1 GCA_023386635.1 Pseudomonadota bacterium
CGTTGCTGCGCGCTGTCCGATGACATGTCCCGCCCGAGCGCGATCTCAAGGGTGAACTGGTTGGACAGATAGTGATAACAAAGCGCGCAGAACATCAGATAGACGTTGACCGGATCGAGGTTCGGCCGAAACACGCCGTCCTTGCAGCCGCGGTCGATGACGAAGGTGAGCGTTTCGAGAAGCGGGCCGTAGAGATCGCGCACGCGCTGCGATTTCTTCAGATACTTGCCCTTGTGCTTGTTCTCTTCGTTCATCAGGCGAATGATCGTCGGATCATCGCGAAAAGCCTGAAAAGTATAGCGGATGAGCTGTTCGAGCGCGGCTGCCGGATCGCTGGTGCGCACCGCGAGATCGCGTTGCTGGTCGCGCATGCGCTCGTACATGCGCTCGAGCACGGCGACGAATAGCTTTTCCTTAGACTGGAAATAATAATACAGCATGTTCTTGCTGAGATTGCAGCGCGCAGCGATGCGATCGACGCGACCGCCCTCGAAACCGAGGCGCGCGAATTCGTCGGTCGCCTTGGCGAGAATTTGCTCGCGCGTCCGAGCCGGATCGTTGTGTCGACGTGCCACGACAGCATCTCCCAGCAGGATGGTCCAAGGGATGGTCCAGGGACCGCTGCTCCGTGCCTCAGGCTCTGATTTATCAATCTTGGCCGGCGATAGGCAATTGCACAAAAGGCAAGCCACCCATCCATGAGGGGCACCGTGACCCGGAAGAGGCCGTTTTGCAGGAACCCGGTCCGTCCTCTTTCAAGAAGCCGATTGAATATGATTTTGCTTCCATGTTGAATAGATGTTCAACATAATGGCCGTCACCGGCCCGGTGGGGAGCATGCGATGAGTCCCGACACATTGTCCGATATCGCCGATGGGCAGGCTTTCGACGTCGTCGTGGCCGGCGCCGGCGTAGCCGGACTGTCGGCGGCGCTGTTCGCGGCGATCGCCGGGCTGCGGCCGTTGCTGGTGGAACACACCGATCGTCTCGGCGGCACCAGCGCCTGGTCGGCCGGTAGCGCGTGGATTCCCAATACGCATCATGCGGCGGCGGTCGGTGCGGACGATAGCATCGACAAGGCGGCGCTTTATCTGCGCAACTCTGTGGGCAACGAGTCGCCGGAATCGCTGCGCATGGCGTTCCTGCGCAACGGCGGCGCGGCGGTGGCGCAGCTCGAACAGCAATCGCATGTTCGTTTCCGGGCGCGCCCGCTGCACCCCGATTACAACAGCGATCTGCCCGGCGCGACCTTGAAGGGCCGCGTGCTGGAAGCTGTCCCGTTCGACGGCCGCCGGCTCAAGGAACTGCTCGGCCTGGTGCGCGAGCCGATCCCGGAATTCACCATCCTCGGCGGCATGATGGTGAACCAGGAGGACGTGCTCAACCTGCTCGCCGCCACGCGCTCGCCAAAGGCGCTGATGCATTCGCTGAAGATCCTGGCGCGGCATGCGCGCGACCGACTGACGTATCCTCGCGGCACGCGGCTGATGATGGGCAATGCGCTGATCGCGCGGCTGCTGCTCTCGCTGCACGAGCGCCACGTGCCGATCCTGATGCAAACGAAGGTTACTTCGATCGCCACCGAGGGTCATCGTGTGACCGGCGTGACGCTGGACCAGAACGGCCGGACGAAAGGCGTCGCCGTGCGCGGTGGTTTGGTCGCGGCGACCGGGGGATTCAATCGCCATCCGGTGCGGCGTCAGGAAATGCTGCGCAAACCGGTGCCGGATTATTGCCCCGGCGCGCCGGGGCATACGGGGCAACTGCACGATCTGCTGCTCGATATCGGCGCCTATTACGGCACTGACGGCCGCGATACGGCGTTCTGGACGCCGGTGTCTGTGCGCCCGCGCGCCGACGGCACCACCGCAGTGTTTCCGCATTTCATTTTCGATCGCGGACGGCCCGGGACCGTCACCGTCAACCAGGCGGGAAAACGGTTCGTGAATGAGGCGCTGTCGTATCATCCGTTTGGACAGGGGCTTTACAATGCGCACGCCCAATCCCCGGCAATCCCGGCGTTTCTGATTGCCGACGAGACAGCGCTGCGGAAATTCGGGCTTGGCATGGTGCGGCCCGGCCGGTTCGGGCGCGGCGCATTCCTGCGCGACGGCTATTTGACGCAGGGTGATAGCATCGAGGATCTGGCGGGCAAGCTGTCGATCGATCCGGCCGCGTTGCGCGCGACGATCACCCGCTTCAACGATTTCGCGCGGCGCGGCGTCGACGAGGATTTCGGGCGCGGCAGCACCGACTATCAGCGCATTACGGCCGGCGATCCGACCCATCAGCCGAATGCCTGCCTCGCGCCGCTGGAAACACCGCCATTTTATGCGGTGCGCTTGTATCCGGGCGATATGGGCGCAGCGACGGGCTTCGTGACTGATGAAAATGCAGGCGTGCTGCATCGCGATGGAGCACGCATCGGCGGCTTGTATGCCTGCGGCAACGATATGCATTCCGTGATGGGCGGGAATTATCCGGGGCCGGGCATCACCATCGGCCCGGCGATCGTATTCGCTTATGCGGCCGCACAGGATATTGCGCGGCATCTTGGCCGAAGCCCCGCGGCGGCTACGGATTCGGCTGGCTGACGCCGTTAAATCACGGCAAGATCAGCGCCCCGGTCAGGCGAGGCGATGCGCCGCGCGTGCCGACGGGGCCGCTTCAGTTGACTGACTAGACAGTTTTGTAAGGGCGAATTATAGTCGCTCTAAAGTCAGGGAAGAGTATCACTCACCCAGCGAAAGGGAAGGCGTCATGAGGAACGGCAAGGCTCTTGCGGCACTGGTAGCCGGCGCGTTGACGGCGATGTCGATCGGCAGCGCTTCGGCGCAGGATAAGGCGACCCTGCGTCTCGATTGGACGACGCTGGGTTATCACGTTCCGTTCTATTACGGCGTGGCCAAGGGTTACTACAAAGACGCCGGCATCGACCTGAAGGTCGAGGAAGGCAAGGGCTCGAGCACGGGCGTCAATCTCGTCGCCAATCAGGCCGACGATTTCGCCTTCGCCGATGCCACGACGGCCGCACGCCTGATCGGCGAAGGTCTGCCGGTGAAGGTGGCGATGGGCGTGTTCCAGCGCTCGACGCTGTCGATCTTCTTCCCCAAGGGCAAACTGTCGACGCCGAAGGATCTCGTCGGCAAGAAGATCTCGTCCTGTGCCGGTGACGGCATCGCCGTCTATCTGCCGGCCTACTACAAGGCGATCAACATCAAGCCGACCGATGCGCAGAGCGTGATGATGGATTGCTCGGTGAAATACACCGCGGTTGCGCAGGGCCAGGCCGATGCGGTCGCGACTTACGGTACCGCCGGCAAGCCGCTGATGCTCGCGGTCGGCATCAAGGAGGTCGGCAAGTTCGACTTCGCCGATTCCGGCATCGTGCTGCCGTCGCATGGCATCATCGTGTCGCGCGAGAAGATCAAATCGAATCCGGATATGATCAAGCGGTTCGTCGCGGCCACGGCCAAGTCGTGGGAAGAGGCGATCAAGCAGCCGGATGCGGCGGTGGAGAGCGTGATCGCCGCGCGGCCGCTGCTCAAGGGCAAGGAAGGCTCGCTCAAGGACGCCTTCCTCGACTCGCAGCAGTATATCGGCGGCACCTCCGGCAAGCCGTTCGGCTGGCAGTCGCCTGACGACTGGAAAAAGGCGGTCGACACCATGGTGGAGTTCGCAGGCATGAAGCGGGTCGATCCGGCCGACGTCTTCACCAACGATTTCCGCTGACTTTTCACGGCGACCGATGCAGCCTGTATCGGTCGCCGTGCGACTTAATCCTTGCGACATCATATCTCGCAGAACGAGAGGGGGCGTATGACCGTCCAACGTGAAAGTGCCCCCACGCCGGCGGGAACGGACAATCAGATCGAGGTCAAAGGGCTCTACAAGCAGTTTGGCGCCGGAGACGGCGTCGTCGCGCTTGAGAACGTCGATCTCACTGTTCGTCGCGGTGAGTTTGTCGCGATCCTCGGCCCGAGTGGATGCGGCAAGAGCACGCTGCTGATGATCACCGCCGGATTGACGCCGCCGTCCCAAGGCAGCGTCGTCGTCGGTGGCAAGAAGGTGACGCGGCCGCTGACCGAGGTCGGTATCGTGTTCCAGCGCGACCTGCTGTTCGACTGGCGCACCGTGCTCGGCAACGTGATGCTGCAGGCGGATATCCGCGGGCTCGACCGCAATGCCAGCCGCGAGAAGGCGCTGCAATTGCTCGAGACCGTCGGACTGCGCGGCTTTGCCGATCGCCGGCCGTGGGAATTGTCCGGCGGTATGCGCCAGCGCGTCGCCCTCTGCCGGGCGCTGCTGCACGACGCTTCGCTGCTGCTGCTCGACGAGCCGTTCGGCGCGCTCGATGCGATCACCCGCGACCAGATCAATCTCGACCTGCAGAAAGTGTGGCTGAACACCGGCTGCACCGCGGTGATGGTGACGCACAGTATTTCAGAAGCGATCTTCCTGGCCGACCGCGTCGTCGTGATGTCGCCGCGCCCCGGCCGGATCGCTATGGACGTGACTATCGATCTGCCGCGCCCGCGGACCGTCGAGATGCGCGACACGCCGCGGTTTGCCGCCTATCAGGCGACGCTGCGCGACGCGATCATGCATTGAGGAGGCCGGCTCCATGACCAAACGTTCCCGGATGCGTCAGCTGGCCGATATCGGTTATCCGGCCATCGTGTTCATCGTCAGTGTCGTGGTCTGGGAGTTCGGCGCCCGTGCCGGCTGGTTCCCGCCTTATGTCCTGCCGGCGCCGTCGTCGATCGTCGCGCGCATCGGCGACACTGCCGATCTGATGCTGCATCATGCCGTCGTCACCAGCGCCGAAATTATCCTCGGCTTCGTGCTCGCGGTGATCATCGGCGTCGCGCTGGCCGCCCTCATCGTGTTCGTGCGTACCATCGACAAGGCGTTTTATCCCTGGCTGGTCGTCGTTCAGGTCATCCCCAAGGTCGCGCTCGGGCCCCTGCTGGTGGTCTGGCTCGGCTTCGGCTTCCTGCCGAAAGTGCTGCTGGCGTTTCTGCTGTCGTTCTTCCCGGTCATGATCAGCGCCATGGTCGGCCTGCGCTCGATCGACAACGACTCGATGTTCCTGTTGCGCTCCATGGGTGCGGACCCGATCAAGATTTTCCGGCACCTGCAGTTGCCCTCGGCGCTGCCGGGCATCTTCGGTTCGATGAAGGTGGCGATCACGCTCGCGACCGTCGGCGCCATCGTCGGCGAGTTCATCGGCGCCAATGAAGGGCTCGGCTACGTGCTCGTCACCGCCAATGGCGTGCTCGATACCACCCTGATCTTCGTCGCGTTGACATGGATCTCCGTGCTGGCTCTGGTGTTTTACGGTGCGATTGCCGTCATGGAGAACATGTCCGTGCACTGGCACGTCTCGCACCGGAGTCGGGTCGCGCAGACGCTGGCGTAAAAAGGATCCGTTGCCGCGTCGTGTGCCGGCAATGTCGTAGGGATAGCGTTCGATGAAGCCGGCAGTTTTCGACTATCAGGCCCCCACCACCGTCGACGAGGTGGTGGCGCTGCTGGGCCGTCACGGCGGGGATGCCCGTCTGCTGGCCGGCGGGCAAACACTGGTGCCGATGATGAACTTCAGGTTGGCGACGCCGGCCTTCATCGTCGATCTCAACCGCGTCCCCGAGCTGGCCTATATCAAGGACGACAAGGACGTCGTGCGCATCGGCGCGATGACGCGGCAGCGCGCTGTGGAGTTTTCCGACATCATCGCGCGTGATCTGCCAGTGCTGCACACGGCGATCCGCATGGTCGGCCATCTGCCGACCCGCTCGCGCGGCACCATCGGCGGCTCGATTGCCAATGCCGACGCGGCAGCGGAAATCCCCATGGTGCTGCAGGCGCTCGGCGGCGAGGTGAGCGTGCGCGGTCCGAACGGCGAGCGGCGCATCGCCGCGGCCGACCTGATCGAAGACGCGATGATCACCAGTCTCGCTGAAGACGAAGTGCTGACCGAGGTGCGCTTTCCGAAAATGGCGAAGGGCGCGCGCTTCGCGGTCGAGGAGTTTTCGCGGCGGCATGGCGATTTCGCCATTGCGGCGGTCACCGTCATTCTTGAGATCGACAAGGGCGTGTGTGCGTCCGCGCGGATCGCCACGGCCGGCGTCTCGGCGTGTTCACGCCGCATCGCCGCGGCGGAAGATGTGCTGCGGGGCCGCGCCGTCGATCCGGACAGCATCGCCGCCGCGGCGGCGGCGGCAGCCGATGCCATCGAGCCGCTCGATGACCGCAACGCGAGCGCCGACTATCGGCGGCATCTGACCAGAATTCTCACCGGCCGGGCGCTGCAGCGCGCCATGGCGTAATTCAGCCGTCCGCGACGATCGTGTTTGTCCCGTCACGGGAAGGAAGTGCAATGACGAAGCTGGTCGATATCCGCCTGACCGTGAATGGGCGGGATTATCAGGGACAGTGCGAGCCGCGCACGCTGCTCGCCGATTTCCTGCGCGATCATCTCGATCTCACCGGCACCCATGTGGGTTGCGAGCACGGCGTCTGCGGCGCCTGCACGGTGCTGTTCAACGGTGAGGCGGCGCGCTCCTGCCTGATGCTGGCGGTGCAGGCGGAGGGCGCCACGATCACGACGATCGAAGGTCTGGCGCAGGGCGGACAATTCCACCCGGTGCAGAAGGCGTTTCACGAGAATCACGCGCTGCAATGCGGCTTCTGTACGCCCGGCATGCTGGCGGCAACCATCGATTTCCTGAACACCAACCCCTCGCCGAACGAGGAGGAGGTGCGCGAAGCCCTGTCCGCGGTGCTGTGCCGCTGCACCGGTTATCAGAACATCGTCAAGGCGGTGCTCGCCGCCGCCGCGGAGATGCGTGCGGCGCAGAATGCGGGAGCGCCGGCCCATGTCTGAGAAACCCATGGCTGAGGTCAAGAATGACGGCTTTGTCGGCCAGTCGATTCCGCGCAAGGAAGACCAGCGTCTGCTGACCGGCAAGGGCAAGTTCGTTGCCGATCTCAAGCTGCCGGGGATGCTGCACGCGGCGTTCGTGCGCAGCCAGGTGGCGCATGCGCGCATCAAGTCGATCGATCTGTCGCGCGCGCTCAAGGCGCCCGGCGTGGCCTATGCGATCGCCGGCCCGGAACTGGCGCAGATGCTGCCGCCGGTGCCGGACACGCAGCTCTCCCTGCCGCGCAAATGGACCACCCAGGTCCAGCACAAATTCCAGAATCCGCAGCAGCCGTTGCTGTCGCATGACAAGGTGCGTCATGTCGGCGAGGCCGTCGCGGTGATCCTCGCCGAGACGCGCTATCAGGCCGAGGACGCGGCCGAACTGGTCGAGGTCGATCTCGAGCCGTTGCCCGCCGTCGTCGATCCTGTCGCCGGCCTCACGCCCGAGAGCGCGGTGCTGCATGAGCAATACGGCACCAACCTGATCGGCGATTTCACCGTCGAGAAGGGCGATGTGCAGAAGGCGCTCGCCTCCGCGCCGCACCGGATCAAGCGCCGCTTCCATCATCATCGCTATGCCGGCATTCCGATGGAATGCCGCGGCGTGGTCGGCAGCTACGAGGAGCGCACCGACACGATGACGATCTGGTCGGCGTGTCAGGTGGTGCATTGGCTCAAGCGCGAAGCCTCCACCGTGCTGAATATGCCGGAGGCGCGCATCCGCAGTCTCGCGCTCGATGTCGGCGGGGGCTTCGGCACCAAGGGACATGTGTATCCCGAGGATCTGCTGATCCCGTTCCTGGCGCGCGAGGTCGGCCGGCCGGTGAAGTGGATCGAGGACCGGTTCGAGCATTTCGTCAGCGCCTGCCATTCGCGCGACCAGATCCACGAGGTCGAGGCCGGATTCGACGACGATGGCCGGCTGCTCGCGTTCAGCGACAATTTCTATGTGGATTGCGGCGCGTGGAATCCGATCGGCTCCGGCATCGCCTACAACACGGCGGTGCATCTGCCGGGGCCGTACAAGTTCGATCACTTCTTCGTCCGCTCTCGCATCGTCTCGACCAACAAGGTCGCCAATGCGCCGTATCGCGGCGCCGGCCGCCCGGAAGCGACCTTTGCCATGGAGCGGATCATGGACATGATCGCGGCCGAGTTGGGCCTCGATCCGGCCGAGGTGCGTCTGCGCAACATGATCCCGGCGGCTGAGATGCCGTATCATCTCGGCATTCCGTATCGCGACGGCGAGATGATCGTCTACGACAGCGGCGATTATCCTGAATCGCTACGCCTCGCGCTCGAGGCGATCGGCGGGCTTGAAGCGTTTCGCGCGAAGCAGCGCGCGGCGCGGGAGAAGGGCCGCTATCTCGGCCTCGGCCTCGGCTGCTACACCGAAGGCACCGGCGTCGGCCCCTTCGAGAGCGCGACGGTGCGCATCGATCCGACCGGCAAGATTTATGTCGCCGGCGGCTCCTGTCCGCAGGGGCAGGGCATGGAGACGATCTTCTCGCAGATCGTCGCGGATGTCTGGAAGGTCGAGCCGAAAGACGTTGTGATGTCGCTGGCGGACACGTCGGGCGTCGCCATGGGCTTCGGCACCATCGCCAGCCGCAGCACCGTGACGTTGTCGGGCGCGATCCATCAGGCGAGCGAGCCGCTGCGGCAAAAGGTGTTCTCGATCGCCGCCAACATGCTGGAGTGCTCGGCCGGCGATCTGGAATTGCGCAACGGCGCGGTCGGCGTCGTCGGCGTGCCGGGCAATGAAGTGACGCTCTCGGCGATCGCCAAGGCGGCGCGTCCCGGCTGGGACAGCGCGCGGCCGCAGGGGATGGCCGCGGGTCTTGAAGAGACCGCCTATTACGAGCCGCCGACGGTGACCTGGGCCTATGCCACGCATGCGGCGCTGGTCGAGGTCGATCCCGATCTCGGCCGGGTTGCGATCGACAAATATGTGATCGTTCATGACTGCGGCACGGTCATCAACCCGATGCTGGTCGATGGACAGATCCACGGCGGCGCGGTGCAGGGGCTTGGCGGCGCGCTGCTCGAGGAGATGAGCTACGACGCCGATGGTCAGATCCTGGTCGGATCGTTCATGGACTATCTGGTGCCGGGCGCGAGCGACATGCCGCACCTTGATCTCGTGCACATGCACCACCCGTCGCCGCTCAATCCGTTCGGCGTCAAGGGCGTGGGCGAGGGCAGCGCGATCGCGCCGCCGGTCGCCATCGCCAATGCGGTGTGCGATGCGCTCTCGCACCTCAAGCTCGAATTCAACGAGACGCCGATCAAGCCGGAGAAGGTCGTTCGCGCGATCTGGAACGCGCGGCGATAGGCCCTTGCGGCCCGGTCAGCTCTGCCATCGGCGAATGAGTGCTGACGAAGCGAATGGTGCCCAGGGGCGGGATCGAACCACCGACACTGCGATTTTCAATCGCATGCTCTACCAACTGAGCTACCTGGGCGCCGGACCCGCGGAAGCGGGGCTTGGTAAGCGGTGGCGTTATAGAGGGTCGACTCTGCCCTGTCCAGAACGCCTGTGGGGCAAAAAACGATGATCCGCCAATGGGCTCCCGGCGCAGGGCTTCGGAGCGGCTCCCGCGGGAGAGAGCGTTTCAGTCCTCGTCGGGGGAGCGGGTCCGGGGCGCGCCGTCGCCGTCTTCATCATCATCTTCAGCCACCGGAACCGCGTAAACCCCGCTCATCCAGCGGTGCAGGTCCACGTCCCGGCAGCGCCTGGAGCAGAACGGCTTGAACGCCTCTTCGGCCGGGCGGCGGCAGATCGGGCAGGGGGCGGCGGGCGCGAGCGAGGGCATGGCTTTATTTAGGGCTTGATCCGAAAAAGTGGAAACCTGTTTTCCGAAAAGATCACGCCCCATCCAACTCAAATTCCGCTTCGGCGCGTATCCAGCGCCCGCAACTCGGTCTTGAGGATCTTGCCGTAATTGTTCTTCGGCAGCGCCGGGACGAAGACATAATCCTTCGGTCGCTTGAACCGCGCGATATGCGCGAGGCACAGCGCGTCGAGTTCCGCACGCGGCGCGTCGCCGACCACATAGGCGACGACGGCCTCGCCCCATTCGGCGTCGGGCCGGCCGATCACCGAGACTTCACGCACGCCGTCATGCCGCAGCAGGATTTCCTCCACCTCGCGCGGATAGATATTGCTGCCGCCGGAGATGATCAGGTCCTTCGAGCGGTCCTTGAGCGCGAGATAGCCGTCCGCGTCGAACGCGCCGACATCGCCGGTGTGGAGATAGCCGCCCTTGAGCGCGGCCGCGCTCGCCTCGTCGTTGCGCCAATAGCCGCGCATGACGACGTCGCCGCGCACGAGGATTTCGCCGCTCTCGCCGGGCGGCAACGTGCGGTCGTCCGCGCCGGCGATGCGGACATCGACGCAGCGGAACGGACGTCCGGCGCTGGCGAGCCGCTCGCGCCAGCGCGGATGGTCGCGGTCGGCGACCTCGGCACGCGGCAGCACGGTGATGGTCATCGGGCTTTCGCCCTGGCCGTAGATCTGCGCGAGGCACGGGCCGAACCGGTCGAGCGCCTTCATGGCGTCCTCGACATACATCGGTGCGCCGCCCCAGACGATGGTGCGAAGTTTTTCGCGCGGCAGATCGACGGGCGCGTCGACCATGCGCTTGATCATGGTCGGCGCCGCGAACATCGAGGCGCGCGGCCAGCGCGCGACCAGCCGCGCGATCTCGTCCGGCTCGAAACCGCCGGAGTCCGGCACCACATTGGTCGCGCCGGCGGCGATATGCGCCATGATGTAGAGACCGGAGCCGTGACTCATCGGCGCCGCATGCAGGATCGCGTCGCCGGCCACGGTCGGATCGACCTCGCTGACATAGGCCTCGCCCATCACCGCGAGATTGCGATGCGTCAGCATCGCGCCTTTCGGCCGGCCGGTGGTGCCGGAGGTATAGAACAGCCAGGCGAGATCGTCGGCCTCGCGCTGCGTCAGCGTGAGGGAATCGGCGGCGAGCAGCCGGTCGTAGTCCGCGCCGCCGAGCACGATCATGCGCTCGAGTGTCGTCGGCGCATGCGGCGCGATGTCGGCGTCGAGCCCCGGCGACACGAAGCAGGCGCGCGCGCCGGAATGGTCGAGGATGTATCCGAGTTCGGCGCCGTGCAGTTTCGCGTTCGCGGGCACGGCGACGAGGCCCGCATGCCAGATGGCATAGAGCGCCTCGACATAGTGCGGCACATTCTTGGCGATGACGGCGACGCGGTCGCCGGGCGCGAGGCCGAGCGCGCGCAGGCCGCCGGCCAGCCGGGCGACGCGACTGGCGAGTTCGTCGTAGCGGACGAATGCGGTGTCGCCGGAAGCGACAGCGATACGGGTGGGATAGCGCTGCGCGGCGGCGTGGAGATCGCTGGCGATGTTCACGAGACGCCGCCTCCCGGGACCGCTAGAGCGCGTTGAGCCAGCCGAACCGGATCGGATAGTGCTCGCCGTCGAGCAGCGAGATCGTCTCATAGAGCGGCAGGCCGACCACATTGGTGTAGGAGCCGACGAATTTCACCGCGAAGGTGCCGGCGATGCCCTGGATCGCATAGCCGCCGGCCTTGCCGCGCCATTCGCCCGAGGCGAGATAGGAGTCGATGTCCTGCTGGTTGAGGCGGCGGAAGCGCAGCCGCGTTTCCACCAGCCGCTGCCGGAACGATTCACGGGGCGTCACCAGGCAGACGCCGGTATAGACGCGGTGATTGCGGCCCGAGAGCAGCCGCAGGCACTGTGCCGCTTCGTCGAGCAGTTCGGCCTTGGGCAGGATGCGGCGGCCGACCGAGACGACGGTGTCGGCGGCGAGGATGAAGGCGCCCTTCAGTTCGTCGTCGAGTTTCACCGCCTCCAATGCCGCTTCCGCCTTGGCGCGGGCGAGGCGGGTGGCATAGGCGCGTGGCAGTTCGCCCCGCTTCGGCGTTTCGTCGATATCGGCGGGCTTGAGCGCATCGGGCTCGATCCCGGCCTGATTGATCAGGGCCAGGCGGCGCGGCGAGCCGGAGGCGAGCACGAATTTGGGGCGGCCGATCATCGGGTGCTTCGCGGGATTCGTGGGGTGATTGCAGGATGTTGAGTAGCGGAAGGCCGGGATTTTCTCAACCGCGGCGGGATCGTCAGCCGTCGCCGACCCCCTGGCCGCCGAACCGCTGCTTGATCCGCTGCATCAGTTGGTCGCGCACGGTCCGGTAGGCGTCGAGCCGCTGCTCGCGGCTGCCTTCGGTATCGGTCGGGTCGTGGGTCGGCCAATATTCCACATCGGCGGCCAGCGTCCGGGTCAGCTCCAGCGCCCGGTGGTGCGCCTGTGGCGAGAGGCTGATGATGAGATCGAAATTCATCCCCTCCCAGTCCTCGAGTTCCTCGAGGGTCATCGGCCGGTGCTTGCCGAGATCGATGCCGCTCTCCTCCATCACCGCGGTCACGAAGGGATCGAGTTCGCCCTTCTGCACGCCGGCGGATGCGGAATAGATGCTGCGGCCGAACATCTGCTTGAACAGGCCCGCCGCCATCGGCGAGCGCACCGAGTTCAAGCCGCAGACGAACAGCACCGACTGCGGACGCTGCGAGCGCGCCGAGCCGGTCATGCATATCCGAGCATGATCTTGTCAGAGATCATGCTCTAGCCCTTCCAGTGGAGCACGCAGATCAGCGTGAACAGCCGCCGCGCGGTGTCGAAGTCGAGAGCGACCTTGTTCTTCAGCCGCTCCATCAATTGCCGCGAGCCGTCGTCATGCAGCCCGCGCCGGCCCATGTCGATCGCCTCGATCTTGTCCGGCGTCGCCGTGCGGATCGCCGCGTAATAGCTGTCGCAGATCAGGAAGTAATCCTTCACCACGCTGCGCAGCGGCGCGAGCGAGAGCAGATGCGCGACGACCGGTGTGTCGTCTTCCTCGCGGATGTCGAAGGCGAGGCGGTTGCCGGTGATCGACAGATGCAGCTTGTAAGGTCCGCCGTCGTGGCCGGCGGGCGCGAAGCTGTTCTTTTCCAGGAGATCGTAGATCGCGATGGTGCGCTCGTGCTCCACGTCGGGATTGGAGCGGCCGATCGACGCTTCATCGAACGTCACCGCGACGAGACGCTGCTTGGCGCCCGGTGCGGCTTTGGCGTTCATGGCAGATTCAGCCGGATGGAGACGGAGCGGGCATGGGCGCCGAGCCCCTCCGCTTCACCGAGCGCGATGGCGGCGGGGCCGAGCGCGCGCAACTGCTCCGGGCCGCATTTGAGGATCGAGGTGCGCTTCATGAAATCGAGCACGCCGAGGCCGGACGAGAACCGCGCCGAGCGCGCGGTCGGCAGCACGTGGTTCGAGCCGCCGACATAGTCGCCGATCGCTTCCGGCGTGTGCGCGCCGAGGAAGATCGCGCCGGCATTGCGGATGCGGGCGGCGAGCGCCTCGTCGTCGGTGGCGACGATCTCCAGATGCTCGGGCGCGATGGCGTCGACGAGCGGGATCGCATCCTCGAGCGTCGGCACGGTGATGACCGCCCCGAAAGTCGCCCATGAGGCGCCGGCGATTTTCGCGCGCGGCAGGGTCTTGAGCTGGCTTTCGACCGCCTGCTCGACCTGTGCGGCGAGCGCGACGTCATCGGTGATCAGGATCGACTGCGCGCTCTCGTCATGCTCGGCCTGCGCGAGGAGGTCGGCGGCGATCCAGTCGGGATTGCCGGTGGCGTCGGACAGCACCAGCACTTCGGATGGTCCGGCGATCATGTCGATGCCGACCTTGCCGAACACGAGACGCTTCGCCGCGGCCACATAGGCGTTGCCCGGGCCGACAACCTTCGCCACCGGCGCGATGGTCGCGGTGCCGTAGGCGAGCGCGGCAACGGCCTGCGCGCCGCCGATCTTGTAAATCTCATCGACGCCGGCGAGCGCGGCTGCGGCCAGCACCAGCGGATTGAGTTTCCCGTCCGGCGCAGGCACCACCATGACGAGGCGGTCGACGCCGGCGACTTTGGCCGGCACCGCGTTCATCAGCACCGAGGACGGATAGGCGGCGGTGCCGCCCGGCACGTAGAGACCGACCGCCTCGATCGCGGTCCAGCGGCCGCCAAGCTCGACACCGAGCGCATCGGTGAACCGGTCGTCCTTCGGAAGCTGCCGGCGGTGGAAGGCCTCGATCCGCTCGCGCGCCAGTTTCAGCGCGGCGAGGGCGTTCGGGTCGCATTGCGCGGTGGCGGCGGCGATCTCGGCGGCCGGCACCCGGAGCGTGGCCGGGGTAAGCGTGAGCCGGTCGAACCGACGGGTGTAGTCGATCAGCGCCGCGTCGCCGCGTGCTTCGACGTCGGTGAGGATCGCGCGGACCGCCTGCTCGACGTCGGCCGAGGCTTCGCGCTTGGCGCCGAGAAAGGCCCGGAACCGGGCGGCGAAATCGGCGGATTGGCTGTCGAGGCGAAGCGGCATGACCTGAGGCTTAACGTGGGGTCCAGCGACGGCCCGCGGAAGCGCGGGTTCGCCTCCGTCATTGGCGTGCTGGCGGCTTCCCCGTCAACCCCGCTTTTCGCGGCGCAGCGGAAAGGAAGCGGTCAGGCGGTGGCGGTCTGCTCGATCGGATGGTCCGGCCGGTGGGCGCAGGTCCAGGCCGGGCCGAGGTCGGCCAGTTCGGCCTCGAGGCACTCCACCGTCAGCCGCAGCGCGGCGCCGCCGGAGAAGGTGAGGGTCACGGTGCCGGACGGGCTGTCGGTCTCGGCGAATTCGACGGCGAGCAGATTGAGCACCTGATCCGGGCTGGCGAGGTCGATGCCCTTGCTCTGGCAGCCGAGCACGCGCTCGAACCGCAGGGCGGCGCGGCGGCGGCGGAACACCGGAGGGTCGGCTACGGCGCTTTCCCAGTCGAACCGGTTGATGCCGATCACCAGCCGCTTCTCGCGCGGCAGCCAGATCAGGTCCGGGGTTTTGACCACCGCATCCTGCAGGTGGGTCGAGCCGATCGCCAGATCCTCGCCGTCGAGCATCACGAACTTGATGAGATCGGAGGAGGTCATGGGTTTTTGCTCTGCGGAGGCTGTGCGGTTGCTACGGCCTCAAGCTAGGCAATCGACCGCGTGGCGCAAGGGCTGCGAGGCAACAAGAGCTGCGAGGCAACAAGGGCTGCGCAGCAACTACGGGCCGCGCGGCTCCCCTGTACATTCAGCCGCTGAGTCGTTCGATCGAGGCGCCGCAGGCCGAGAGCTTGGCTTCCAGCCGCTCGAAGCCGCGGTCGAGATGGTAGACCCGGTTCACGGTGGTCTCGCCTTCCGCCGCGAGCGCGGCGATCACCAGCGACACCGAGGCGCGCAAGTCCGTGGCCATGACCGGCGCGCCCTTCAGCCGCTCCACGCCCTCGATGGTCGCTTTCTGGCCATCGAGATGGATCCGCGCGCCGAGACGGGCCAGTTCCTGCACATGCATGAAGCGGTTTTCGAAGATCGTTTCGGTGATGGTCGAGGTGCCCTTGGCGCGGGTCATCAGCGCCATCAGCTGCGCCTGCAGATCGGTCGGGAAGCCGGGGAACGGCTCGGTGGTCACGGTCACCGGCGCGATGCCGCCGCCGTTGCGCGCAACGCGGATGCCTTCGTTGGTCGCGGTGACGGTGGCGCCCGCTTGCGCCAGCGTGTCCAGCGCGGCCTGCAGCAGCTCGGGCCGCGCGTTCTGCAGCATCACGTCGCCGCCGGTCATCGCCACCGCCATGGCATAGGTGCCGGTCTCGATGCGGTCCGGCAGCACCGAATGGCGCGCGCCATGGAGCGTCGAGACGCCGTCGACGATGATGCGCGGTGTGCCGGCGCCGGAAATCTTGGCGCCCATCTTGTTGAGGCAGTCGGCGAGATCGCCGACTTCCGGCTCGCAGGCGGCGTTCTCGATCACCGTGGTGCCGTTGGCGAGCACGGCGGCCATCAGCGCGGTATGCGTGCCGCCGACGGTGACTTTCGGAAACACGATCTCGTTGCCCTGCAGGCCGCGCGGCGCGCTGGCGATCACATAGCCGGCGTCGATTTCGATCTGCGCGCCCAAGCGCTCCAGCGCCATGATGAGGAGGTCAACCGGCCGCGTGCCGATGGCGCAGCCGCCCGGCAGCGACACTTTCGCCTTGCCCATGCGCGCGAGGAGCGGCGCGACCACCCAGAAGCTGGCGCGCATCTTCGATACGAGGTCGTAGGGCGCGGTGGTGTCGACGATATTGGCGGCGCTGATGTGCAGCGTCTGGTTGTCGGTGCTCTCGCCCGGGCGCTTGCCGGCGATCATCACGTCGATGCCGTGATTGCCGAGGATGCGCTGCAAGAGCCGCACGTCGGCGAGCCGGGGCACATTGTCGAGGATCAGCGTGTCCTGTGTCAGCACGCTTGCGATCATCAGCGGCAGGGCGGCGTTCTTGGCGCCGGAGATCGGAATGACGCCATTGAGCTGGCGGCCACCGGTAATACGAATGCGATCCATGTCGCCCCCAACACACCGGCTCGGCCGGTCCTCGTGACTAGCGTGATATCCGGCAGTTATGACGATCTGCCGGTCCGGTGCAAAGCGCGCGGCTTCCGTATGGACAACGGAACCGGGGCGCGGAATTCATGACTGGCCGCTACTCGCCGCCTGATTGCGGCGATTCTCGGACCTCCGAGGTCGTCTCGGTCTGGTTAATCTTCGCTTCCGTTTCCACCCCGGCGCGGGCACGCATCTGCGCCTTGCGCCGCTTGAGATTGTCCCGGAGCGCGGCGGCGAGGCGGGCCTCACGCAGGTCGCTGGGTTTGGCGGCGGGGGATTTGGTGGGGTCGGACATCGATCTCGTCTTGGATCAGGACGGAATTGGCGGTTTTCGGCACGAAAAAGCAGGCGGGAAGAGGTCCGGCGGGCCGCCTTCCGGCTCGACATATCGGCTTTGATCGGATATTCGCAAGCCCGCGTCGTTGGCCCCGGCACCGCCGGTCCGCCTCACGCCGGCTGCCGTAGCTCAGTGGTAGAGCACTTCATTGGTAATGAAGAGGTCGACAGTTCAATCCTGTCCGGCAGCACCATTCGATCGGCACCATAACATCGATCGTTCCGTTCTGCGGCCTCGACGGCCCCAACCGTTTCGGGCCCGATCCGCTCGCGATGCCCTAAGCCGGCACCTGGCTGTTGTACCAGTCGAGAATCTCCGCGCCTGTCCACATCACCACGCCCTCATGGCCGAGGATGTAGTCGTACAGCGCCTCGAGATAGCGGATGCGGTGCGGCACGCCGGTGAGATACGGATGGATCGAGATCGCCATCACCCGCGGCGTCTTGGCGCCGTCGAGATAAAGCCGGTCGAAGTGATCGCGCCCGCGTCGCAACAACTCGTCGGATGATTGCTGCTGCACGGCGCTGATCACCACGTCGTTGATCTCCACCGTATAGGGAACGGAGACGATGCGGCCGGCGCGGGTGCGCACCGGCACCGGCTGTTCGTCGAGCACCCAGTCGGCGACGTATTCGATGCCGGCCTCGGCGAGCAGGTCGATGGTCTCGTCGGTCTCGGTCATGCCGGGGCTTTCCCAGCCGCGCGGCGGCTTGCCCGTGAAGTCCGTGATCGCCTTGATGGTGTCGTCGATGGCGCGGCGCTGGTCGTCGAGCTTGTGCATCGGCTTCTGCTCGAAACCGTGCCCCATGAAATCCCAACCGGCGTCGCGCGCGGCGGCGCACACCTCGGGATAAAGTTTGCACACCGATCCGTTGAGCGCGAACGTCGCCTTCAGCCCGCGCGCGCCGAGCGCGTCGACAAAGCGCCAGAATCCGACGCGCATGCCGTATTCGTGCCAGGCCCAGTTCGGTACGTCGGGCAGCAGCGGTTGTCCCATCGGCGGCGGGATGACGGTACGCGGCATCGGCGCCTGCGGATTCCAGTTCTCGACATTAACGATGGTCCAAACCGCGACCCGCGCGTCCCCCGGCAATTTCAGCGCCGGCCGGTTGTGGATCGATTGATAGGGAATGCGGCCGCGAACGCTGGCGCCGACGCTGTCTTGAGTCACGATTGGAAAACTCCCGGGATCGGCCCGCATCGGAGCCGTAGCGAAGTGTCGCATGTCCGCAACGGCAATCAAATCCCTCGTTGGCGGGGCTGTGGAACGTGTGCCGACATAGCCGCATTGATGACGGGGATCACCACCGCATCATGAGCCAGCGATGGCACGGCGACACCGGCAGCAGCAGATTCTGATCGGCACCGCGGGCTGGAGTTATCGCTCCTGGCGCGGGCCGTTCTTTCCGCGCGAGGTGATGGTCAAGCATCATCTCGCGTTCTACGCGACGCAATTTGCGACCGCTGAACTCAACGGCGTGTTCTACCGCACGCCCAGTCTCAAGACCGTGCGGGCATGGCGCGACGACACGCCGGAGGATTTCGTGTTCGCCTGGAAGGCGTCGAAGTTCATCACGCACTGGAAACGTCTGAGCGGAAAATCGCGCAACAGCCTCGCTCTGATCGAGCAGCGGCTGAAAATCCTCGGGCGCAAGGCCGGCCCGGTGCTGTTTCAATTGCCGCCGCAATTCGAAGCGGACGCGGAGCGGCTCGCCGCGTTTCTCAAGCTGTTGCCGAAGCGGCGACGCCATGCATTCGAGTTTCGCCATCCGAGCTGGTACGACAAGGAGATCTATACGCTGCTGCGCCGGCATGGCGCGGCGCTGTGCATCTCCGATCATCATGACGCGCCGGCGCCGTGGCAGGTCACGGCGAACTTCATCTATCTGCGCGCGCACGGGCCGGGCGGCGCCTACAAGGGGCATTATTCGCCGCGCACGCTGGCGTTATGGGCGAGGCGCATCCGCGCGTGGCGGCGGCAGCGCCGCGACGTCTATGTCTATTTCGACAACGATCAGAAAAGCGCCGCGCCGCGCGATGCGTTCCTGCTGGCGCGCAAGCTGAAGCTGGTGTGAGAAACCGGCCGTCAACCGACCGTCAACCGGCCGCCGCGCCCGGATGCGCTGCGCGGTTCACCAGCGCCACGACCGCGCGGTGCAGGTCGTCGGTGGTGAACGGCTTGCGCAGCAGCGGCACATCGCCGAACCGCAAGCCGAGGTCGCGCGCATAGCCGCTGACGAACAGGAACGGAATGCCGCGGGTCATCAGCTTGTCGGCCACGGCGTCGGAGACGGTGCCGTCGATGTTGATGTCGAGCACGGCGGCGTCGAGCCGCTCGGTGGCGGCGAGGTGGATCGCCGCCTTCAAATTCTCCACCGGCCCGACCACCTGATAGCCGAAGTCCTGCAGCGCATCTTCCAGCATGATCGCCACCAGGGGCTCGTCCTCGACGACGAGGAGGCGCAGCGGCGCCAGCGGTGTGTCGCTCATCAGGGGCTCGGGGATCACATCGGGCATCGATCGGTCCGCCTGTCCGTTTTTCAGCTTACCGCAATTCCGTGCGGTCGGGGCTGTTTTCCGCGTTGCCCGATGCGCGACAATGCCGCGGCGCGGTATCGGTTCCGTGCAGCGCGGCGGGTCGAAGCGGCAGAAACGGTCAAATGTCGCGGGCGGGCGTCCGCTGATAGGCGAACCGGGCGCCGGCATAGGCGGTCACCAGCCCGATCACCAGCGCGGTCAGATTGGTGGCCACGTCGAGGCTGCCGCCGAGCCCGCCGGTCTTGCTCATGACGCCGGCGGCGGTGCACACGGCGAGCACCATGGCGATCAAAACGCGCCGTGCGATGGTCGCGACCACGGCGCGGCTTCCGGCCGCTGCCGCGAGATAACGGCCACTGGCCCACGCGCCGATGAACCCGCCGAGGCCGATCGCCCACCACGCCAGCGCCGAGGTCACCTGCTGGCGGTCGGTTGGAAACATGCCGCGCAGCACCGTGTCGAGCCCGGCGCCCGCCACCGTCAGCGCGATATGCACCGCGAGCGCGGCGAGGATCCCGCAGGCGATCGTCGCGGCGTATTGCAGACGCTCGGTTTCGGTTTGCATCGGCGTCACCAGCGCGCGGCGCGGATCAGCGCCGGATCGGCGTGACGGGGGACGAGTCGGCGACGCGCGGCTGGCGGCGCGTCATCAGGTTGTCGAGCCGCTCGCGCTCACGCTCGAAACTGGCGAGTACCGGCCCTTCCAGTACGCGGCCGCGCGGCAACTTGATGCGCATCGGGTCGACGAAGCGACCGTTGATGCGGATTTCGTAGTGCACATGCGCGCCGGTGGAGAGGCCGGTCGAGCCGACGAAGCCGATCACCTGGCCCTGGCGCACCTTCTTGCCTTCGTCGATGCCGCGCGCGAACGCGGTCATGTGCCCGTAGGCGGATTCGTAGCCGTTGGCGTGGCGCAGCAGGATGAACTTGCCGTAGCCGGATTCCCAGCCGACCTTCTCGACCGTGCCGTTGCCGGAGGCATAGATCGGCGTGCCGGTCGGCGCCGCCCAGTCCACGCCGGTGTGCATCTTGGTGTAGCCGAGGATCGGATGATGCCGCACGCCGAACGGCGAGCGCATGATGCCGGAGGCAACAGGCTTGCGGACCAGAAACTTCTTCGCGCTCTTGCCGGTCTCGTCGTAGTAGTCGACCACGCCGTCGTCCGGCGACTGGTAGCGGTAGAAGCGCTTCACTTCGCCGCCGACGGTGAGCGAGGCGAACAGCACGTCGCTGCGCGAATCTGCGATGCCCGGCGTTTCGTCTTCGCCGGCGAACAGCACCTCGAACGAATCGCCCGGCTGCACGCGGCGCTGGAAATCGACGTCGTAGGAATAGACGCGGATCATTTCGTCGACCACCGCGCGCGGCACCTGATTGCGCAGCGCGGTTTCGTAGATGCTCTGGTAGAGGCGCACGCCGCTGCCGTCGTCGTTCTCGTCGTCCTCGCCGGTGCTGGCGATCTCGGTGTTGGCGCTGGTCACATCGACCGGCACGTATTGGCCGCTGTCGGCAAGGGCGACGACGCCGTCGATGCCGCTGTCGCTCGCGAGCACGACGCGCACCGGATGGAAGCGCTGATCGGTGCCGAGCGGGCCTGGCAGGATCTTCAGTTTCTGGCCGTCTTTCAGGGCTTCCCGGCCTCGCGGTCCGAACGCGGCGAGGATCGCCTTGATCTCGTCCGGCGTCGCGCCGGCCTCGCGCAACACGCCGGCGATCGTGTCGGTACGCTTGCAGATCACGATGCGCTCGCCGATCGGATTGCCGCCGGTCGCTTCGTCGCGGGTCTTGGGCAGCAGCGTCACGTTTTCCGGGATGATCCGCGCCTCGAACCCCGCATAGGGATCGTTCATTTTTGTGCTGGGCTCGACCGCATAAGCGAGCCGGATATTGCTGACAGCCTCAAGCGACGCGAGTTCGGGGCCGCGCGGCGTGCGCGCGACAGTGCCGATCACGCTCGCAGCTTCGCGCACGCGCGCCAGCACATCCTCCTGCGCCGCGCGGGCGGCGATCTTGAGCCGCGGCAACAGCGGCGACAGATCGCGCATCACGAAGGCGACTTCGGCCTCCGGTTCGGCGGCGGCGGCCGGCGCTTCATCGCGATCGTTGCCGGAGCCGGATTCCGCCAGCAGACGCTGCGGATTGAACGGCGGAATCTTCGCCGACACGTCCGAGGCGGTGAGCGACAGATTGCCGGAGATGCGCACCAGCGGACGCACGCGCACCACTTCGTGGTTGCCGACGCGGGTCATGGTGGACACGCGGATCATCTGCCGCGCGACGTTGGAATCGTTGCCGGTCGGCAGCCGGTCGCTCTTGCGGGCGCCGGTATTGCGGTCGCTGCCGGAAAGCGCGCCGCGCAGCGCGAGTTCGACGCGCTCGGGCAGCGATGCGAAGGTGGTCTCGCCGAGCGAGGTGAAGACGGCGCCGCCCATCAGCGCCGCGCCGCACAGGCCTGTGAGAATGGTGCCGGACAGCCATTGCACCGAGACGCGGCGGCGATCGACCAGTCCGCCGTCTTCGCCGTCGACCGAGAGCGGCGGCTCGTTCCCAAGCTCGACACTATCGGCGTCATGCCCCGAGTGTCGCGCGCTGGCTGACCTGCGTTGGTCCAACTTTGCCGTCCCCTGAGCCCGTCACAGAGCGCGTTTGGTGGCGCGCGTTCGGAAGCGCGTTGCCGTGCGAATCGTTTCGTTGGGCCCGTCCGGTCCCTGAATCGAGAGCTGGCACCATCGCCTCTGCGCCAGACGGCGTCAACGGCGCGAACCAAGGCGGCTGGCTCGGGGGTCTGCCCCGGTCACGCGCCACCTGAGTATCGAAAGGAGCCTGATCCCGAAGCCGGGGGAGGAGGGCCTAGCGAAGAAAAAAGGACGAGGAATGTGGCGCCGGTGCGGCGTCATCCCTATATTGTCCTTGTACGGCCGGGGTTTTTGGCCGTTTCGGTGCCGTCATCCACTGCAGTGCAAAAAAGCATTTTTTGGGTGTTGACTTCCGGATCGGTCGCGACCTATAACCCCGACCACTGGCGCGGCGCTCTTCGCTCTGGCGAAGCGGCGCGCTTGTGAAGCTCATCACTGTCACAGTGAACCACAGCATCCGATAGTAATTCGGGCGCTTGGAGCTTCTTCGGCCTTCCGGCTTCCGGAAGGTGGGTTCCGCCAGGAGCCCGGGCTGTTTGAAAATTGAATCGGAAGAAAGAGAAACGTGGACGGCGGAGTTCTTGCGCGCCGCTGCCTCGGGAAGCAATTTCCGCAGGCATCGGTCGGAAGAGACATCGGCGGTCTACGTTTAATCAAGGTACTATCGCTGATTTCGCAAGAAATCGGCGTGTGGACCTCGTCAAACGTGAACGATCAGCCGAGATCAATCTCATCCAACTTGAGAGTTTGATCCTGGCTCAGAGCGAACGCTGGCGGCAGGCTTAACACATGCAAGTCGAGCGCCCCGCAAGGGGAGCGGCAGACGGG
>JAEWJH010000092.1 GCA_023386635.1 Pseudomonadota bacterium
CGCTTACACCGGCGACCAGCCGACGCTCGACACCATGCACAAGGATCTCTACCGCGCCCGCGCTGCGGCGATGTCGATGATCCCGACCTCGACCGGCGCCGCCAAGGCTGTCGGTCTGGTGCTGCCCGAACTCGCCGGCCGCCTCGACGGCGTCTCGGTGCGCGTGCCGACGCCGAACGTCTCGGTCGTCGACTTCAAGTTCGTCGCCAAGAAGAAGACCGACAAGGATGAAGTGAACGGCGCGATCAAGCGTGCCGCCGAGCAGCAGCTCAAGGGTATCCTCGGCTTCACCGACGCGCCGAACGTGTCGATCGACTTCAACCACGATCCGCACTCGTCGATCTTCCACATGGATCAGACCAAGGTGATGGACGGCACGCTGGTGCGCGTCATGTCCTGGTATGACAACGAGTGGGGCTTCTCCAACCGCATGGCCGACACCGCCGTGGCGATGGGCAAGCTGGTCTAAACACGATGACTGTCATGCCCGGCCCTGTGCCGGGCATCCACGTCTTTGGACAGAAGAAGGCGTGGATGGCCGGGACAAGCCCGGCCACGACGGGGAGTGAAAGGCACATGAGTTTCCGCACCCTCGATCAGGCCGATCTCAACAACAAGCGCGTGCTGCTGCGCGTCGACCTCAACGTGCCGATGGCCGACGGCAAGGTCAGCGACGCCACCCGCATCGAGCGCGCGGCGCAGACCATCAAGGAGATCGCCGGCAAGGGCGGTAAGGTGATCCTGTTGTCGCATTTCGGCCGGCCCAAGGGCCGCGATGCGAAGGATTCGCTGAAGCCGGTCGCCGCCGCGGTGGCGCACATCATCGGCAAGCCGGTGGCCTTCGCCGACGACTGCATCGGCGAGGCGGCAGAGAAAGCCGTCGCCGCAATGAAAGCCGGCGACATTCTCTGCCTCGAGAACACCCGCTTCCACAAGGAAGAGGAAAAGAACGATCCCGCTTTCGTCGCCGCGCTCGCCAAGCTCGGCGACATTTTTGTCAACGACGCCTTCTCGGCCGCGCACCGCGCGCACGCCTCGACCGAAGGCCTCGGCCACAAGCTCCCGGCCTATGCCGGCCGCGCCATGCAGGCCGAACTCGAAGCACTCGGGAAGGCGCTGGAGCATCCGAAGAAGCCGGTGATCGCCATCATCGGCGGCGCCAAGGTCTCGACCAAGCTCGACCTCTTGGAAAACCTGATCGCCAAGGTCGATGCGCTCGTCATCGGCGGCGGCATGGCCAACACCTTCCTGCACGCGCAGGGCGTCGCCATCGGCAAGTCGCTGGCGGAGAAGGATCTCGCCGACACCGCGCGCCGCATCATGGCCAAGGCGGAAGCCGCCAACTGCGCGATCATCCTGCCGGTCGATGCCGTCGTCGCGTTCCACTTCGAAAAGGATGCGCCGTCGCACGCCTACGGGCTCGATGCGATCCCGGCCGACGGCATGATCCTCGACGTCGGCCCGCAGTCGATCGAGCGGGTGAAAGCCGCGCTCGATGACGCCCGGACGCTGGTGTGGAACGGACCGCTCGGCGCGTTCGAACTGCATCCGTTCGACAAGGCGACGGTGGCGGCGGCGAAATATGCGGCCGAACGCACCAAGGCCGGCAAGCTCGTGTCGGTCGCCGGCGGCGGCGACACTGTGGCCGCGCTCAATCACGCGCACGTCGCCGAGGACTTCACCTACATTTCGACCGCGGGCGGCGCTTTCCTCGAATGGATGGAAGGCAAGGCGCTGCCGGGCGTCGAGGTGCTGCGGAACAAGTGACGGCTGTCATTCCGGACGGCGCGACGCGACGACCCGGAATCCAGCTTCGACTGATTGTGTAACGGGATTCCGGGTTCGCGCTTCACGCGCCCCGGAATGACAATGACGAGAGGGAGCGAGCAATGAATCTCGATGAACTGAACAAGGTCGCGCAGGCGATGGTGGCCCCGGGCAAGGGCATCCTCGCCGCCGACGAATCCTCGGGCACCATCAAGAAGCGGTTCGACGCGATCGGCGTCGAGTCGACCGAGGACAACCGCCGCGACTATCGCGAGCTGCTGTTCAGGTCGACCGACGCGATGAAGAACCACATCTCCGGCGTGATCCTCTACGACGAGACGATCTGGCAGAAGGCCAAGGACGGCACACCGCTCGTTGACCTGATCAAGCAGACCGGCGCGATCCCCGGCATCAAGGTCGACGAAGGCACGCAGCCGCTGCCGAACTGCCCCGGCGAACTGATCACCGTCGGCCTCGACAAGCTCGCCGGCCGGCTCACCAAGTACTACGAGCAGGGCGCGCGCTTCGCCAAGTGGCGCGCGGTGATCGACATCGGCGCCGGCATCCCGAGCTACGCCGCGATCTCGACCAACGCGCATGCGCTCGCGCGCTATGCCGCACTGTGCCAGCAGGCGCAGATCGTGCCGATCGTCGAGCCGGAAGTGCTGATGGACGGCGCGCACGACATCGACCGCTGCTACGAGGTCACCGAGTTCGTGCTCAAGGAGACGTTCCAGCAGCTCTACTACCAGAAGGTCGCGCTGGAAGGCATCGTGCTCAAGCCGAACATGGCGATCTCCGGCAAGAAGAGCGCGAAGAAGGCTTCGGTGCAGGAAGTCGCCGAGAAGACCGTGCGCATGCTCAAGAACTGCGTTCCGGGCGCGGTGCCGGGCATCGCCTTCCTGTCGGGCGGCCAGTCCGACGAGGAAGCCACCGCGCATCTCGACGCGATGAACAAGATCGGCAACCTGCCGTGGAAGCTCACCTTCTCCTACGGTCGCGCGCTGCAGGCGGCGCCGCAGAAGGCGTGGAGCGGCAAGTCCGGCAACGTCGGTGCCGCGCAGGGCGCGTTCGCCCACCGCGCCAAGATGAACGGCCTCGCCTCGCTCGGCGAATGGAAGGCCGATCTGGAAAAGAAGGCGGCCTGATCCTTTCGCTGTTTACCGAATGAAAATGGCCCCGCTTGCGGGGCCATTTTTTTATCGAGCGGTCCGGCGCCGCAGATCGCGCGGCGTCTCGCCGTAGCGTGCCCGAAACGCGCGGCTGAAATGCGACAGATCGTTGAAGCCGTGGCGATAGGCGATCTCGGAAATGCCGCACGCCGCCTGTGCCGGATCGCTCAGTGCCTGATGACAGGCCGCAAGGCGGTTCTCCAGCAGCCAGCGGCTGAAGCTGGTGCCGGTCGCTGCGAAACGAAGCTGCAAGGTCCGCAACGATATCTTCAGATGCGCGGCGACCTGCTGCGGCGACAGGTCGGGATCGCCCAGATGCGCGCTGCAGAAGGCAACGATCGCCTGCATCTGCGCGGCGCCGGGCGCTGCCGCCACCTCCTCGCCCGAGGTCGCGAGCGCGAGCAGATTGCACAGATTGTCGGTGAGCAGTTGGGCCTGCGCCGGATCGAGCGGATCGTCGCCGGCAAGTTGCAAAACGTGCCGGCGCGCCAGATCGGCGAACGGCGACGACGCCGCGATCTTGCCGATCCCCGTTCGCCGCAGCCATGGCGCGCGCAGTTCCAGCGTGTCGCGCGGCACCACCGCGAGGATGCGGCTCACCGCGCCGGGAAACGCCACCTGAAACGGCCGCGCGCCGTCGATGATGCCGATCTCGCCGGGCTCCAGCCAGAATTCGCGGCCGGACTGCATCATCGCGCTGCGGCCGCGCTGCTGGATGCTGATGAGATAGCGATCGTCATCCGCCGTCACCAGATGATGCCGGTCGCGGACGATCGTATGGGCTGTCGAGCGGAATGACGCGAACCGCAGATCGCCGAACTGGCGGCCGGCGATGGCCGCGCGAAAGTCGCTGCGCGGCGCCTCGGGCGTCACATTGAGCACGGTGGCGCAGACCGCCTCGCGCCAGAACGCGATGCTGTCGGACGCCTTGACCGTATCGGTCGACCACTCCTGCACCGCTCGCTCCCGTCAGGCTGCCGGCGGCAAAGCCTACACCCTTTGCGCGCCCGGCAAAATCCGGATGCGCGCTGGTCCAAGACCGCCGGGCCGCGCCGGCCTACCCTGGCGGCATGCAGACCCACTTCACCGCCGCGCAATTGCAGGACCCTGGCATCGCCGAAGCCGATACGATCCTGCGCACCTGCGTCCATTACGGCTTCTGCACCAACACCTGCCCGACCTATGTACTGACCCGCGACGAGAATGAATCGCCGCGCGGCCGCATCGACCTGATCCGGGCCATGCTGGAACGCGGCGGCACGCCCGACGCCAAGACCGTAGCGCATCTCGATAGCTGCCTCTCCTGCCTGTCCTGCATGACCACCTGCGCGGTGAAGGTCGACTACGCGCATCTGATCGACCGGGCGCGGGTGCATATCGAACAGCATTTCAACCGCGGCCTCGCCGACCGGCTGATGCGTGCGCTGCTCGCAACGGTCTTGCCGCGACCGCGCCTGTTCCTCGCGCTGCTGTCCGCCGGGCGGCTGGCGAAGCCGCTGGCGGCCATCCTGCCGGCGCGGCTGCGCGCGCTACTGACGATGATTCCCGCGCGGATCGCGCCCGATGTGCTGGCGCCGCAGGTGTTTGCGGCCGAAGGAGCGCGGCGTTATCGCGTCGCGTTGCTCGCCGGCTGCGCGCAGCAGGCGCTCGACGGCGACATCAACGCCGCGACCATCCGGCTGTTGCGCCGCCACGGCTGCGAGGTGGTGATCGCCCCGGACAGCGGCTGCTGCGGCTCGCTGACGCTGCATATGGGCCGCGAGGACGACGCGAAGCGTTATGCGCGGGCCAATGTCGCCGCCTGGATGCGCGAGCAGGCGACCGGCCTCGACGCGATCATCGTCAATGCGTCGGGCTGCGGCACGACGGTGAAAGACTACGGCCATCTGCTCGGCGACGACGACGCGCGCCGGATCGCCGCGCTGACGAAGGACGTCAGCGAGTTTCTCACCGA
The DNA here is from genome assembly GCA_023386635.1 of Pseudomonadota bacterium. GTDB lineage: Bacteria > Pseudomonadota > Alphaproteobacteria > Rhizobiales > Xanthobacteraceae > Pseudolabrys. The sequence continues at coordinate 4,894 of JAEWJH010000092.1, forward strand.
GATCGGCGTCCAGACCGGGAACCTGCCTGCCTATCGCGTCGCCTATCACGATCCCTGCTCGATGCAGCACGGGCAGAAGGTGATCGACCAGCCGCGCGCGTTGTTGCGCGCGGCCGGCCTGCGCGTCGTCGATGTGCCGGAACGGCATTTCTGCTGCGGTTCCGCCGGCACCTATAATCTGTTGCAGCCGGCGATGGCGCAGCAACTCGGCGCACGCAAGGCGGCGCACATCGCCAGCACAGATCCCGACGTCGTCGCCACCGGCAATATCGGCTGCATGACGCAGCTCGCGCATCATCTCGGCCGCCCCGTGGTGCACACCGTCGAACTCATCGACTGGGCGACCGGCGGCCCGCGCCCCGCCGCGCTCGACGGCATCACCTTGCGCGAGCCGACGCCCGAGATTCAAACCGACAGCGCGCCGGCCGCCAATGCCGGCTTCTGGTGATGGAGAGCACCATGTCCGCCAACGTCGATGCATTCTTTCAGGAAATCACGCGCAGCCTCGGCCCCGACGCGGTCAACCGCAGCGAGGAGACACTGATCCGCTACGGCGAAAACACCATGCCCGGCGGCGACCGCCGGCCGGCCGGCGTCATCTATCCGGGATCGACCGCGGAGGTGCAGACGGTCGTGCGCGCGGCCAACACGCATCGGGTGCCGCTCTATCCCGTCTCGACCGGCAACAATATCGGGCTTGGCAGCCGTTCCGCGTCCACCGCCGGACAGGTGATCCTCGATCTCGGCCGGCGCATGAACCGGATCCTCGAGATCAACGACCGGCTCGCTTATGCCGTCGTCGAGCCCGGCGTCACCTATCAGGCGATGTATGACGAACTGGTGCGACGCGGCAATCAGTTGATGCTCGATGTCACCTCAGGCCCGCCGCAGGGTGGCATGATCGGCAACGCGCTGGACAAGGGCGCGGGCTACACGCCCTATTTCGATCACTTCGGCTTTTCCTGCGGCATGGAAGTGGTGCTCGGCAACGGCGAACTGCTGCGCACCGGCGACGGCTCGCTCGACGCCGACACGCTGGTAAACTGGCACACCTCGAAATATTCGTTCGGGCCGATCCTCGATGGTCTGTTCACCCAGTCGAATTTCGGCGTGGTGACGCGCATGGGCCTGTGGCTGATGCCGCGTCCGCCGGCGGTCCAGTCCTTCCACTTCACGTTCCCCGACGATGACGACCTCGCCGAGGTCATCGAACTGTGCCGGCCGCTGAAACTGTCGAACTTCGTGCCGACCCTGTTCCGCGTCGCCAACGACCTCTATCTCACCGCGTCGGAAGGCGAGAGCCCGGAGGCACGCAGCGGCCGCAGCCTCAGCACCGAAGCGCGCAAGGCGCTGCAGCAGAAATTCGGTGTCGGCGCGTGGACCGTGTCCGGCGGTTTTTACGGCCCGAACGAAGCCGCCATCGCACCGATGATCCAGCGCGTGCGTGATCATTTCGGCAAGTCGGGCAAGGCGCGCTACATCGACCACCAGCAGGCGCAGAGCGTGCCGACCTTGCAGGTCGCGATCAATGCCTTCTCCGGCAAACCGTCCTTAGGAGAACTGGGCCTGCTGAAATGGCGGCCGGGCGGCGGCAATATCTGGTTCACGCCGGGCACGCCCATGGACGGCGCCATCGCCAACGAATTCCAGACGCTGTGCCGCGGCATCTACGAGCGCCACGGTCTCGACTATACGGTGATGAATGTCTGCGGCGCGCGTTTCGCTCGCGGCCTGCACGTCATAACCTTCAACCGCGAGGATCAGGACGAGCGGCAGCGCGCCGACGCCTGCTATCGGGAGATGGCTGATGCCTTTGCCGCGCGCGGGGTGTTCGTCGGCCGGGCGCCGCTCGACTATCACGCGATGCATTTCGGCCAGACGATGCCTGGATTCCAGACCGCCTGTAACGCTGTCAAACAAGCGCTCGATCCGAACAACGTGATCGCGCCCGGCCGCTACGGGATGACGTGATCGCACTTTAAATTAACAAAGCGAGGCCGCCCGTCCGATGGGCAGCCTCGCCTTTCAGGCAGTTGGTCTCAGATCCTAGTAGCAATCCTGCCGCTTGCGGGTATCGGTCCCCAGCAGCGTGGTGTCGCGGGTGGTCGTGGTGGTGCAGTCGACGCCGGCGCCGGTCGTGGACGTCGTGGTCTTGCTCCGCACGCCACCCAGGATCGGCGAGGTCGAGTGCTCCGTGGTGGTCGACGTGGTCGGCGCCTGCTGAATCACGACCGGCGCGCGCTCCTCGACCACGACCGGCGGATTGCGCTGCTCGATCACAGTGGTGGTTTGGGCGGAAGCCGCCAGCGAACCGAAGGCCGAAGCAGCCAGTCCGAGTCCAATGACCGCGATGACATGCGTTTTCTTCATGGGTGAGTTCCCCTGGTTAAAAGCTGCCAAGAAAACGCTGAGACCGGCCCCATGTTCCTGTAAGTTCCAGGTTACTTTTTCAAGGCCACAAGGAACCTAACGTGATCGACCTGTATACCTGGACCACGCCGAACGGCCGCAAGGCTTCCATCATGCTGGAAGAGATCGGCATCCCTTACACCGTCCATGCCGTCGACATCGGCAAGGACGAGCAGTTCAAGCCGGACTTCCTGAAAATCTCTCCGAACAATCGCATTCCGGCGATCGTCGATCGCGACAACGGCATGTCGCTGATGGAGACCGGCGCCATCATGATCTATCTCGCCGACAAGACCGGCAAGCTGCTGCCGAAATCCGGCGAGGCGCGCTATCGCGTGATCGAGTGGCTGATGTGGCAGATGGGCGGCATCGGTCCGATGCTCGGGCAGGTGCATCACTTCGTGAAGTATAATCCCGGCAAGGCGCCCTATGCCGAAGAGCGCTACAGCAAGGAAGCCCACCGCCTCTACAAGGTGCTGAACACGCGTCTCGAAGGCCGCGAATTTGTCGCCGACGATTATTCCATCGCCGACATCGCCACCTGGCCGTGGATCTCGCGCTACGAATGGCAGCAGATCGACATGACGCAATATCCGAACGTGAAGCGCTGGTACGAAACCATCGCGCGTCGTCCGGCGGTGCAGCGCGGCTACAAGGTACCGAAGAACGTCGGCGAGATTCCAATGCCGTAATCGGCTGAAGCAACCGCAAAAAAGGCCGGCGCCCCTGTATTGGATCGGGCGCCGGCTTTTCATTTCAGGGTTTCGGTTTCGTATCGACGGGCCTTCTGACGTTCAGCATTTCGTCGGGAACCGGAAGGAACTACGGCGACGATACGGCGATGGAACCAGGAAATGTCGCGCTATCGCCGCAACATTTCCAAACAACCTGCACGTTCGCGCGACACAAGCGCGGCTAACGAGGGGATTCACCAATCCAGATGACATCAGCCGGGCGCGAGACGTCCGGCCTCCAGGATCAATAAACGAAATGCGGCACCTGTTCGTTCCCGCCTGCGTCTGCGTCATGACCTTGAGCGGATCGACCGCGACAAGTCCCATCGCCAACCTAGACAGCTTTGCCGGCGCCCCGGCAAAATCCGAATCCCGCGTGACGGCGGACACCGCCGACGCCGAACAAACCTCCACCGACACACCGCGCATCCAGTTGGCCAGCGCCGATACAACGGTCGAAGCCTGGACTCTGTTCGATGCGGCGCGCCGCCATGCGTTCGAACTGTCCCGCGCGCCGTCGTCCGATATCAAGATTCCGAGCATCTCGCAGGACGACACCATCGTCGGCTCGCACGAGAACGAGGATGCGGAGCTGCGCGAGGTCGAGGGCCCGCCGGCGCCGCCGCCGAAACCGGTCGTGCATCGCTCGCGCCGCGAAGTCTGCGACGCGCTCGCCACCGCCGCCGAAGCCAACAATCTGCCGGCGCCGTTCTTCATCCGCCTGCTGCTGCAGGAAAGCGGCTTTCGCCCCGGCGTCGTCTCGCCGGTCGGCGCGCAGGGCGTCGCGCAGTTCATGCCTGATACCGCCGCGCGCATGGGCCTCGACAATCCGTTCGACCCGCTGCAGGCAATTCCCGCCTCGGCACGCCTGCTGCGCAATCTGTTCGAGAAGTTCGGCAATCTCGGCCTCGCCGCCGCGGCCTATAACGCCGGCCCGAAGCGCATCCACGACTGGCTCGCCAAGAAGGGCAAGCTGCCGGAGGAGACGCGCGGCTACGTGAAGATCATCACGGGCAAGGAAGCCGAGAACTGGCGCGTCACCGCGGCCGCCGGTATTGCCGGCATCAAGCTGCCGCGCATCGCGCCCTGCCAGGAGGAAGCCGGCCTCCATGCCTGGAACGGCCCGTCGGAAATCCCGATGCCGCCGCCCAATCCGGCCACGCGCGGCGACGAACCGGTCGTTGCCGACGCCACGCCAGCCAAACATCGCAAGCACGATGTGAAGCACGAGCCGAAACCTCAGGTCGTGGCCCACGCCTCTGCCGCGGATCGTGTCGCGGTAAAGCAAACCCGCGACGGCAAGCGGATGACGGCGGTGATTGCCGTCAAGCCGGGCCGCGAATCGACCCACGGCAAGCACACCCGCACCGCGAGCAACGACAAGCTCAAGATCATGCGGCCGGAGCAGACGACGCTGCAGCTGGCGGCGCAGAAGACCAAGGGGCCGAAGGCTGCGGCCGGTGCCGCAACTCACAAGCGAACGGCGGCGGCGAAATCCAGCCGGCCGCTGCGCATCGCCAACGCCGGGCGCTGACAGGGCTCTTTCACCCACAGGGTGACTGCCCTCATTCCGTCCGAATGCGCTACCATGCGAACATCATGGCCAGTGCTTCGAAAACCGCCCCGCCCCGCCCCCAACCCCGGCTGATGCTGGTGACGCCGCGCCTCGATGGCGCGGCGGATGCCCTCGCGCATACGCTCACCGAGGCGATGGCGGCAGCCGACATCGCCGCCGTCATTCTCGCGCTCGGCGACGGCAGCGAGCGCGACCTGATCAACCGGGTCAAGACCGTGGCGAAGCCGGTGCAGGCCAGCGGCGCGGCGCTGCTGATTGCCGGCCATCCTGTCCTGGTGGCAAAGGCCGGCGCCGACGGCGCGCATATCGCCGCCCTGGACCAATTCGCCGACGCGCTCGCCGTGCTCAAGCCCGACCGGATCGTCGGCGCCGGCGGCCTGCCGACCCGCCACGACGCCATGTCGGTCGCTGAAGCCGGCGCCGACTATGTGATGTTCGGCGAACCGGATACCGACGGGCACCGCCCGGCGCGCGAGGCGATGCTGGAGCGCGTGGCCTGGTGGGCCGATGTGTTCGAGGCGCCGTGCGTCGGCTATGCGGGATCGGCCGACGACATCGCGCCGCTGGTCGCAGCGGGCGCGGATTTCGTCGCGCTCGATCCGGCGGTCTGGGTCGCCGCGCCGCGCCCCGCACTGACCGCCGCGACCGCCGATCTCGCGATCGTGGAGCCGGCGTCGTGACAGTCCTGCGGCATTTTGCTTTGGCGCTCGTCCTCACCGCCCTCGCGCTTCCTTCGGCGATGGCGCAGCCGGCACCGGCTGGAAAATCCGCCGCCCCGGCCGCAAAAACGCCGGAGCCCGCACCGGCCGCCCCCGGCGCGCCGGACACACCGTCACCGGAAGCGACCTATTCCGCCTATCAGCGCGGCTTTTTCCTGACCGCCTTCAATGACGCGACGAAGCGCGCCGAGACCGGCGACGCAAAGGCGATGGCGCTGCTCGGCGAAATGTATGCCCGCGGCCAGGGCGTCTCGCGCGACGATACGAAGGCCGCCGAATGGTACAAGCTCGCCGCCGACCGCGGCGACCGGGAAGCGCTCTATGCGCTCGGCACGTTCAAGCTCGACGGGCGGGCCGGACCGCGCGACCGGACCGAAGCGATGCGTCTGTTCGCCGAGGCCGCCAAGCGCGGTCAACCAAGCGCCGCCTACAACATCGCGCTCGCCAATCTCGAGCCGCAGGGCAATCTCAAGATCGCCATCGACAATCTGAATACCGCCGCCAAGGCCGGGCTGTCCGAGGCGCAATACGCGCTGGCGCTGATGTATCGCGAAGGCCACGGCGTCAAGAAAGACATCAACGAGGCGATGCGGCTGATGCAGCAGGCGGCGATCGCCGATTATCCGGACGCCATGGTGGAATTCGCCATTGCTCAGTTCAACGGCACCGGCACAACCAAGAATGAGGCGAACGCCATCGCGTTGCTGACGCGCGCGGCCCGAATGGGCAATCCCGTGGCCCAGAACCGGCTCGCCCATATCTATGTCATGGGGCGCAGCATCAAGGTCGACCCGGCGCAGGCGGTGAAGTGGCATCTGGCCGCGCGGGCCGGCGGGATCAGCGACCCCGGCCTCGACGAATATGCGGCCAAGCAGACCCCGCAGGTGCGCAGCGAGGCCGAAAAAGCCGCCGCCGTCTGGATCGAGTACTACAAGAACGCCCCCCGCACTTGACGCCGCGCCGGGCTGCGGGCAGACCCACGCCGTCATGCTTCATTCCGCCCTTCTCAATGTGATGATCCAGGCCGCGCGCAAGGCCGGCCGTGCGCTCAAACGCGATTTCGGCGAAGTCGAGAAATTGCAGGTCTCGCTCAAGGGACCGGCGAATTTCGTCACCGCCGCCGACCGCAAGGCGGAAGAGACGATCTACGCCGAGTTGAACAAGGCCCGGCCCGGCTACGGCTTTCTCGGCGAGGAAGGCGGCGAGCGCCCCGGTCCCGACAAGAGCCATGTCTGGGTGGTCGACCCGCTCGACGGCACCACCAATTTCCTCCACGGTATTCCGCATTTCGCCACCTCGATCGCGCTGGCGCGCGACGGCGTCGCGGTGGCCGGCATCGTCTACAATCCGGTGACCGACGACCTGTTCGTCGCCGAACGCGGCAAGGGCGCGTTCCTCAACGAGCAGCGCATCCGCGTCGCGGCACGCAAGCGCCTGCACGACTGCGTCATCACTTGCGGCCTTCCCCACTATGGCCGCGGCGATCTCGCGCTCGGCACGCTGGAAACGTCGGCGATGCAGGCGGAGGTCGCGGGCCTGCGGCGGTTCGGCGCCGCGGCGCTCGATCTCGCCTGGGTCGCGGCCGGCCGCTTCGACGGCTACTGGGAGCGGAACCTGCAGCCGTGGGACATTGCGGCCGGGCTGGTGCTGGTGCGCGAGGCCGGTGGCTTCGTCACCGACATGGTCGGCAAGGATGCGTCCTATCTCAACGGCGATATCGTCGCCGCCAACGATACGCTGCTGCGGCAGATGGTGAAGGTGCTGAAAGGCGCTCGCTAAGTGGGCGCACGCCGACTGGGCACGCCGATTCCGCGCCGCATTTCCGCAATTTCAACGCATTCCAAGGTTTGATGGCCGGACGCCGTCCTGCTGGCATGGTATTTTTCCAAATGTCGCAGCTGTGCCATATTGTGAGTCGGCCCCCCTCACAGAGCGATCCTCCGGACCGATGGCGAAAGACTACGATCCGCTCAAGCTCTCCTCGCCCCGCATCTATCTGTTCCGGATGCTGGTGTTCGTCATTCTCTGCGGCCTGATCGGCTTCGTCCTGTACAAGCAGGTCGCCGCCGCCTTCATGTCGAATCCCGGCCTCAACGGCCTGATCCTCGGCGTGCTGGGGATCGGCATCATCTTGTCGTTCCGGCAGGTGCTGCGGCTCTATCCGGAAATCTCCTGGGTCAACAATTTCCGCCTCGCCGATCCCGGCATCGCGGTGGAGCGTCCGCCGGTGCTGCTCGCGCCGATGGCGGCGATCCTCGGCGGCCGCATGGGCCGCATGGCGCTGTCGGCGCAACTGATGCGCGGCATCCTCGACTCGATCGCGACCCGTCTCGACGAAGCGCGCGACATTTCCCGCTACATGACCGGCTTGCTCGTGTTCCTCGGCCTGCTCGGCACCTTCTGGGGCCTGATCGAGACCGTGAGCTCGGTCGGCAATGTGATCCAGACACTGAAACCCGGCGGCGACGGCGCCTCGCTGTTCGATAGCCTGCGCGACGGCCTCGCCGCGCCGCTGTCCGGCATGGGCATCTCGTTCTCGTCCTCGCTGTTCGGCCTCGCCGGTTCGCTGGTGCTCGGCTTCCTCGATCTGCAATCGAGCCAGGCGCAGAACCGCTTCTACACCGAACTCGAGGACTGGCTCTCCACCACGGTCTACGATCAGGGGATCGAAGGCGTCGCCGCGCCGGCCGACATACGCACCGCGATCGAGCGGCTGCGGGAATCGATCAACGAGACCGGCTCCGGCAAGGTCGCGACCAACGCCATGGCCAATCTGGCCGAAGCGATCCAGGGTCTCGTCAATCACATGCGCTCGGAACAACAGATCATCCGCGACTGGGTCGAATCGCAAGGCGATCAGAACCGCGAGATCCGCCGTCTCCTGGAAATCGTCGCGCGCGAGTCGACCAAGCAGCGCTGAAGGCTGCCGGAGGTAGGAGTGCATCATGGCGCTAGCCCGCGGCCGCCGCGCTGAAAGCATCAACTACTGGCCGGGCTTCGTCGACGCACTGTCGACGCTGATCCTCGGCATCATCTTTCTGCTCACCGTGTTTGTCGTCGTGCAGTTCTATCTGCAGCAGGAAGTCGCCGGCAAAGATACGGCGCTGCAACGGCTGACCGCGCAGATCGCGCAGCTCACCGATCTCCTGGCGATGGAAAAATCCGGCAAGATGTCGCTGGAGGATCAAATCGCGCAGTTGCGCGCCAGCCTCGCCGCCTCCCAGGGCGAACGCGACAAACTCGCCGGTCAGTTGCAGGGCGCCGGCGCCGGTGCGGACGCCGCGCAGAGCCGGATCGGCTCGCTCACCGCCGATCTCGACAAGGAAAAGAACCTGTCGCAGCGCGCGCTCGCGCAGGTCGAAGCGCTGAACCTGCAGATCGCCGCGCTGCGCCGGCAGCTCGCCGCGCTCGAGGAAGCCCTCGACGCCAGCGAGAAGAAGGACAAGGAATCGCAGAGCCGGATAGCCGATCTCGGCCAGCGGCTCAACGTCGCCCTTGCGCAGCGCGTGCAGGAACTGTCGCGCTACCGCTCAGAATTCTTCGGGCGCCTGCGCGCCATCCTCGGCAATCGCCCGGATATTCGCATCGTCGGCGACCGCTTCGTGTTCCAGTCGGAAGTCTTCTTCGACAGCGGCAAGGCCGACCTGCTGCCGGAAGGCAGCGCGGAGATCGACAAGATCGCCGCCGCGCTTCTGGAGTTGGAAAAACAGATCCCGCCGGAGATCGCCTGGGTCATGCGCGTCGACGGTCACACCGACGTGCGGCCGATCTCGAGCCCGCTGTTCAAATCGAACTACGAGCTCTCCGCCGCGCGCGCCATCGCGGTGGTGCGCTATCTCGTCAGCAAGGGCGTGTCGCCGCAGCGGCTCGTCGCCGCGGCCTTCGGCGAATTCCAGCCGATCGACACCGACCGGACCGACGAAGCCTATCGGCGCAACCGCCGCATCGAGCTGAAGCTGACCGAGCGGTGAGCCGCCTCGCGCCGACGCTGCGGCCGTATCGGCCGTCCGACGAGGATGCCGCGATCGATCTGTGGCTCAAAAGCTGGCAGGCGACGATGCCGCAGATCGACTTTGCCGCGCGCGTCTCCTGGTGGCGTAGACGCTGGCGCGAGGAGTTGGTGCCCACAACACAGATCGTCGTTGCCTACGACGACGCGAAACTTGTGGGCTTCGTCACTGTCGATCCTGACACGCGCTATCTCGACCAGATCGTCGTCGCGCCGGACGCCTGGGGCGGCGGCATCGCCGTGATGTTGCTCGATGCGGCCCGCGCGCGCTCGCCGACCGGGCTCGACCTTCTCGTCAACAAGGACAATCTCCGCGCCATTCGCTTCTACGAGAAGCACGGCTTTCGGTACGACGGCGAGGACATCAATCCGACCTCGGGCCGGCCGGTGAACCGCATGGTCTGGTGTCCCGCCTGACGGGATAGGCGTGGGCGGCGCGGCTATTTTTCACCTGACATCGCGCCGGGAAAACGAGACACTGACCGCACATCACAATGCCCGCCGTCAACGGCGGCAACAGAACGCCTTAGGGGAGGATCTCATGCGGACATTTTACGCGGCCGCCGCCGCGCTGACCTTGCTTGCCGTTCCGGTGACGCCCGCAACAGCACAGACGACGCCACAAAAGCCCGTGCATCTCATTGTCGGCTTCGGCGCCGGCGGCGGCACCGATATCGTCGCACGCATTCTGCAGCAGCCGCTACAGGAGCGCCTCGGCCAGCCGGTGATCGTCGAGAACCGGCCCGGCGCCGGCGGTACCATCGGCGCGGAAGCGGTCGCACGTGCCGACAAGGACGGCACGACGCTGGGGCTCCTGGTCAATGGTCACGTCATCACCGGCGTGCTGGCGAAGACGCCGAAATACGACACCGCCACCGCGTTCGACGCGGTCGGCATGGTGGCGACCGCGGGCCTGATCATCGCCGCGCGGCCCGATCTGCCTGTCAACAACGTGAAAGAACTGATCGCGCTCGCCAAGGCACAGCCCGGCAAATTGAGCTTCGGCAGCCCTGGCTTCGGCGGCACGCAGCACTTCACCGGCGAATTGTTCAAGCAGATGGCGCAAGTGAACATGCTGCATGTGCCGTTCCGCACCTCGCCGGAACTGGCAACTGCGGTGATCGGCAAGCAGGTCGACCTGCTGTTCGAAACCGTGCCGGCAGTGCTTGGCATGATCAAATCCGGGCAGCTCAAGGCCATCGCCGTCACCGGCGACGAGCGGTTCGAGGCGCTGCCCGACGTAGCGACGGTTAAGGAATCCGGCGCGCTGCCTGGCTACGTGGTTGCCACCTGGTACGGTCTCGTCGCGCCGCGCGGCACACCGCCGGCGCTGCTCGCCACGCTCAACAAGGCGCTGACGGATACGCTCGCCACCAAGGACGTGCAGGACAAGCTCGCCAAAGCCGGCGCGGTGGCGCAAGCCTCGAGCGCGGACGCCTTCGGCAAGCACATCATCGCGGAAGTCGCGCGCTGGGAGAAGGTGCGCGAGGCCGCGAATATTGAAAAGAAATAGACACTCTCTGTCGCGTTTTCTTCACGCGAACCGGTATCCACTTCGCTTGAAAACGCTCTACGCTGCTTCGAACTGCAGGCGCGCCAGGCGGGCATAAAGCCCGCCGGCCGCCGACAGCGAGGCATGGGTGCCCTGCTCGACGATCCGGCCCTGATCGAGCACGAGAATGCGGTCGCACGACAGCACGGTCGCCAGGCGATGCGCGATCACCAGCGTGGTGCGGTCCTGCATCAGCCGCGACAGCGCTTCCTGCACCAGCCGCTCGCTGCCGGCATCGAGCGACGAGGTCGCCTCGTCGAGCAGCAGCAGCGGCGCATCGCGCAGGATCGCGCGCGCAATCGCGATGCGCTGACGCTGCCCGCCGGAGAGCGTGATGCCGCGCTCGCCGATCTGGGTGTCGAAGTCTTGCGGCATCCGCGCGATGAATTCCGACGCCGCCGCCTGCTCGGCCGCGCGCGCGATCTCGGCATCGGTCGCATCGAGCCGGCCGAAACGGATGTTGTCGCGCACCGAGGCGGCGAACACGACGCTATCCTGCGGCACCAGCGCCATGCGGCGGCGCAGTTCCGCGGGATCGGTCTGCTCGATCCGCACGCCGTCGAACGCGATGCTGCCGCGCTGCGGATCGTAGAACCGCAGCAGCAGATGGAAGATGGTGCTCTTGCCAGCGCCGGACGGGCCGACGATCGCGATCTTCTCACCCGGCTTCACGGCAAATGAAATACCGTCGAGCACAGGGGTATCCGGCCGCGTCGGATAGGCGAACGACACCTGATCGAACGTCACCTCGCCACGCGGCGGCGCCGGCAGAGCCATCGGCTGCGCCGGCGCCCTGATCTCCGGCTCGACAGCGAGCAATTCGGCAAGCCGCTCGGCGGAGCCCGACGCCTGGGAGATCTCGCCCCACACTTCGCTCAACTGCCCGAGACCGCTCGCGGCAAACACGGCGAACAACACGAATTGTCCGAGCCGCCCCGGCGTCATGTCGCCGGCGATCACGTCCTGCGCGCCAACCCACAGGATGGTGATGACACTGCCAGTGGCGAGGAAGATGATGATCGCGGTGAGCACCGCGCGCGCCTTGATCGATTGCAGCGCCGCCTCGAAAGCACGTTCCACCGCGGCACCAAAGCGCCCCGCCGCCATCTTCTCATTGGTGAAGGCGTGCAGGATGCGCGTCGCGCCGATCAGTTCCGCCGCATAGGCCGAGGCGTCGGCCAGCGTGTCCTGGGCGGTCCGCGAGCGGCGGCGCACGGCGCGGCCGAACGCCACCAGCGGAAACACGATCACCGGAATGGTAAGCAGCACGAACAGCGACAGCCGCGGGCTGGTGATCACCATCATCGTCGCCGCGCCGAGGAACAACACCACGTTGCGCAGCGCGATCGACACCGACGCGCCGACGGCGGATTTCATCTGGGTCGTGTCGGCGGCAAGCCGCGACACCAGTTCGCCGGTCTTGGCCTGATCGAAGAACGACGACGACAATTGCGTGATATGCGCGAACACCGTTTCGCGCAGGTCCGCCACCACGCGCTCGCCAAGCGAGGTGACGAGGTAGTAGCGCGCGGCGCTGGCCAGCGCGAGCACTGCGGCGATTGCCAGCATCACGCTGAAATACTGGTTGATCAGCGCGATCCGGTCTGCGGAAAAGCCGAAATCGATCATCCGCCGGAACGCGATCGGCACCACCAGCGTCGCGACCGAGGCAATCAGCAGAGCGACCAGCGCGGCTGCCGCGCGCCAGCGGTAGCGCACCACATAGGGCACCAGCAGGCCGAGAGGTCGCAGATTGCGGCGGGGTGCTGCCGCCGGGACAGATTGATCGCTGGCCGTTTGCGCACTCATTCCACTAACCCGATCCCGGCGCCGCCACCCGGCGTGCGCGCCTCACAGCGCGCGCTGCCACGCCATCTGGAAAGTTCCTGGCGGCAACCGCGCCCGCACCCTGGAACCCGTCGCAAAATGCCCCCCAAGCCACGGCAAAACAAGGGATTTTTCCGCCGCACCGGCGGCTGTCCGGCGACTTGCCCGCAGCGTCCGCCTCCTGTATAGAGCGCGGCAATTCCATCAACCTCCAGACAAGCGCGGCCTCGTCGCGCGGGATTTGAGCGTCATGAAGGCCGATCTGCACCCCGATTACCACACCATCACCGTCAAGATGACGGATGGCACCGAATTCACCACCCGCTCGACTTGGGGCAAGGAAGGCGACGTGCTGGCGCTCGACATCGACCCGAAGTCGCACCCGGCCTGGACCGGCGGCCAGCAGCAGCTGATGGACCGTGGCGGCCGTCTGTCGCGCTTCCAGAAGAAGTTCTCGGGCTTCCTCAAGGAAGACGCCAAGAAGTAATTCTGCTGCGCCAGCAGAACGACAAAGCCCCGCTCGCGCGGGGCTTTTTGTTTTGGGTGATGACGCTCGCCGCGGCCTAGTGCGCGCTCTGCTCGAACGCCGCGCGTAACAGCCCGAGCTGATGGCTCACCGGGCTCACCACCGGCGCGTGCTCGGTCTGCGCCGCATTGTGCAGCGTCGCATCGAAGCGCCGCACCTTGATCTGTAGATCGTTGGCGCGCGCGATGAGGTTTTGCAGCCGGTCCGGCAGCAATTCCATCAGATGCGATTCAAGCTTTTCGCCGCCAGCGAACTTGACCTTGTTCTTTTCCGTGTTGGCCTGGGTCAGCGACATCTCGCCCTCGCGCACCGCGCGATGCAGCAGCAGCCACGACGCCAGCTGCATCAGCCGCGTGGTCAGCCGCATGCTCTCGGTCGCATAGGCAAGCGCCGCGGTCCGGTCGAGCAGCTTGGCTTCCTTGCGGCCCAGACCGTCGAGATAGCCGGCGGTTTCCTCCACCAGCGCCATGCCGTCACGGAACATGTCGGAGAACGCCGGCGAATTCGCCAGCCGCTCGCTGAACGACACAGGCTCGCTGTGTTGCAAAGACTTCTCGAACATGCCGATACGCCCCCACCGTCACTCATTTACCAATCGTTTACGACGTGAGGATGGCTGGCGGCGGGGCGCCTGTCCAGAACCGCGCTGCGGATATGGTTGCCGGCGCCAGGTTTTGCCCCAAAACGAGACAACATGGTTAAAAAAAGAGCCGCCGAATGCGGCGGCTCAGTTGATAACAGGGAGGCGTCAAACAGAGTGGACAGGAGCCACTCACGTCCACGAAGATGGACCTCATGATTAATGAACGAGAAACATTAATGCTGAGTTAAGTCGAATTTTATCGATCAAATGGGCGTTTTCTTCATTTCTTGAAAAACGCATCGGCCGCTGTGCGAGACGCGCCCTTGCGCGCGGCGTCCGCTTCGAGCCGCGCAATCTCATCCTTCAGCGCAGCGATACGTTCGCCGAGTTCGGCCGCCGACAGAAGCGATAGATCCTGTCCGATCTCGTGCACGATTTTCTTCTTCGGTCGATCGTCGTCGTCGCTCGCAGCCATGTCACCTCGCCATCATCACGTTATCTTCAACCGCATCATCCGCGCCGATGTTAGTCACGCGCCGCCGGGTTGTCACACTTGGGCCAGCGGATTAAGACTTCATCATCATATTCATATCGACTGCGACGAACCGCCCAAAAAGCGCAAAGGACATCCAATGACGGCGTTGCCGACCCGCATGAACGCGATCGCCATTCCGACGCCGGGAGGGCCGGAAGCACTGGTGCCGCAGGAGATTGCGGTGCCGCAGCCGGGCGCCGGCGAGATCCTCGTCAAGGTCGCGGCCGCCGGCGTCAATCGTCCCGACGTGGCGCAACGGCGCGGCGTCTATCCGCCGCCGAAAGGCGCGCCGGAAACACCGGGCCTCGAGATCGCCGGTGAAGTCGTCGCGCTCGGCAGCGGCGTGACGCGCTGGAAGACCGGTGACAAGGTGATGGCGCTCGTCGTCGGCGGCGGTTATGCCGAATACTGCCTCGTTTATGAAAACCATGCGCTGCCGATTCCCGCAGGCCTCTCGATGGTGGAAGCGGCGGCGATCCCGGAAACCTTCTTCACCGTCTGGCACAACGTGTTCGAGCGCGGCGCGCTCAAGCGCGGCGAAACGCTGCTGGTGCATGGCGGCACGTCGGGCATCGGCACCGTTGCGATCCAGCTCGCCAAGCAATTCGGCGCGCGCGTGATCACCACCGCCGGTTCGGCGGAGAAGTGCGAGGCCGCGCGCAAGCTCGGCGCCGACGTCGCGGTGAACTACAAGACCGAAGACTTCGTCGCCGCGACGAAAGCCGCGACCGACGGCAAGGGCGCCGACGTGATCCTCGACATGGTCGGCGGCGACTATATCGAACGCAACTACGAAGCCGCCGGCGTCGAAGGCCGCATCGTGCAGATCGCGTTCCTGGGTTCGCCCAAGGCGACCGTGGATTTCCGCCGCATCATGCTCAAGCGCCTGCACCACACCGGCTCGACGCTGCGCTCGCGCTCCGTCGCCGACAAGGGCGCGATCGCCAAGGCGATCGAGCAGCAGGTGTTGCCGCTGATCGCTGCCGGCACGGTGAAGCCGATCATGGATTCGACCTTCCCGCTGCGCGAGGCCGCGGCCGCCCACGCCCGGATGGAGTCCAGCGCCCATATCGGCAAAATCGTCCTGACCCTGTAGATTGCTCCCGAGGGCTGCATACCGGGTTGGGGAGACCCGCCGATCGGCCTATGAGACACCAGAATTCCGGCCGTGAAATCGGCGCAATGTGACCGCTTAGATCGGCCTGGGGATGAAGGGAACTTCGGAATTTCTTTGAAATCCGAACAGCTTATTGTCGGACGCATGGTCCGGCTGGAGGTCGAGGTTTGAATCTGCTGCGCGCCGCGCTGGCGACGCTGATCGCTGTGGCACTGTTGGTGTGCGCCGGCCTCGCCGGTGCACCCCCCGCGCACGCGCTCGACGCCGTGAACGTGCGCACCGACGTGCCGGCCATCGACCTCACCGACGCCGTGCAGCGTCAGCGCACCGAGAGCGACCGCATCCAGGTTTCGACCGCCGCGGGCGCCGACGGCATCGTGCGCCGCATCGAGGTTCGCGCCCGCGAAGGCTCCAACAACTGGGCGGTGTTCGCGCTCGCCAACAACGGCGACGAGCAGATCGACCGGCTGATCGTCGTGCCGCATTACCGCATGGTCGGCTCCGGCCTGTTCTGGCCGGATCTCGGCCTGTCCCGCGTCGTCTCGATCACGCCGTCGTCGGGCGACCGGCCGGACCGGCAGGACGCCAACAACTCCGACATCTTCCGCGTCACGCTCGACCCGGGCACGGTAATCACCTTCGTCGCCGAATTGCGCAGCGATCGCCTGCCGCAGATCTATTTGTGGGAGCCCGATGCCTACAAGGACAAGGTCAACAGCTTCACGCTGTACTACGGCATCGTCATCGGCATTTCCGGCCTGCTCGCACTGTTCCTGACGATCCTGTTCGTGGTGAAGGGCAGCGTCATGTTCCCCGCCGCCGCCGCGCTCGGCTGGGCGGTGCTGATCTATATCGGCAACGATTTCGGATTCTGGGGCAAGGTGTTCGACCTGTCCGCGCGCGCGGAACGGGTGTGGCGTGCCGGCGGCGAAGCGATCCTCGCCGCGACGCTGCTCGTATTCCTGTTCGCCTATCTCAATCTCAACCGCTGGCATGTGCGTTACATGCACATCACGCTCGGCTGGCTGGCGATGCTCGCCGCGCTGGTCGCGGTCGCGCTGTTCAATCCGCCGATCGCGTCGGGCATCGCCCGCATGTCGCTCGGCACCGTCGCCGTGGTCGGCTTCGCGCTGGTCGTCTATCTCTCGACCCACGGCTTCGACCGCGCGGTGCTGCTGATCCCCACCTGGCTCTTGCTGGTATTCTGGACCATCGCCAGCGCGCTCACCGTCACCGGGGCGGTGACCAACGACATCATCGGCCCGGCTTTGCTCGGCGGTCTCGTGCTGATCGTGATGCTGATCGGCTTCACGGTGATGCAGCACGCCTTTGCCGGCGGCATCACCCAAGGCCCCGTCACCGACATCGAACGGCGCGCGCTGGCGCTGACCGGCGCCGGCGACATGGTGTGGGACTGGGATGTCTCGGCCGACAAGGTGTTCACCAGCCCGGAGACCGAGCAGATGCTCGGCCTCAAGCGCGGCGCGCTGGAAGGCCCCGCCGTGCTGTGGCTCGACGTGCTGCACCCGCTCGACCGCGACCGCTTCCGCACCGCCATCGACAGCCTGCTGGAGCAGCGCCGCGGACGGCTGACCCAAGACCTGCGCATGCGCACGGCCGAGGGCCATTACGTCTGGTTCGCGCTCAAGGCGCGGCCGGTCGTCGGCTCCGATGGAGAAGTGGTGCGGCTGGTCGGCACGCTGACCGACATCACCGAGTTCAAGAATTCCGAGGACCGGCTGCTGTTCGATGCGGTGCACGACAACCTCACCGGCCTGCCGAACCGCGAACTGTTCCTCGACCGGCTGGAAGCAGCCCTCAATTTCTCGCGCACGGATTCGACCATCCGTCCGACCGTGATGGTGATCGATCTCGATCGCTTCAAGCAGGTGAACGATTCCGTCGGCATGGCGGTCGGTGACTCGATCCTCTTGACCATGGCGCGCCGCCTCGGCCGTCTGCTCAAGCCGCAGGACACGCTGGCGCGCTTATCCGGCGACCAGTTCGCGCTGATCCTCGTCTCCGACCGCGAGCCGCCGCGCGTCAATGCGTTCGCGGAGACATTGCGCCGCGCAGTGCGCGCGCCGATCACCTTCAACGACCGTGAAATCTTCCTGACCGCGTCGATCGGCCTCGCCATGACCGACGACCAGCCGCAGCGCAACGAAGAGCTGATCAAGGACGCGGAACTGGCGATGTATCACGCCAAGCGGATCGGCGGGGACCGCATCGAAATGTTCAAGCCGGCGATGCGCTCGCGCAAGACCGACCGGCTGACGCTCGAATCCGAACTGCGCCGCGCCATCGAACGCGAGGAAATCACGGTCTATTACCAGCCGATCATCCGGCTCGAGGATCGCGCCATCGCCGGATTCGAGGCGCTGGCGCGCTGGGATCATCCGAAGCTCGGCCGCATGGCGCCGGCCGAATTCATCTCCATCGCCGAGGAGATCGGGCTGATCGTCGATCTCGGCCTGTTCATGCTGGAGCGCACCGCGCGGCAACTCGCGGTCTGGCAGCGCCTCGAGCGCGAGGGCGATCCGGTGTTCGCCAGCGTCAATGTCTCGTCACGACAATTGCTGCGGCAGGATCTGCTGCACGACCTGCGCACGGTGCTGGCGCGCACGCCGCTGGTGCGCGGCACGCTCAAGCTCGAACTCACCGAGTCGCTGGTGATGGAAAACCCCGAACACGCGGCGCAACTGCTGACCCGCATTCGCGATCTCGGCGCCGGCCTCGCGCTCGACGATTTCGGCACCGGCCATTCGTCGCTCGCCTATCTGCAGCGTTTTCCGTTCGACACCATCAAGATCGACCAGTCGTTCGTGCGCACCACCAATCGCGGCACGCGGCCGGTGATCCTGCGTTCGATCATCTCGCTGGCGCACGATCTGCGCATGGACGTGGTGGCCGAAGGCGCGGAGACGGATTCCGATGCGGTCGAGCTTTATCAGCTCGGCTGCGAATACGCGCAGGGCTATGCGTTCGGGGAACCGATGACGGCCGAGGAAGCGACGCGGCTGCTGACCGGCGAACAGGTCGTCGCGGCGGTGGCGCGCTGATCGATTGAAATCTCAGGCGTGGCCGGCGTCGCTCGACAGCATGCCGGGATGGATGCCGATCTTCTGCAGCGCGCGATTGTATTTCTGCTCGACGTTCGGACCGAACAGTAATTCCGGATCGGCCGGGCAATGCAGCCAGCCGTTGCTCTGGATTTCCTGCTCGAGCTGCCCCGGCGCCCAGCCGGCATAGCCGAGCGCCAGCACGGCGCTGCGCGGGCCCTCGCCGCTGGCGATTGCCTTGAGGATGTCGAGCGTCGCCGTCAGGCACACACCGTCGTCGATCGGCAAAGTCGCGTCCTCGACGACATAGTCGGCGGAGTGCAGCACGAAGCCGCGGCCGGTCTCGACCGGCCCGCCCTTGAGCACGCGCACCGTCTCGGCCTGGTTCGGCAACTGGATGCCTTCGCCATCGGCAATCACGTCGAGCTGAACCAGCAGTTCGGGGAAGCTGATGTTCGGTGCGGGGTGATTGACGATGATGCCCATCGCCCCCTCGGACGAATGGGCGCAGATATAAATCACGCTGCGGTTGAACCGCTCGTCATTCATCGCCGGCATCGCCACGAGCATCTGCCCGTCGAGAAAGCCGCTGGCTTTCTCCAGAGCGCCTTTGCGTCCACCTTTGCGGGGCAATACCATCTCCAGATCGTTCGTGACTCGCCCTTTACCCTGCATGTTGGACGAGATCAGGGCCTACGCAAGGCCAACTGGGCGCCAAACTGCCGAAATGACGCACTTTTCGTCCTTCTCACGATGAATTCAGTGGCCTGTGCGGCTTGTGGCGCCTAAATCCACGGCCATGATGCGTCTTGTCGCTATTGCCCTGCTCGGCTTTGCCACCCTTGCCTCGACCACGTTTGCCGCGCCCGCCGACCCGCGTTCGCAGGTCAGTCTGATCGGCGGCCCGCGCGGCGCGGACGGTCTCTGGCAGGCCGGCGTCGGGATAACGCTCGGCCCCGGCTGGAAAACCTACTGGCGCTATCCGGGCGACTCCGGCGTGCCGCCGAATTTCGATTTCAGCAAATCCGACAATGTCGCCTCGGTCGTGGTCGCCTGGCCGGCGCCGCACGCCTTCGCCGACGGCAGCGGCACCTCGATCGGCTACAAGCAGGGCGTGGTGTTTCCGCTCACCGTCACGCCACGCGATCCGAAACAGCCGGTGACGCTCCGGCTCGAACTCGATTACGCCGTCTGCGAAAAGCTGTGCGTGCCCGAGCAGGCGAAAGCCGAGCTCGCGCTGCAACCGCAGGCGAGCCCCGAACCACGACTTGCCGAGGCGCGCAAGCGCATTCCGGTACAGGCGAGGATCGGAGACGCCGCGCCGCTCGCCGTCCAGTCGGTCAGCGTGACGCCGGGCGCGAAGCCGCAGGTCAATGTCACCGTTGCCGCGCCTGCCGATACGCCGGTGGAATTGTTCGCCGAAGGGCCGACGCCCGCGTGGGCGCTGCCGATCCCGCAGCCACAGCCAGCCGCTACGACGCCGCGCCGCTTCACCTTTGACCTCGACGGACTGCCGAGCGGCGCAACGGCCAAAGGCGCGACCCTGCTGCTCACCGTCGTCGCCGGCGACAAGGCCATCGAGGTTCCAGCACGCCTCGACTAATCCCGCACGCACGTTATTCTGCGAACACTTCTTTTGCCCTTTGTCAGTTGAGAGGATGCCATGACGATCAAGGTCGGTGACAAGCTGCCCAGCACCACATTTTATGTGATGACCGGTGAAGGCCCGCAACCCAAGACCACCGACGAGGTGTTCAAGGGCAAGAAGGTCGCGCTGTTCGGTCTGCCGGGCGCCTACACGCCGACCTGTTCCAACATGCACATGCCGAGCTTCATCAAGAACACCGACGCCATCAAGGCAAAAGGCGTCTCGACCATCGTCATGACCGCCGTCAACGACCCGTTCGTGCTGAGCCAGTGGATCAAGGACACCGGCGCCGACGGCAAGGTCGAGGCGCTGTCCGATGGCAACGCGCAGTTCGCCAAGGCGATCGGCATGGATTTCGATGCATCCGGCCGTGGCCTCGGCACCCGCTCCAAGCGCTATTCGATGATCGTCGAGGACGGCGTGGTGAAGACGCTGAACATCGAGGAGTCGCCCGGCGCGTGCACCGTGTCCGGCGGCGAGACGCTGCTGAAGCAGCTCTGATATCATTCCCGCGTCATTCCGGACGTCACCAAAGCGCGCACGCGCGTCGGTGACGATCCGGAATTCAGAACACAAAAACTGCCGGTTCATCCGCATCCCGGGTTTGCTCGCTATCGCGAGCGCCCCGGAAGGACCGAATGCCATCAGCTCTTCCGCGCGGCCCTGATCTCGGCGATCGCCTCGCGCGCGAGTTCGTCGGCCCGCTCGTTAAGATCGTGGCCGGCGTGTCCCTTCACCCAGTGCCACTTGACCTCGTGCTGACCGAGCGCTGTTTCAAGCCGCTGCCAGAGATCGACATTCTTCACCGGCTTCTTGTCGGCGGTGCGCCAGCCGTTCTTCTTCCAGCCGTGGATCCAGCTCATGATCCCGTTCCGCAGATACTGGCTGTCGGTATAGAGGTCGACCGGGCACGGCTTCTTCAACGCCTCCAGCGCCGAAATCGCGCCCATCAACTCCATGCGGTTGTTGGTGGTGTGCGCCTCGCCGCCCTTCATTTCCTTTTTGTGGTCGCCGAATTCAAGGATGGCGCCCCAGCCGCCCGGCCCCGGATTGCCGGAGCAGGCGCCATCGGTGTGGATCGTCACACGACCTGAACTCATGAGAGGCCGTAATCCGCCGCGGTCTTCACCGCGCGGTGGAAGCGCAGCTTGCGGAAATATTCGATCGGGTCCTTCGGCTTGACCAGCGCGCCGGCGGGGACCGCCAGCCAGTCGACCAGCCGCGTCAACAGGAACCGCATCGCGGCGCCACGCGCCAGCGCCGGCAGCGCGTCGCGTTCCGACGCCGTCAGCGCGCGCGCCTTCTCGTAGCCTTTGAGCAACGCGCGGCCCTTGGTGACGTTGAACGACTGATCCGGCTCGAAGCACCAGGCGTTGAGACATATTGCGACGTCGTACGCCAACATGTCGGTGCAGGCGAAATAGAAGTCGATCAGGCCGGACAGATCCGCGCCGAGGAAGAATACATTGTCCGGGAAGAGATCGGCGTGGATCACGCCGTCCGGCAGACCGCGCGGCCAGCTCTTCTCCAGCGATGTAAGCTCCGACGCGATGATTTCGCCAAGCCCGGCATGCACGCCGTCGGCGCCCGCTTTCGCCTGCTCGTAGAGCGGCCGCCAGCCGTCGACCGACAGCGCATTCCGGCGCTGCATCGGGAAATCCTGCCCGGCGAGATGCAATTTGCCGAGCGCTTCGCCGACTGCCGCGCAGTGCGCCGCCGACGGACGGCGGATCCACATGCCTTCGAGGAACGTCACCATCGCCGCCGGGCGGCCGGCGATCGTGCCGAGCATGCCGCCCGCACGGTTCTTCACCGGCTGCGGACAGGTGATGCCGCGCCGCGCCAGATGCTCCATCAGGCCGAGGAAGAACGGCAGATCCTTCGCCGCGACGCGCTTCTCGTACAGCGTCAGGATGAAGTTGGCGGAGGAGGTATGGACGAGGAAGTTGGAATTCTCCACGCCTTCGGCGATGCCCTTGTACGACAGCAAGGTGCCGATATCGTATCCGGCGAGGAAGCGCTCGAGGTCGTCGACCCCGACATCGGTATAGACCGCCATCGCCTACTCCGCGGCCTGCGGACCGCCCGCGTCGCGCAACGTGCGCGGCAGCGGGAAGAACACGTCTTCATCGGCGGCGGACACGGTATCGACCTTCACCGCGTAGCGTTGCGCGAAGACATCGATGATCTCCTCGACCAGCACCTCCGGCGCAGACGCGCCGGCGGTGATGCCGAGCGAGCGGATGTTGCCGAACTGCGACCAGTCGAGATCGACCGCGCGTTGCACCAGCATCGCGCGCGGACAGCCGGAGCGCTCCGCCACCTCGCGCAAGCGCTGCGAGTTTGACGAGTTCGGCGAGCCGACGACGATCATCGCATCGACCAGCGGCGCGACCTTTTTCACCGCTTCCTGCCGGTTGGTGGTGGCGTAGCAAATGTCTTCCTTGTGCGGCCCGACCATCGCCGGGAAGCGACGGCGCAGCAGCGCGACGATCTCGGCGGTGTCGTCGAGCGACAGCGTGGTCTGCGTCACATAAGCGAGATGCTGCGGATCGCGCGGTGCGAATACCGCCGCGTCCTCCAGCGTCTCGACCAGCGACACTGCGCCGTCCAGCAATTGCCCCATGGTACCGACCACTTCGGGATGTCCGCGATGACCGATCAGGATGATCTGGCGGCCGCGCTTGTGGTGAATCTCAGCCTCGCGATGCACCTTGGTCACCAGCGGACAGGTCGCGTCGAGCGCGAACAGGTTCCGCCGCGCCGCCTCATCCGGCACCAGTTTGGCGACCCCATGGGCCGAGAAGATCACCGGCGCGGTGGTCTCGGGAATCTCGTCGAGTTCTTCGACGAAAATCGCTCCCTTGGCGCGCAGGCTGTCGACCACGTAACGGTTATGGACGATCTCATGACGGACATAGACCGGCGGCCCGTAGAGCGCCAAAGCCCGCTCGACCGAATCGATCGCCCGCACCACGCCGGCGCAGAACCCGCGCGGTGAGCACAGCAGGACGGTCAGAGCCGGTTTTGCGTCCATCTCAGGCATTGTCGTCCATCAAACGTCCCCTGAGCGGGGAAATCGCCCTCCAGGGAAAATTTTCGCCCCGGAAAGGGGTAAAATTCCGTCCCAACGTGACGTCTCGACATGGGACGCCCGGTGTTCCCCTGTCAAGCCAGAGAGCCGCCCAGGAGTGCCAAAGCCGCGCCAAGGGGCTGTTTTTGCCGCGGTTTCTGTTGCGCCCTCCCGGCCACAACCCTATATTCCGGGCACTTTCCGATCATCGCCGATGGTCTGATGCTTCGCCCGGAAGGGTGGGCGGAGCGCGGGAAAGCTTTGCGTTAAACGCCGTTCGGAGGCCGATATGACCCCTGCTCCGCTGATGCCGAAAGCCACTGCCGTGTGGCTGGTCGAGAACACCGCGCTGTCGTTCGACCAGATCGCACAGTTCTGCAACCTGCATCCGCTCGAAGTCCGCGCCATCGCCGACGGGGATGCCGCCCAGGGCATCAAGGGCACCGATCCGGTGCTGATGGGCCAGCTCACCCGCGAGCAGATCGCCGCCGCCGAGGCCGATCCGAGCATCAACCTGAAGCTCAAGGAGCCGACGGTGCCGCTGACCAGCGCCGCCAAGACCGGCCGCGGCCGCAAGGGTCCGCGCTATACGCCGGTGTCGCGCCGTCAGGACCGTCCGAACGCGATCCTCTGGCTGTTGCGCAACCATCCCGAACTCAAGGATGCGGCGATCATGCGCCTCGTCGGCACCACCAAGTCGACCATCACCGCGATCCGCACCCGGACCCACTGGAACGCGGCGACGCTGGCGCCGATGGACCCGGTGACGCTCGGCCTCACCACCCAGACCGAGCTGGACATGGAAGTGAACCGCGCCAACAAGGAAAAGCCGCCGACCGCCGCCGCCGGTGCGACGCTGCTCTCCGCCGCCGAAACCACCGCGCGCAAGGAAGCCGAAGCCGCGGCAGCCAAGAGCGAGAGCGACAGCAAGCCGGGCGGTGACATGGACGTCAGCGCGGTATTCGCCAAGCTCAAGCAGCTGGGCGGCGACAAGAAGTCCGAGGACCAAGACGAATAAGGCTTCGCTCCGTCCCT
Source organism: Pseudomonadota bacterium (assembly GCA_023386635.1). Taxonomy (GTDB): domain Bacteria; phylum Pseudomonadota; class Alphaproteobacteria; order Rhizobiales; family Xanthobacteraceae; genus Pseudolabrys. The sequence goes on from JAEWJH010000092.1 coordinate 29,299, forward strand.
TCAAATGCCCCGCTCTCGCGGGGCATTTTGCTTTTGGGAAGGCTACAGGTCAGAAACTGCGGCCGTCGACCTGCTTCGGCGAGAGCGTGCCGATATCGAGATCATCGAGGCTGCGGGCGTTCACCGCGATCATCTCCTTGCCGTCCGGCGTCTTGCCCTTGGCAAACGACAGAATCCCGCACGTCTTGCAGAACAGATGCGCGATGGCATGCTTGTTGAAGCGATATTCGGTCTGCGCGTCCTCGCCCTTGAGCTGCCTGAATTTGTCCGGCGTGGTGAAGGTGAGGATCGAACCGCGCTTCTGGCAGATCGAGCAGTTGCAGGTCATGGTATTGCCGAGGTCGACCTCGGCCTCGAAGCGGACCGCACCGCAGTGGCAGCCGCCGCTGTGTTTCTCGAACCCCGCCATCCTGTCCTCCTCACATCATTCGGGCGATAACGCGCGTCCCGCGGCCCGGTTCACCCTGTTCAGGCTGGCGAACACGATAACACCCATTAAAATGCTCCTGAATCGGGGCGGATCATCATGCTGACAGGCGCACGACGCAACCTGCTGCGGGCTCGCGGCGAGCACGCGCATGCCCGGGTCACCAATGTCGAACTGTTCTTCGACCTGGTGTTCGTGTTCGCCATCACGCAGCTCTCGCACACCCTGCTGGAG